>JBBSTU010000118.1:0-12157 GCA_038235595.1 Actinomycetales bacterium | reverse complement strand
TCGAACCGGGACTCGTCGAGATCACCGCCCGCACCGGGGTGCCGTTCGTCGGGGTGATCCCGTGGCTGCTCGACGTGTGGCTCGACAGCGAGGACACCCTCGAGGTCGGCCACTGGCGCGCCTCCAGCGCATCGTCGGGCCCGACGCCGGAGGCATCAGGCGACCGACTCACCGTCGCGGTCGTCAGGCTGCCGCGAATCTCGAACGCGACCGACGTCGACGCGCTGGCCTCCGAGCCCGGCGTCGACGTGATCGTCACCGTCGACCCGGGCATCGTGGAAGCCGCTGACATCGTGGTTCTGCCCGGTTCGCGTTCGACCGCAAGCGATCTCGCCTGGCTGCGCGAGCGGGGGCTGGCCGACGTCGTGACCCGCCGAGCGGCATCCGGTCGACCCGTGCTCGGCATCTGCGGTGGCTACCAGATGCTCGCCCACGAGATCTGCGACGACGTCGAGACCGGCCTCGGGGTCGTCGAGGGTCTGGGGCTGCTGCCCACGCGCGTCGAGTTCGGAGCCGACAAGGTGCTGGGCCGGCCGTCGGGGTCGTGGCGCGGCCACCCCGTGACGGCCTACGAGATCCACCACGGCCTCGCACAGGCGAAAGAGACTGCCACCGAAGCCTTTCTCGACGGCTGGCACGTCGGGCCGGTCTGGGGAACGATGTGGCACGGCGCCTTCGAGAACGACGACTTCCGTCGGGCCTGGCTGCTCGAGGTGGCCGACACGGCCGGCTCCCGGTGGCGGCCGGCCCCCGACGCACCGGGGTTCGGTGAGCGGCGCGAGCGGATGCTCGACATCCTCGCCGACGCCGTCGAGCAGCACGTCGACATCGACGCGCTGCTCGCCCTGACCCGCGCCACGACTCCCCACCCCGTCGCCGGCGTCGCCCCAGTCTCATGATCAGCAGGGTGCGCATCATCGGCATCGGGATGGGCAACCCCACCCACCTCACCGGCGAGGCCGTCGCCGCCCTCGGCACCGTCGACGTCTTCCTCGTCGCCGACAAGGGTGAACGCGCCGCCGACCTCGTCACGGCTCGTCAAGCCATCTGCGACGCCTTCATCCCCGCCGACCGGCCCTATCGCCTGGTCGAGGTGGCCGACCCGAAGCGTGGGCCCGACGCCGACCGTGACGCTTCGGCGTACGGCGAGGGGGTGCGCGACTGGCACGCGGCCCGGGTGGCTGCCTACGACAAGGTCATCAGGAGCCTCGGCGAGACGGAGCAGACCGTGGGGTTTCTGGTGTGGGGCGACCCGGCCTTCTACGACTCGACGATCCGCATCGTGGACGCGTTGTCAGCCCGCTGGACGGAGTCGGGTGACGACGTCGATCACGACGTGATCGCCGGTATCAGTGCGCCACAGCTGCTCGCCGCCCGACACCGAATCACGTTGAACCGCATCGGTGCTCCGATCCACATCACCACCGGACGCCGGCTCGTCGAGGAGTACGACCCGGGCCTGGGTGACGTCGTCGTGATGCTCGACGGTCACCTCGCGTGCGCTGAGCTGGCAGAGCGGCATCCGGGCCTCGAGCTCTTCTGGGGCGCCTACCTCGGAACGCCCGACGAGCTGCTCGTCTCGGGGCGGCTGCACGACGTGATCGACGAGGTGCGTCGGGTACGAGCGAATGCGCGGGAACGGCACGGGTGGGTGATGGACACCTACCTGCTGCGCTACGGCGCCACCGGCCGGGCCATCCCCCGGTAGCCGAGTCAGAGCGTCGTCGGCAGGGGTGCACGCAGGGCGAGCAGGTAGCGCCGGGTCATGAGGGCCTGCGCCAGGTCGTCGAACGGGCCGGACAGCCGGGCGAGCCGCCAGGCCGGTCGCGAGAAGGCCGTGATGGTGAGCAGCACCAGCCCGGAGGGCATCAGCTCGACCACGAACTGCTCCTCTCCTGACACCGGATGACCGGGCAACGTGCCGTAGGCGAAGCCTCGGCTGTGCGGGGTGTCGATGGTGTGCACGACACGAACAGGGGCCGTCACCCGAAGCGGGCCGACCCCGACGCGAAGGTCGGCCACCTCGTCGACCGCCACCACCGGCGCCGAGGCCCGCACCTCGGTGCCGGCCCGACGCTGTACCTGCCAGGCCATCAACGCGCCGGCCGCGGCGCGGAACTGGGTTGGCCCGGCGCCGATGGCGGCCCGCCGTCGCGCGTGGCGATAGCCGGCTGGAAGCTCTCCGCGGGTCGCGCCGACATCGGCATACGTGAGGGATGCCGCCCGCAGCTCGGCCAGCCTTGGGGTGGAGAGGGTCGCCGCAGTCATGACCTCCATCATCCACCCAGGGCCACCTCAGTCGAGAAGCGAGCTGGGGTGCCGGGCGGCTGCCCGGGTCACCACACCCGAAGGCGTGAGGTCCCTGCCGACAGGGTGGCGATCGGGCCGGCCGGGTAGACCGCATCGAGGTCCTTGCGCGCCCCGAGGAGGTCGTGGTCGATCGTCACGGGTGAACCGTCGCGCTCCTCGAAGTCGGCGTCGACGAAACGCACCCGCGGCAGGGCGGCGCCGGTGACGACATCGACCTGCAGCCCGTCGAACGACGGCGGGAGGTCGGCTTCGAGAAACACGGCGTCGCCGTCCTCGACGACGGCGAAGGCCGCCGAGTCGAGTCGCAGCGGGCCGTGTTCGTCCGCGTACGGCGTGGCTGCGCCGGCATACGCGTTGTGCCGGATGTAGACCGCCTGCGGCACCTCGGGGAAGCGGTTGTGGTCACCTGGGGGCTGGGCGTCGATGAGGGCGAGGTAGGCCTCGAAGGTTGACTGGTGCCCGTCGTAGCCGGCGGTACCCACCCCCGCGCCGTCGTGGGTGTGCGCGTCGGGCCCGTAAGCCTCAGCAACGTCACCGCCCGCGAACACGTTGCCGATCCAGCGGTCGTCGGCGCCGTAGATGACGGCGTACCCGGCGACCTGCGTGCTGTGGGGCCGGTGGTACGGGGTCGCGCGGTCCATCACCTGGGTCAGACCCAGGGTGCCGCACACGAGGTTGCCCACGTAGGCGCCACCCTGGCTGAACGACTCGATCGAGACGGGCGAGGCGAAGATGTTGTGGTCGACGACGTAGGGGCCGTGGCTCACCTCGACGAAGAGGTCGCGGGAGTTGCCGTAGAGGAGGTTGCGGGCCACCCGGGTGCCCTGGGTCTGCCAGTCGAGCCAGATCCCGAGCGAGCACGAGTGGATGCGGTTGTAGGTGATCTCGACGTCGATGGCCGCGTGCAGCTTGATGCCGGCGATCTCGTGCCCGTAGAACTCCCGCTTCACCGCGATGCGGTAGATGTGGTTGTCCTCGATCGTGGAGAACACGCAGCCGAGATGCCCGGCGATGGCGCACTGCCCACAGTCGTAGATGGTGTTGCGGCGGATGACGTGCGAGCCGATGTGCTCCTTGTTCCAGCCGATCTGCTGGGCGGAGAAGACCGACTCGAGCTGGTACTGGTAGCCGGGCTTGTCGCCGCGGAGCGTGTAGTTGTTGTTGCCGGTCGACGCCTCCTTGCCGATGGAGACGGCGACGCACTTGGCATCGTGGATGAGGTTGTCCTCGATGACCCAGCCCTTGGCCCAGTTGGGCCCGATGAGCCCTGGCTGGTCCGCGGTCGGGGGCGCCCACGGCGTGGCCGCCTGGCACAGCTCGAAACCACGCACAGTGATGTAGTCGACGTGGTGCTCGGTCGGGTAGAACACCGAGCGCCGCACGTTGATCTCGACCAGCCGCTCGTTCGGGTCGGCGCCCCAGAAGTTCGCCCAGATGGTGGTGGCCGCGCGGCCGACCTGCGCGTGCCAGACGTAGGCCGTCTGGTCGGCATCGTGAACGGGGACCGGTCGCGCCGTCCAGTCGTCGACGACCTCGTCGCGGCGAGCTGCGGTCGACACCTCGTCCGGGCTGCCGACCTCGTAGCAGCTACGCCCGTCGAGGTAGACGTCACCAAGGTGCTTGCGTGCGCCGGCTTGGATCGGTCGTACGACCCAGTCGCCGACGACCTCCTCGGCGAAGGGGTTGAAGGCGCCGAAGAGCTCGTTGGGCACCTCGACCGTCCAGACGGCGGCGTCTGCGTTGTCGGCGCGCTCCCATCCGGTCACCCGCTCGGAGCCCTTGATGACGACGCGCTCGCCGTCGGCGGCCTCATAGGTGATCCGGCGTAGGTCGCTGAGGCCGCCCCGGGCCGGCCGGACCCACTCGCGGTACTCACCTTCGTGAACGACGATCCGGTCACCGGCCTGGGCCAGCTCGGCAGCGCGCCCGATCGTGCGGAAGGGGCTGGCAGCGGATCCGTCCGCGTGGTCGGAGCCGGTGGTGGCGACGTGCAGCTCGGTGGTCACGACGGGGTGTCCTCTCGGTGGGGTGTTGGCCGGGTGCGCGAGTCCTGTCTGAGCCTGTCGACAGGCTCGAAACGGTGCGCCTCGACGACACTACGCAGGTTGCTTCCGGCCCCGGTGAATCTGCGCCACCTGGGGTGAGCCGGCGCGGCAGAACCGTGGCACAGCGCTGCTCGGAAAGGGCAGGCATCAGATCGGCAGTAGCGCGACCGCTTCTATCGACACGGGGAGCCCGCGTGACAGGGTGACCTTCGCAGGCGCAGAGCGGGCAGGAGTGGGTCGGGCATGAAGCGTGAGTACACCTCGTTGAGCTTGGCGAAGTCGTTCACGTCGGCATAGAAGATCGTGGTTGTCACCAGGGCGGCCAGCGAGGCGCCTGCGACTTCGAGGATGGCAGACAGGTTTCGCAGCGCCTGCTCAGGCTGTGCCTCCATACCCTCGCGCACGTGACCCGTTCGGGGATCGATACCAGCGGTGCCCGAACAGAAGACGAAACCTCCCGCCACGATCGTTCGGCTGTAAAGACTGGGCCGCCCCTCAAGCCTCACGCTCATCCTTCGCGACTCAGGTTGATGATCCCGCGACCGCCCCGACCGAGAACGTGACAGTGGCCGGCTGCGTTCAGCTCTCGAGGTCACCTTCCACGTCGAGGTAGACCTGCTGCAGATCGGCCAGTACCTGCGGGTCGGGCTCGGCCCACAGACCTCGCTCGACCGCCTCGTGCAGCCGCTCGATCATGCCCTGCAAAGCCCACGGGTTCGCGTGCTGCACGAAGTCGCGGTTCTCCTTGTCGAGCACGTAGGTCTGCGCGAGCTGCTCGTACATCCAGTCGGTCACCACGCCGGCGGTCGCGTCGAAGCCGAAGAGGTAGTCGACCGTCGCCGCCAGCTCGAAGGCGCCCTTGTAGCCGTGCTTTCGCATCGCGGCGATCCACCGCGGGTTGATGACGCGGGCCCGGAAGACGCGGGCCGTCTCTTCGCCCAGCGACCGGGTGCGCACGGCATCCGGCGTCGTCGAGTCTCCGACGTAGGCCTTCGGCTCACGGCCGGTCAACGCGCGCACGGTGGCGACCATGCCGCCGTGGTACTGGAAGTAGTCGTCACTGTCGGCGATGTCGTGCTCACGCGTATCGATGTTCTTGGCCGCGACGTCCATGCGGGCGTAGTTGCGCTCCATGTCTCCACGCGCCGGGATGCCGTCGAGGCCCTTGCCGTAGGCGAACCCGCCCCACGTGGCGTAGACCTCCGCGAGGTCGGCGTCGGAGCGCCAGTTGCCCGCCTCGATCAGAGGCAGGATGCCGGCCCCGTACGAGCCGGGCTTGGAGCCGAAGATCCTGGTGGTGGCGCGGCGTGCGTCACCGTGCACCGCGAGGTCGTCGGCCACGTGGGCCTTGACGAAGTTGTCGTCGTGGGTCTCGTCGAGGCCCGCGACGAGCTGCACGGCGTCGTCGAGCATGACGATGACGTGGGGGAACGCGTCGCGGAAGAAGCCGGAGATGCGCACCGTGACGTCGACACGGGGGCGACCGAGCTCGGACAGGGGGATGGCGTCGAGGCCGACGACCCGCCGCGACATCTCGTCCCACTGGGGGCGGACCCCCATGAGCGCGAGCACCTCGGCGATGTCGTCGCCCGAGGTGCGCATCGCCGAGGTACCCCAGACCGACAGCCCGATCGAGCGCGGCCACTCCCCTGTGTCGTCGAGGTGTCGCTGCAGCAACGAGTCGGCCATCGCCTGCCCGGTCTGCCAGGCCAGCCGTGACGGAATCGCCTTGGGGTCGACGGAGTAGAAGTTGCGGCCCGTGGGCAGCACGTTGACCAGACCGCGCAGGGGTGAGCCCGACGGCCCGGCCGGGGTGTAGCCACCGTCGAGTGCGTGCAGCACCGCGTCGATCTCGCCTGCCGTGCCTCGCAGTCGCGGCACCACCTCGTGGCACGCGAAGGTGAGCGAACGGCAGACCGCGTCGTGCTGCTCGGACGTCAACCGGTCACCCAGCTGCCCGTCTACAATCTCGGTGACCGCTGTTGCGTCCCAGACCGATTCGGCCAGGGCGTGCACCAGGGCACTGGCCATCGCCTCCGCGTCGTCGACCTCCGACCGGTTGCCGTCACCTTCGGTGAGCCCCATCGCGGCCCGCAGCCCCGGGACCGCACCGACCGAGCCGGCGAAGACCTGGTTGGCGCGCAGCATCGCGAGCACGAGGTTGGTCAGGCCTTCCCCCTCTGGGGCCTCGCCGAGCGTGTGGAGCCCGTCGCGAATCTGGACGTCCTTGACCTCGCAGAGCCAGCCGTCGACATGCATGACGAACTCGTCGAAGGCGTCGTCGTCGGGCCGGTCGGTCAGGCCCAGGTCGTGGTCCATCTTGGCGGCCTGGATGAGGGTCCAGATCTCGGCGCGCAGAGCCGGCGCCTTGACCGGGTCCATCGCGATGACGTTGCCGTATTCGTCGAGCAGCTGCTCGAGACGGGCGATGTCGCCGTAGCTCTCGGCTCGGGCCATCGGCGGCACCAGGTGGTCGATGATCGTCGCGTGGGCGCGCCGCTTGGCCTGGCTGCCCTCACCGGGGTCGTTGACGAGAAAGGGATAGACCAGTGGGATCGAGCCGATCGTCGCGTCGGGGCCGCACGCCGCCGACAGGGCGAGGTTCTTGCCCGGCAGCCACTCGAGGTTGCCATGCTTGCCCATGTGCACGACGGCGTGGGCGCCGAACTCCCTGGCCAGCCAGTCGTACACGGCCAGGTAGTGGTGGGTGGGCGGCAGGTCGGGGTCGTGGTAGATCGCGATCGGGTTCTCGCCGAAACCACGTGGCGGTTGCACGAGCACGACGACGTTGCCGGCCCTGATCGAGGCGGCGACGAGCTCGCCGTCGGGGTCGCCTCCCGCGCCGTGATGGTCGACGAAGACCTCCCCGGGCGCGGCGCCCCAGTGACGGGTCACCCCCTCGACCAGCTCGGGCGCCTGACGGGCGAACCACTCGCGGTAGCGCGCGGCCGGGATACGCACCGGCTGCCCCGAGAGCTGCTCCTGCGTCAGCCAGTTCTCGTCCTGCCCACCGGCTGCGATGAGGGCGTGGATGAGCGCGTTGCCGGCGGTGGTGTCGAGGCTCTCGCCGTCGACAGGCTCGAGAGGCCCGGTGCCGGGGATCTCGCCAGGGGCACCCAGGTCGTAGCCGGCATCCCGCATGGCCCGCATCAGCCGGATGATCGACACAGGGGTGTCGAGACCGACGGCGTTGCCGATGCGTGAGTGCTTCGACGGGTAGGCCGACAGCACGATGGCGACCTTGCGGTCGGCCGGGGCGACGTGACGCAACCTCGCGTGGTTGACCGCCAGCGTGGCCAGGCGAGCGCATCGCTCGAGGTCGGGCGCGTAGTGCGGCAGGCCGTCGGCGTCGGTCTCCTTGAACGAGAAGACACTTCCGATGATGCGGCCGTCGAACTCGGGCACGGCGACCTGGGTGGCGACGTCGGTCGGCGTCATGCCCACGTCGCTCTCGGCCCACTGTTCGCGGCTCCAGGTGAGGCATAGGCCCTGGATGATCGGCACGTCGAGGGCGGCGAGGGCCTGCACGTCCCAGGCCTCGTCGTCTTCGCCGGCGCCGGCCGTGCCGGGCTTGGTGCCGCCCGCCGCCAACACGGTAGTGATGAGCGCGTCGCAGTCGGCGAGGTGTTCGAGCAGGTCGGCCGGGGCGTCGCGCAGCGAGGCGATGTAGATGGGCGCGCCGACGCCGCCGGCAGCGTCGACCGCGTCGGCGAGGGCGTGCACGTAGGCAGTGTTCTCGGCGGCGAACTGCGCTCGGTAGAAGAGGATCGCGACGCGAGGGCGCGGCTGGCCGGCCGCCTCGGGCGCGGCTGGCTGCGCCCGCTCGAGCACGCCCCACTTCGGCAGCGACTCCGGTGGCGCGAAGCCCTGGCCCGTCATGAGCAGGGTGTCGCCGAGAAACGCGTGCAGCTCACGCAGGTTCGCGGCGCCGCCCTCCGCGAGGTAGCCGTGCGCCTGGGCGACGACGCCGGGCGCCACCGTCGAGAGCTCCATCAGCGCCGCGTTCGGGGTCTGTTCGCCGCCGAGCACCACCATCGGCTTGTCGATCCCACGGATGCGGCGGAAACCGTCACAGAGGTCCTGTGGGCCCCCGAGGATGCGGGCGACGACGACGTCGGCAGCCTCGATCGCGTCGGCCATGGACGTGTGGCCCGGCCTCGACGGGTTGGCGACGAGGTAGTCGACCCCGCTGCCCCGGGCACACACGAGGTCGGTGTCAGACGTCGAGAGCAGCGCCACACGAGCCGACGCACCTGCCGCCCCGTCAGGCTCCGGGGGAAGGTTGTCGGCCGGCTCGTGGCCAGCAGGGGTACGCGTCATGAAGGCTCCTCGGCGGGGTGTCCGCGCCCCGCGGTCGAAAGGATGTGAGGCGCCGCCGGCAGTTCCTGACTCACCGGCCCGAGGTGCGGCTGGTTCACAGTGGCGGGACCGTCCCGGACTCACACCGGGTTCCTGGTCGATGACGCTGCCGCCACCCTAGCGCGGCGCGGCGGTTGGGACGGGCGGGCAGAGCCTCCCCCCTGCCTCCCCCCTGCCTCGGCTCCCTGCGTAGCCCCGGGCCTACGATGTGCCGCGTGAGCGAGCCCGGGACGCAGCCGAGAACGGCGGCGGACGCCTGCCCTGGGCTCTCACGACCCTTTGCGGCCGCCGACGGAGCCATCGTGAGACTTCGTACCGGCGGTCTGCCCGTCTCTGTCTCATCTCTGCGGCGTTTGATGAGCATCGTTGCCCACCAGTGCGATCCGAGCATCCAGCTGACCTCGCGCGGCTCCCTCCAGATCCGCGGGTTGGCCGTTCCCCTGACTGCCGAGACACGGGATGCGGTGGTGTCCACGGGGCTGGTGCCGTCGCCGTCCCACGAGCTGGTGCGCAATGTCGTGGTCTCGCCGCTCACCGGTCTCGACGGTGCCGGCCAGGCCGATCTGAGACCTCTTGTCCGCGATCTGGACAGCAGGATCTGCGCCGATCCCACACTCGCCGCCCTGCCCGGGCGCTTTCTGTTCGCCCTCGACGATGGTCGAGGCGATGTGGTCACCGAGGCCTTCGACCTCGGCCTGGTCGCCACCGGCCCCCAGCAGGCCACGGTGCTGGCGGCCTCTGCGGATCGCGGCTGGTCGGTACCGCTCGGCCGGGCCGCCGACCTGCTCATCGACCTGTCGCGAGACTTCGTGCACGCCAACCAGACGAGCGGCGGGGGGGCATGGCACGTCGCCGAGCTCGACCGCTTCATCGGGCCGCCGACCGACAGCTCGCACCGCCGACGAAACACAAACACCACAACGGCGTCTCGACCGTTCGGGGCGGTGGGCGGTCACGCGGTCGTCGGCGTGCCCCTCGGACTGCTCACCCCCCCTCACCTCGATGCCCTGGCCTCGTGCACCGACCGGGTGGGCATCACCCCGTGGCGCTCGCTCGTCATCGAGAACGGCGCCGCCGCGCTGCGACACCTCGCAGCCGCCGGCCTCATGACGAGCGCCGAGTCGCCCTGGGTCAGGCTGCACGCCTGCACCGGGTCGCCAGGGTGCGCGAAGTCGACCGTCGACACCCGGTCGCTGGCCCGCCGTCTCGCACCCCGCCTGCCGGTCGGGTTGCTCCCGGTGCACGTCAGCGGGTGTGAGCGACGATGCGGAACCCCGACGACCCCCTTCGTCGACCTGCTGGCGCCGACGTCGGTCGACGCCGCCCTCGAACTGATCACCGTGGAGGACCGTTGAGCACCCCGACTCGCACCACGCCGACCGAGCAGCACGAACAGCACGAGCAGCTCAGCCCACCGACGCGTCGCTACGACTACGAGCGCGACGGGCAGCAGATCTACCGGCGCTCGTTCGCCACCATCCGTGCCGAAGCTCGCCTAGACCATCTGCCCGAGAGTGCCAGGGTGGTGGCCGTGCGGATGGTGCACGCCAGTGGTGACGTCGACCTGACCGGGCAGATCGCGGTTCATCCGAGGCTCGTCAGCACCGTCCGTTCTGCGCTCGAGTCAGGCGCGACCATCTTCACGGATGCCGGCATGCTCGCCTCTGGTGTCACCCGCGCCCGCCTGCCTCGCGACAACGACGTCGTCTGCACGCTGCGGGACGGCCGGGTTGCCCACCTCGCCAGGGAGTGGGACACCACGAGGTCGGCCGCCGCGGTGTCGCTCTGGGACCACCGGCTCGAAGGGGCCGTCGTCGCCATCGGCAACGCACCCACGGCCCTGTTCCACCTGCTCGAGCGGATCGCCGACGGCGGGCCTCGCCCCGCTGCGATCGTCGGCATCCCCGTCGGCTTCATCGGCTCGGCCGAGTCGAAGGTGGCCCTCACCGAGAACCCGTTCGACATTCCGTGGCTCGTCGTACACGGCCGCCGGGGCGGCTCGGCACTCGCGGCGTCGGCCCTCAACGCGCTGGCGCGAGAAGACGAGCTGTGAGCGGGCCCGGGTGGCTGCGGGGAGTCGGCGTCGGGCCGGGCGACCCCGAGCTCGTCACCATCAAGGCGGCTCGCCTTCTCGGCGAGGCCGACGTCGTCGCCTTTCACAGCGGCACCCGTGGCGACTCGATCGCCCGCCGCATCGCCGCGCGCTATTTTCGGCCCGATGCCATCGAGGTGCTGCTCGTCTACCCGGTGACCACCGGCGCCACCGACCACCCTCTGGGCTACCACGGCCTCATGGCGGACTTCTACGACGAGTCAGCCGATCGCCTTGCCGCACATCTTGACTCGGGCCGCAACGTGGCGGTCATCGCCGAGGGTGACCCCCTCTTCTACGGCACCTACATGTACCTGCACGACCGCCTCGCCGACCGGTACGACGCGTCCGTGGTGCCGGGAGTAACCTCGGTGAGCGGCTCCACGGCAGCCGTCGCCACGGGCCTGTGTCGCCACGAAGACGTTCTCACGATCCTGCCCGGCACCCTTCCGGTGCCCGAGCTGGCCCGTCGACTTGCCGATACCGACGCCGCCGTGATCATGAAGCTGGGCCGCACCTTCGATGGGGTGCGAGAGGCGCTACGGCAGGCGGGCCGCCTCCACGACGCACGCTACGTCGAGCGCGCCAGCTCTGACTCCGAGCGGGTGCTTTCCGTGGCCGACGTCGACGCCTCCTCCGTGCCCTACATGTCGATGATCGTCGTTCCCGGGCAAGACCAGCGCGCCGATGCAGCCGGTCGCGCGGCGTCGAGCTCGACTGCAGCACAGTCAGGCTCGACGGATGCCGTCACGCCGGGTGAGCGGCATCCGTGCGGTGAGGTCGTGGTGGTCGGTCTCGGCCCGGGCCCTGACCGGTGGCTGACCCCTGAGGTGTCTGCTGCACTGGCCGAGGTCGACCACGTCGTCGGTTACGCCCCCTACGTGAACCGCGTGCCACAGCGTGCGGGACTGACGCGGCACGCCTCGGGCAACACCGTCGAGGTCGACCGCGCCCGCCGTGCCCTCGAGCTCGCACGTGAAGGGGAGCGCGTCGCCGTCGTCTCCGGTGGCGACGCCGGCGTGTTCGGCATGGCGTCGGCCGTCTTTGAGGCCGCCGACGACGGGGCCTTCGGTGACGTGTCGATCCGGGTGCTTCCCGGCGTGACCGCGGCCCAGGCCGTGGCGGCTCGGGCCGGCGCACCCCTTGGCGGCGACTTCGCCGTGATGTCGCTCAGCGACCGGCTCAAGCCCTGGTCGGTCATCGAAGCCCGGCTACGGGCGGTCGCGAGTGCAGACCTCGTTGTCGCGCTCTACAACCCGGCGTCACGCAGCCGAACTGACCAGATGGCTCTGGCCCTGGCCGTGCTGCTCGAGGTGCGCTCCACCACCACTGTCGTGGTCGTCGGGCGTGA
>JBBSTU010000117.1:0-12212 GCA_038235595.1 Actinomycetales bacterium | reverse complement strand
GCGACCTCCTCGTCGCTGCCGTCGAGAGCGCGGGCAGCGAGCCCCTGCTTGGCGTCGATGAGCTCGGCGATCTTGGAGTCGATGGTGCCGGCGGCCAGGATGCGCCACGCGGTGACCGGTTCGTCCTGGCCGATGCGGTGTACTCGGTCGATCGCCTGGCCCTGCTCGGCGGCGGTCCACGACAGCTCGGCGAGCACCACGTTCGAGGCGGCGTGCAGGTTGAGGCCGACCCCGGCGGCGGTGAGAGAACAGACGGCGACCGCGACCTCCGGGTCGTTCTGGAAGGCGTCGATAGCGACCTGGCGCTGCTTCGAGGTCTGCTCGCCGCGCACTGAGACGGTGCGCAGACCGGCATCCGCCAGCCTGCGCTCGGCCGTGTCCATGACGTCGATGTGCTTCGCGAAGAAGACCACCTTGCCGACCGAGTGCGAGAGCTGGATGGCGTAGTCGGACGCGAGCGAGGCTTTGGCCTGACCGATGCGGCGCACGAGTGAGAAGACGTTCTCGGTGCCGTTCTTCGCCGAGGAGGACTTCAGCTCGGCCGCGGCCACGCGACGCATCAGCCCCTCGTCGGGCTCACCGGGGATCTCGGCGCCGTGGTGCTCGGCGAGGAACGCGCGGTACTTGACCAGCAGGCGCTGCCCCAGGGCCCGTTCGGCCTGGCGCACGGAACGGCCGAGGTCGTCATCGAGCTCGACGGGGATGTCGGCGACGCGCTTCTCGGGCAGGTCCTTGGCGACGTCGACCTTGCGTCGGCGCACGATGCCCATGTCGACAACGGCCGAGCGCGCCTCGCGGTAGAAGCCCCGGTCTGACGGCGTGAGCCCGGTCTCCTCGAGACGACCGATGAGCTCGGAGGTGGGCTTGTTGTTCTTGACCCAGCCGAGGAAGGTCCAGATCGCCTGGAAGTCCTTGACGTCGTTGATGAGCGGCGTGCCGGTGAGGGCCATCAGCAGCGGGTTGCCTCCGGGCGTGAGGTCACGCAGACGGTCGGCGAGGGCCAGCACCTGCTGCGACCGTTGCGACTTGAGGTTCTTGATGAAGTGCGCCTCGTCGACCACCATCGAGCGCAGCCCGAGGCTCGACAGCCAGGCGAAGTGCCGGTCGAGGATCTCGTAGTTCACCACGAAGACGTCGGCGAAAGCGTCGACGTCGCGGCCGTCTCCGTGGATCACGGCGACGCGACGGTGGGGGGTCCAGCGCTGCACCTCGCGGGCCCAGTTGATCTTCACGACGTTCGGCACCACGGCCAACATCGGGTAGGCACCCGCGACGGAGGCGGCGAGCAACGACTGGGCCGTCTTGCCGAGGCCCGGCTCGTCGGCGAGCAGGAAGGTGCGGTGCCCGAGGCGCACCTCCTCGAGGAAGCGAGCCTGGTGCACCATCAGGGTCGAGCCCTGCGGCGAGATGCGGTCGATGGCGGGCGCAGGTGGCAGGTCCATGGTGGCGGCCTCGCCCCCGGCTCCCTCCTCGAAGGCGCGGTACAACGGGTCCATGAGGTCCCACCCGGCGAGGCGCCCCGGGAGGCGCTCGTGCTGCAGGGCCCGCCCGAGGTCGGGCGCGAGGAAGGGGTTGGACATCACTCGCGACGAGACGGAGGCCGGAACCGGCGCCTGCGTCGTCGTGACCCCGGCCGGGATGACCGGAGCGGGCGGCGCCGGGGCGATGATGACCATGTCCTCGGGCGCCAGCTCGGCGCCCGACTCGAGCAGCCAGTCGAGCCGCAGCCGTTGAGCGGCCGGGCCGGGGGTCTTGCCGTCGAGCAGGGTGAGCAGGCTCGTGTCACGGGAGGCCACCTGGGCCAGGATGGTCGCGATGCCGTCAAGACGCTTGAGCAGCTCGGTGCGGGCCCCCGACGCGATCTCGGGGTCACCCTTGATGCGGGCGCGTTCCGAGCGCACGAGGAGGGCGATCACCTGAAACTTCGTGCGGTTCGCGGGGCTCATCGGGCCACGACCGACCTTGGCCTCGATCTCGCGCACCCGGCGAGCCAGGATGGGGATGATCGGCGCGGGGTCGTCAGGGCGCGTCAGGGCGACGCGACCGCTGGGGCGACCGGACGTCCGGCGACGGACATTGGGCGACATGCTCCTCCTGATGACGAGGCGTTGGACCAACGAGCCGGGTTCCCCACGAAACGGCCCACGAGCTGCGGGCCGGTCGTACCGGTTCGTGCTGGACCTGGCCAGTGCCTCAGGTGCTGCCCCACTCAGGTTGCGCCAAGGGGCTGGGGCCTGATGCCCGACCGTCTCGCGCTTGGCGACGATCGCGGCTCGTCGCCTAGTCGGCGCGGGCACGGGTGTGGTCCTCAGGACAGCGTACAGCCGAGGAGGGTGTTCACGCACCAGAGCCGAAAGGTCAGGACCCAAGGTTGAGGCCGACCACGGCCCCGATGGCGTAGGTGATGACCATGGCGAGCAGACCGCCGACCACGTTGCGGGCGATGGCGCGTGGCACGGGGCTGCGGCCGAGGCGGGCGCTGGCCCAGCCGGTCAGCACGAGGGCGACCGCGACGGCGGCGAAGGTCACGATCGTGCGCAGGTTCTGCGGCGCGTAGGTGATGGTCAGCAGCGGAAGCAGCGCACCCACGATGAACGCCGCCATCGAGGCGCCGGCCGCAGCCCACGGGTTGGTCAGGTCGTCGGGATCGATGCCGAGCTCGATGTCGGCGTGCGCCGAGAGGGGGTCCTTCGCGGTCAGCTCGACGGCCACCTGGTGGGCGAGGTCGTGACTGAGGCCCTTGTGCTCGTACATCTCCGCCAGCTCGGCCAGCTCTCCGTCGGGGTCGTCGTGCAGCTCTTGGCGCTCGAGCTTGATGAGCGCACGTTCGGAGTCGCGCTGGGTGCTGACTGAGACGTACTCACCCGCCGCCATCGACAGGGCGCCGGCGGCCAGCGCCGCGATGCCGGCCAGGATGATCGCCCCTCGGTTGCTGGTCGCCGCGGCGAACCCGACGACGACACCCGCTGTGGAGACGATGCCGTCGTTGGCTCCGAGCACGCCGGCCCGAAGCCAGTTGAGCCGACTCGACACGTTGGAGTCGTGTGGCTCGCTCGCCTGTCGGGAGGCCGTGCGCTCCCTGACCGCGTCGAGCTCGTCAGGGGCGCCCCCGGCCCGGGTGTCAGACATACCTGCGGCTCCGATCAGCTGGTTCAGCTCTGATCGTGACACCGCACCCGGCCGGTGTCACCGAAGGGGAGGCTTGCCTGGGGGCTCAAGGCGGCCGGCCGCGACGCAGGGCTCAGGTGTCCACCACGCCTGGGTCGGGCCGCGAACCCCCGCCCGATGCCGTCGGCGGGCCGGGGCTCGACTGTCCCCGCTGGTTCGGATCCTGCTGGTCGACCCGGCTGGCAGGGCCACTGCCGCAGCGACCGCACCCGCTGAGGTTCACAGCAGGGCCAGCCCGGCCGGGATGGCCGACCTCTTCGCACTCCAGCGCGAGCGCACGGCGGAACGATGGTGTCGGGGGTTATGACCCCACGCTGCGACCCCACGCTGCGACCCCACGCTGCGACCCCAGGCTGTGGCCAGACCGTGGTGGGTAGCGGAGGGCTGGGACCGTGCAACAGGGCATCCACAGAGATCACACAGGAAGATGGTGGCGCTCACACAGACCGCACAGGTTGACTGGTGCCATGAACGAGAAGTCGAAGGCCACTGCCGCCCATCTTCAGCGTCTGGATGGCTCGCCGGTGCGGGTGCTGGTCGTCGACGACGAGCCCAACCTCACCGAGCTGCTCGGCATGGCCCTGCGCTACGAAGGCTGGGAGGTGCGCTCGGCGGGCACCGGCATGGAGGCCGTTCGAGTGGCCCGCGACTTCGACCCCGACGCGGTCGTGCTCGACATGATGCTCCCCGACTTCGACGGGCTCGAGGTGCTGCGGCGCATGCGTGCCGACAACGACAGCGTTCCTGTGCTGTTTCTCACCGCCAAGGATGCCGTCGAAGACCGGGTCTCGGGCCTGACCGCAGGGGGTGACGACTACGTGACCAAACCCTTCTCGCTCGAGGAGGTCGTGGCCCGGGTGCGCGCGCTGATGCGACGCACGACGGTGGCGGTCAGCTCGTCCGACTCGATGCTCGTCGTCGGCGACCTCACCCTCGACGAGGACAGCCACGAGGTCATGCGGGCCGGTACCGAGGTGCACCTCACGGCGACCGAGTTCGAGCTGCTGAGATACCTGATGCGCAACCCGCGACGGGTGCTCTCGAAGGCTCAGATCCTCGACCGGGTCTGGAACTACGACTTCGGCGGTCAGGCCAACGTCGTCGAGCTCTACATCTCCTACCTGCGCAAGAAGATCGACGCCGGACGCGACCCGATGATCCATACGATGCGAGGCGCCGGGTATGTCCTCAAGCCCGCCGTCTGACCAGACGGGGCAGATCGGCATCCCGACACCCGCTCGTCCGAACACCGAGCACGACCACGGCGGCTCGGATGCGGCCCCAACGGTTCCGGAGCGCCCGGTGCCTGCCGATCTGCCCGCTGACGCCACCGGCCCGCAGAGTTGGGGCGTCGTGACCCGCACGACCAGCCGATCGAGAGCGCTGGCGAGAGTTCGCCCGTGGTCGGCCTGGACCCTGCGGGCCAAGCTCGTCGCGTCGATGCTCGCCCTCTTCACCGTGCTGAGCCTGGCCACCGGTGCCTTCACCGTGGTCGCCCTGAGCCGGCAGCTGAACGGCCAGGTCGACGACCAGCTGCGCGCCTCCCTGATCAACAACAACCGGCCCGGTGCACCCAGGCAGGACGACGACGGCCCGAGGGGCCCGGGCGCCGACCGTCTGGTCGCCCAGCTGACCTCGAGCGCCAACGCGGGGTTCGTCTCCTCGATGCACGGCAACATCGTGCTCAGCCCGGCGCAGCTGGCCGAGATCCAGGCCGCCGGCATCGGGTCGGACGCCAAGACGGTCGATCTCGGCGGTGACGTGGGCCGCTACCGGCTGATGGCGGCCCGGGTGACCTTCGTCGACGGGAACCGCAACCCCGTGGCCACGGGCACCCAGGTCGTGGGGCTTTCCACCGCGCCGACGGATGCCACGGTCGGCCGGATGGTGCTCATCGCCGTGTCGGGGGTGGGCCTGGGCATCGTGCTGGTGGGCGCCCTCGGCACCTGGATCGTGCGGCGCAACCTCGAGCCGTTGCGGCGGGTCGCGGGCACCGCGACCAGAGTGTCGAGGACGCCGCTCGACAGCGGTCAGGTGGCGCTGGCCGAGCGCGTGGCACCCGCCGATACCGACACCCGCACCGAGGTCGGCCAGGTCGGAGCCGCGTTCAACGAGATGCTCGACCACGTCGACAGCGCCCTCAACGCGCGCCACCAGAGCGAGCAGCGGGTGCGCCAGTTCGTGGCCGACGCCTCGCACGAGCTGCGCACACCGCTCGCGTCGATCAAGGGGTATGCCGAGCTGTCGAAGCGCGAGCCCGACGTCGTGCCCTCCTCGGTGACGCACGCGATGGTGCGCATCGAGTCGGAAGCCAACCGGATGTCCTCCCTCGTCGAAGACCTCCTCCTGCTGGCCCGACTGGATGCCGGTCGCCCGCTCGCCGACGGAACGGTCGACCTGTCGATGCTCGTCATCAACGCGGTCAGCGACGCGCACGCCGCGGCACCTGACCATCGGTGGGGTCTCGACCTGCCGCCCGAACCGGTCGAAGTGCGCGGCGACGACGCACGCCTGCACCAGATCGTGGCCAACCTGCTCGGCAACGCCCGCACCCACACGCCGAAGCACACGGCGGTCACGACCTCGGTACGCCACGAGGGTGACTGGGTGCGCATCGCGGTCCACGACAATGGCCCTGGCGTGCCGACCGCCCTTCAGGGCGATGTGTTCGAGCGCTTCGCCCGTGGTGACGACGCCCGCAACCGCAACGGTGGTAGTACGGGTCTCGGCCTGTCGATCGTCTCCGCCGTCGCGAAGGCCCACGGCGGCCGCGTCGAGCTCGAGAGCAGGCCTGGCAACACCACCTTCTCCCTGCTGCTGCCCGCCCCCCCCGGCAGCTGAACGCAGCGTTCGTTCTCGAACTCACTGTTACGAAAGGGTTTTCGAGAACGAACGCTGCGTTCACTTTGCGGTGGAGGCCCATCCCGGGGTACCAGCCAGGACATAGGGGCGGCACAGTGCTCGTGCTGAAGGTGGGGTCATGCAGAACACGGCTTTCACCGAACCCGGCTCCGGCGCCTCGGTGGCCATGCCCCTTGAGCCCCCGAAACTGGCCGCTTACGAATCCGGTTCGGTCGCCGACCGCCTCGACCGGCCTCGACCGGCCTCACCGCCCTGCCGATTCGGGTCGACTCAGCAGTAACGCGCCGAGCCCCCCCCCGGAGTGACCCCCGTTGGGCCCGCCCGGCCCTGGTCGGGTGGCTGGCGACGCTGGAGCAGTTCACGGCCTACGTGGCTGCCGGCGACATCCACTACGTCGCGGCCGGCGGTCGCAGTGGTGGCGGTGGGTTCGACAACCAGAACGGGGGCAGCCGCGCCGGTTCGGACATCAGCTCGTGGGTCGAGGCGAGGTTCACTGCGGTGACGATCGGACGGGTCGACCTTCTACGACCTCACCCCAGCCGGACAGTGAGTGCCGTGGTGGCCACTCGGGCGGCCTTGTCGCAACAGCTGGTTCGTCTTGGTGGTCGCCACCGTGGCCAACACGGCGGTCAACACGGCATTCAACCGGCTCTGGACTTTCGGGGTGTCTGGCCGCGAGCGACTCGTGGCCCACCCCGGCCAGGCGTTGCTCATCTTCGCGATCACTGGACGGCCACCACGGCAGCACTCGCCCTGCTCGGTCGCCGTGCACCTGGCGCGAGCACCATGACGGCGACCCTGGTGGTGCTGCTGGCCGACGTCGTCTCGACTGCCGCGCGGTTCGTGGCCATGCGACGCTGGATCTTGCGCTGACCCCTCAGTCGTGGTCGCCGTCTGACGCGCACTCCTGCCACCACGGTGTGGCGTGGCGGCCCGCGACCTGGGCGGCCGTGCCCGCCGTGAGGTCGACTCGGGCCCCAACCCTGGGGTAGACGACGGGAATGCCGGCGGGCCCGGCCAACCGCTGTAGCCAGCGCACGGGCTCTGACCACCAGTGCAGGGCCAGGTTGAAGGTGGCCCAGTGCACCGGCAGCAGCACCGAACGGCCCGCCGGGTCGAGCGCGTCGTCGTCGTCACCGTCGTCGTCACCGTGGTCGGGTGCCGTGGCGTGCTTGGTGTGGTGGACGGCATCGGCCGGGGTGTTGACCGCGACGTGCGCGTCGAGGGCCTCGGCCGGGTTTACGTGGATGTCGGGCCAGAAGCGGTCGTAGGCGCCCACCGGGATGACGGTGAGGTCGAACGGCCCGAGCCGTTGACCGATCTCGGCGAAGCACCCGGATGGGCCGGAGTCTCCGGCGAAGTACGCGGAGTGCGCCGGGCCCTGCATTGCCCACCCGGCCCATAGCGTCTGGGCCTCGGTGAAGCCGCGGCCGGAGTTGTGCCGGGCCGGCGTGCACGTCAGCCGGATGCCGTTCACCTCGACTTCGTCGTACCAGTCGAGAGCCGTGACCCGCTCGCGAGGCACACCCCAGGCGAGCAGGTGGGCGTCGACGCCCAACGGCACGACATAGAGCGGGCGGTGGGTGGCTTCAAGCAGGGCGATCGAGGGCTCGTCGAGGTGGTCGTAGTGGTCGTGCGAGATCAGCACCGCGTCGAGAGACGGGAGGTCCTCGATCCGCCCCGGCGCGGGGTGGAGGCGGCGGGGGCCCGTGAGCCCGACGGGTGAGACCCGGTCGCCGAAGACGGGGTCGAGCAGCAGGCGCGCACCGTCGATCTCGAGAACGGTGGTCGCGTGGCCGTACCAGGTCACCGCCAGCTCGCCCGGGATGGAAGCCGGTTGGGCGGCCACGATCGGCACCTCACCGGCCGGTTGTCCACGGCCACGATGACGCCATGCGGCGGTAGCGATCTGTAGCGCCTGCGTTCGGTCGGGTCGGCGCGTCGGCTCCGGAGAGTGGAACCGCCCGTCGCGGAAGTTCGGGGAGGCCCCGACTGCGGTGAGGATCGACTCGGAGTCGGCCCCCATCCGTCGCAGGGGCGAAAGCCGGCCACCGGCCCGCATCGTGGGCTGGGTCGGCTCCTTCGCGGGCTGCTCGACCGCCTTGCCTGCTGAGACGGCCGATGGCTCGTCGGGCGACGGGCCCGTCGACCGGTCGGCCGCAGGCACGTGCACGGGTCGGGCCCTCGAGCTCATCGGTCCTCCTTCGTGGACACGGCCGTAGATCGGCGCACCACCATTGTCGACCGAATCCCTGTGCTTCGTGCAGGGCACGCGGGAACGGTCGGTGAAGAGCTGACCAACGGCTGGCGGCCCGTACGGTTCCCGCGCGCCCGGCGGCATCCGACCGGCTTGGTGGTCACTATGGTGTTGACATGACGTTATTACGGTGTCAGTGTGGTGTCTATGGACATCACAGAGCACGTCGACGCGTTGCGTCGGGATCTCGCCCAGGCGGCCAGGGCGATGGGCCCGGAGATGGAACAGGCCGCCGAACGGATGGCCTATGCGATCGACTCCTCGACGCGTCTGGCTCTCATGGACGCCCTCTCGCACGCTGCGGCCGAGATCACGAACGAGCTCGACGGCTGGTCGGTCGAGGTGCGTCTGCAGGGTCGGGAGCCGGTGTTCGTGGTCGTCGGCGCCGGCCCGTCGCCAACGGCACCCGATGACACAACGGTGATCCCCGAGGGTGACACCAGAGTGATGTCGCAGGGTGACGAGGGCGAGGAGACAGCGCGGATCACTCTGCGCATCCCTGAGGCGCTGAAGTCCAAGGCGGAAGAGCTGGCCTCAGGCCGCGGGCAGTCGCTCAACACCTGGCTGGTCAACGCGGTGCGGGCCGCGGCCGTGGGTGGGCTGACCATCAACGTCGGCGCCAAGTTCGGGCCAGGGGCGCCAGGCCGCAACCGTTCCTCCAACAAGCGCGTGCAGGGCTGGGTGCGGTGACCTGCACTCCCGGCACCATCATCGGCAACCGACCGGCAGGACACACCAGTATGAGCGACGAAGGAAGACTGACATGAACAACCTTGAGAGGCAGTTCGAGAACAGCGGTCCGATCACGCTGAGGGTCGAGGTGCGCAGAGGCGACGTCACCCTGATCGCGACCGAGCGGTCTGACACCCTGGTGCGCCTCATCCCTCGCGACGGCGACGGCGCCGACCTCGCAGAGAGCTTCACGGTGGAGGCTCGCGGTGACGACGACGTGGTCGTGCTGGAACCCCGAGGCCACGAGAGCGGCTTCGGCTTCGGGCGACGGGGCTCGATCGACGTCGAGGTCGAGCTTCCGGTCGGCAGCTCGGTCGATGTCAAGACCGGTTCGGGCGACGTGACGGCCCGTGGCCTGCTGGCTCGTGTCGAGGCGGCCAGCGGTTCGGGCGACCTGACCTTCGAGGACGTCGACGCAGCCGAGCTCAAGTCGGGTTCGGGCGACGTCACCGCGCGAGCCGTGCGGGGCGCGGTCAACGCCAAGACCGGTTCGGGCGACATCACGCTCGAGTCGGCCGGCGCGGATGTCGACCTGATCGCGGGCAGCGGCGACATCCAGCTGCGCCGAGCCGACGGCGAGGTCAGGGCCAAGAGCGGTTCGGGCGACATCGGCGTCGGCGCTTCGTCAGACGACCTTTTCCTGATCACCGGCACCGGTGACGTGAAGCTGGGGGCGGTAGGTGGTGGCACGGTGCGGGCCAAGACCGGCACCGGCGACATCTCGATCGCGGTGGCGATCGGGGTCGCCGCCTACCTAGACCTCAACACCGTCACCGGTGACGTCAAGGTCGATCTCGACGAGGCAGACGGTCCGGAGGGGTCTGAGTCCCAGGCGAGCCTCACGGTTCACTCCGGTAGCGGCGACATCCGAGTCGCCCGGGCGAAAGGCAGCCTGTCGTGAACGCCGCGGAACCGCCGGTCAGCCTCAGCCCCCACGAAGCGCTCGCCCGCGAGCTCATCGTCGAACGAGTCCGCTCCCAGCACGCGCGCGACGCTCACGCAGTCGGCGTGGGTCGACAGAGCCGAGCTCGGCGACGTAGCCGAACAGCCCTGGTGCTGAGGCGAATCGCCGAGCGTCTTGATCCTGTCGTGGCGGGATCCTCTAGCGTCGAAGCCGGCAGGGCCCGTCACGGCGATCTCACTGCGGTGGCTCTCCACGCGGGGGCGCCTCGCCCCTGGTCGGCGGCGTCTGGCGCGACGCAACGACGTCATTGACGGCCCTCAGGGCGCGCGTACCGTGGCCTCTCTACGGCCAGCAAGGTCGAGTGGCCACTTTCGTTCACTGGTTGAGGGATTGGAGCCGGTCCGCCGGTCGGCGGCCGACGAACCGGGCCCACCCGGTCGCCACAGCGATCGCAACGATGAGCAGCACGGCGCTACCGGCCAGGTCGAGAACATAGTGGTTACCCGTCGCCAGCACGTCGATGGCCATAAGTATCGGGAACAGCCAGGCCAGGGCTGCAGCGCGAGGATGAGAGGTGCGCAGACCCAGCCATACGGCATACGCGCACCACGCCGACCAGCCCACGTGGAGGCTGGGCATGGCCGAGAAGTGGTTCACGCCGCTGCTCAGGTCACGGGAGGGCTGACTGCCCACGATGTCGTGGTCGGCGATGACGTCGACGATGCCAGGTAGGGCAAACCGCGGCGGCGACACCGGCAGCGCCCAGAAAACCAGCAGCGCTAGGCCGCACATCACGACGAGCGTGCGCCGGACGTGCCGGTACACCGCCCGATGGCGCAGGAAGGCCCAGAGCAGCACGCCGAGGAGCACGACGTAGTACAGCCGGTAGATCAGCACCGCCGGCGTGACCAGCACGGCGTGCCCGGTCAGCCATCGGTTCGTCGTCAGCTCGATGTCGACCCGAAGCCCCTGCTCCGCGGCCTGCAGTGAGAGGGCGTTGGCGGTCGCGGCGCCAACGTCTGTGCCAGCGGCAGCGTGCAGACGGATGAAGAGGAGCAACACCACGGTTACCAGCGTCACCTCGACAAGCGCGGCCCGCCACGATCGGTGCCCATCGCCGTCTCGGCGGCGGTGGACCTGCGCGGCGGTGTTATCGGATGCCGTGTTCTCGGGTGCCATGTCGCCTCCCGCCTGATCGCCACATCCGTGACGGTGAGGTTACCGGTTGGACGATCGGCGCAGACCGGGGCAGTTCACGCCATGATCCACGAGCGCCGCATCTCGAGTTCCGCACCCAGCGTTGCGATGCTCGTCGGGTGGCTCCTCGTACGTTCAGGAGTCCCACGCCGAGGTCCTGGTGCTGTCCATCACGGTTGTCGCCTTTCTGACCGGTGAGAGCTCGCAGGGTCGCGTCTGCGGCGGGGCGCCCGTTCCGTCGACCTGCTCTGCGAAATTCTGTTCAGAAGATGGTTTGCGTCGGCGCACTGTGGCCGGCCGTCAGCCTCTCGACGGTGTCGGCAGCGGTGGTCGACGGCGGCACCGGTTCATTTCTCGTCGGCGCCGTTCTGAGCTGGCTGTGGCTGCTGCTCCGGTGGTGGTCAATCATGGCTCTGGATCACTACTTCACCACGGTGCTGAACACCGGCCCCGACCAGATGGTCGGGAAGCGCGGCCCCTACGGGGTCTTGCGGCATCCCGGCGACACAGGCTTACTCATAGGCCCGGCCTGGCATGCTCGCCGGCCCGAGCTCACGCCGCAGTACCGAGACACGGCGCACTGACCCGACGGGTTCGTTTTCCACGCTTGCACGGTGAAGCGCAGACGTCGTCGCTCCACCAGGCGGGGCGCGCGTTCCGTCTCTCCTCCGGGCGGGGGCGCCGGCTCGGCGAGAGCCATCCCGCAACTCACGGCGTGACCATCACCCCCTGGGGAGGTGGGAACATCGGGTTCATGTACGTTCCCCGACTCAACGTCATGCCCGAGCCCGAGGTGGGTGCCTTCCTCCAGGCCCACCCGGTGGGTCAGCTCGTGACCGTCGGCGCCGACGGACTGCCTGACGTCACCCTCCTGCCGATCCTGCTCGACAGCGTCGAGGGGCGAGACCGCGTGGTGGCTCATCTCGCCCGGGCGAACGACCACTGGCGACGCATCGTCGACGGCTCTCCTGCCTTGCTCGTGGTCACCGGAGCCGACGCCTACGTCTCACCGAGCTGGTACGCCAGCAAGGCCGAGCACGGCCGGGTCGTACCCACCTGGAACTACTCCGCGGTGCATCTCAGGGGGCCGGT
>JBBSTU010000116.1:0-12339 GCA_038235595.1 Actinomycetales bacterium | reverse complement strand
GGCCTGACGCACCCCCGGGGCGTGGGCGAGACGGATGAGGGCGGGGCCGGCAGCATCCGCGGGCTGGTGCACGGCGGTGTTGGCCAGTACGACCGCACGCAGCTGGTTACGGTGGGCCAGCGCCCATCCGAGCGAGATCGGCCCGCCCCAGTCATGGGCGAGGGTCACTACCGGACCGGTGACGCCGAGGCTGTCGGTGAGCGAGACGAGGTCGTCGACGCGCTGCGCCAGCGTTCGGGGTGCGGTGCGCTCCGACCAGCCCATCCCGAGCTGGTCGACGGCCACGACCCGCCACCCGGGCGGGGCCTGGGCGACGAACCGTCGCCAGAGGAACGACCACGTCGGGTTGCCGTGCACGCAGAGCAGAGTGCCGGCGGTGGGCTGCGCCCCGTTGTCGAGCAGGTGCCAGGTGCGGGTGACCCCGTCGGCGTCCGGGGCGCTGACCAGCCGGGACCACGTCGGGTCGAGCCCCGGAAGGGCCGGAGGCAGTCGGGCTGCGTCTGACGCCCTCGTCACCAGGCGATCTCGAGGCACGACACGTTGAGGCCCGAGCCGACTCCCAGCAGCACGACCCGGTCACCGGGGCTCAGCGAGTCGACCTGGGTGGCCAGGGTGAAGGCGATCGCGGCCGGGCCCATGTTGCCGCGCGTGGGAAAGGTGAGCGGCAGGCGGTCGGCGGGGATGTCGAGGGCTTTACACATGGCCTTGGTGTGCACCTGCGAGATCTGGTGGGCGACGTAGCAGTCCATGTTCGACCACTCGAACTCGGCCTTGGCGTCGTTCCACGTGTCGCTGGCCAAGGCGATGCCGGCGTCGAGCAGGCCCCTGGTGTCGGTGCGCATCCACTCGAGGTCGCCGACGCAGAGGTTGTGGTGCTCGGTGCCCGCGCGGGTGACGCCACCGACGATGCGGTGCCCCTCGGGGTGCAGGTCGGCCCGGCCCAGCACCATCGCGGCGGCGCCCGACCCGAGGGTCAGGGTGGCGAACTGCGACATCACATCCTCGGCGGTGGCGTCGGGGCCGGCCAGCCGCTCGATGGTGACCTCCTGGGTGTGCCGCGAGCTCTCCCCGTTGACGATCACGGCGTAGTCGATCTGGCCCGAGTCGATCATCGAGGCGGCCAGCTGCATGCCGTTGACGAAGCCGAGGCACGCGTTGGCGAGGTCGAAGTTGATGCAGCTCGTCGGCATCCCCATGTTGTGGTGGATCTCGACGGCCACCGAGGGCTCGAGGTGCTCCCGTGAGACCGACGTGTTGACCATCAGACCGACCCGCGACGGGTCGACGCCCGCCTCGGCGAGGGCTTTGGCCCCGGCCGTGGCCGCGCCCTCGGTGAAGCTGACTCCCTCGGGCCACCACCGTCGCTCATGGATGCCGGCCAGCTTCGCCAGCATGCCGGGCTTGAGGCCCACGCGCTCGTAGGTCGAGAGGAGCTGCTGGTCGAAGTCGTCGGAGGTGACCACCACCGGGGCGTCGACCGCGCAGACGGACAGCACCGCCGTGTTCGTGTGACGGTACGTTGCGTTTCCGCTCATCCTGGCCCCTTCGGCACTGGGTTCCGTGGCGGAACCGGTTGATCGCTCACCCACCTGGAAAAGTAGATCACGCTGGGTGTGGGCGAGAGTGCGACCCTCGGGCGGCGCGACGCCCGCCGGGCGTTCTCGGCGCGCTGATCAGGGTACTTGATCTCAGGCCCGGGCCCGACCGCCGCACTACAGTGCGCGCATGGACGGCAACCGCCCCGACCCCGACGCCCGCCGGCCCACGATGGCCGACGTCGCGCATCGCGCCGGGGTGTCGCGGGCCACGGTCTCGTTCGTCGTCAATGACACCCCCGGCCAGTCGATCGGGGAGCCGACCCGACGCCGGGTGCTCGAAGCGGTGGAAGCGCTGTCGTTCCGGCCGAACCGGGCGGCGCAGGGCCTGCGCACCCGCAGGAGTGCGACGATCGGCTTCATCACGCACGAGACCCCGGAGCGCTCGTTCGCCGATCCCGCCGTCACCGGTGCCCACGACGTGGCAGACGAGTTCGGGTCGCGACTGTTGCTCGTCACCACCGGAGGGTGCCCCGACCGGTTGCGGCAGGCGGTCGACGACCTGCTCGACCGACAGGTCGACGCCATCATCACGGCGACCTCGGGAACCCGCGCCATCTCACTGCCGGACGCCGTCTGGCGCCTGCCTCTGGTGCTGCTCAACTGTTTCGAGGGCAGCCTCGGCCGGCCCAGCCGACCGACGCTGCCGACCCGGCTGCCCACCCTCCTGCCTGACGAGCAGGCGGGGGGCTACGCCGCGGCCCGCCTCGCTATCGACGCCGGGCACCGCGACTTCGCCTTCTTGGCCGGCAAGGCCGACTCGTGGGCCACGGTCGAGCGGCTGGCCGGCTACCGCCTGGCCCTGACGGCAGCGGGAGTCGACCCGCGTCGCCAGACGCTGGCTCACGGCCGCTACGAGATCGACGCAGGGCACGCCCTGGCCCGGCAGCTCGTCGCGACCGGGCGCCTGCCGACCGTCATCCTGTGCGGTAACGACCGGATGGCGGTCGGGGTGCTGCTCGCGCTGGCCCAGGCCGGCATTCGGGTGCCCGACGACGTGTCGGTGGTCGGCTACGACGACCAGTTCGGCCTCGCGTCGTCGCTCCGCCCGGCCCTGACGACGGTGCGCCTGCCCTATCTCGAGATGGGTCGGGCTGCCGCCGAGCAGCTGCTCGGCCCCGACCGTCACCCCGTTACGCCCGGCGCCGCTCAGGCCGCCACCACCACCAACGCCGCCACCACGAGCTCCGCCGCCCCTCCTGCCACCACCGGGCTGCGCTGGCTGCCGTGCCTACCTGTCGTGCGCGAGTCCCTGGGCCCGCCCCGAACGTCGCCCTGAGGCGCGCAGGGCCTGCCCTGAGCTGCTGTGGTGTCTCGTTCGGTAAGGCTCTCCTTTCTGGAACTGATCCAGAAAGCGTGGTTGGCTGCAACTCTAGCCCGACCGACGATCAGGAGGATCTCGATGACCGACACGATCAAGCCCACCGCCCGCAAGAGCCCCAAGAAGCACGAGGCGAAGCCGCCGTTCCGCGCCTCGCAGGAGTTTGCTGACAACCTCCAGCGCCTCCACGTCGACCTGATCGACCTGCACCTGCAGGGCAAGCAGGCGCACTGGAACGTCGTGGGCAAGAACTTCCGCGACACCCACCTCGTGCTCGACGAGGTCGTCGACGCCGCCCGCGGCTTCTCCGACCAGGTGGCCGAGCGCATGCGCGCCGTCTACATCACCCCTGACGGCCGGTCCGCGACCATCGCCGCCCAGACCAGCCTGGCGCCCTACCCCGCCGACGAGATCGACACAGCCGAGACGGTCGACCTGATCACCGCGGCCCTTTACGCCACTGCCGCGACGGCCCGTGACATCCACGACGTCATCGACGCCGACGACCCACGACCGCCGACATCATCCACACCGTGCTCGAGCGTCTCGAGCAGCTGGCCTGGATGATCGACGCCGAGAACCGCATCGCCAACCGCAGCATCCCGCGCCCCGTTCACGAGTGAGCACGCGCACGCACGAGTGAGTCCCGGCGCCCCGGTCGCCGTCGCTTCGACCCGGCCCCCCGTTGCAGTGCAGCGGGGGGCCGTTTCCGTGGTGGCGCGACGGGCGTCACCGGCCACCCGTACCGACCGACATCCGTGGTGGAATCGACCCATGGCCGCCACCTCCCGAAGCACGCCAGCCGAGCAGATCGAGGTCGGTGACCGCACGGTGCGCCTCTCGAGCCCCGACCGGGTCTACTTCTCCGAACGCGGCGAGACCAAGCGCGACCTCGTCAACTACTACCTTTCGGTGGGTCCGGGCATCGTCAACGCACTGCGGGAGCGACCCTGCATGCTGCACCGTTTTCCCAAGGGCGTCGACGGTCCCAAGGTGCACCAGAAGCGGCTCCCCGCCGGTGCGCCACCGTGGGTCGAGACGGTTCGTCTGCACTTTCCCAGGTATGGCCTGCACGCTGACGAGCTGTGCGTCACCGAGCTTGCCGACGTCATCTGGGCCGTACAGATGTCGACGGTCGAGTTTCACCCCTGGAACTCGCGGAGGGCCGACACCGAGAGCCCCGACGAGTGGCGCATCGACCTCGACCCGATGCCCGAGTGTCCGTTCGACGTCGTGCGCCGCGCTGCCGCCACAACGCGCGAGGTGCTGGGCGAGATCGGGGCCGTGGGCTGGCCGAAGACCTCGGGTGGGTCCGGCCTGCACGTCTACGTGCGGATCCGTCCCGACTGGGGCTTCAAGGACGTACGGCGCGGGGCGCTCGCCTTCGCACGCGAGGTCGAGCGGCGGATGCCGCAAGAGGTGACCACCGCTTGGTGGCGTAAGGACCGCTCGCCGAAGCAGCTCTTCGTCGACTACAACCAGAACGCGCGGGACCACACCATCGCTGCCGCCTACAGCGTGCGCGGCAACGCCCGGGGCACGGTGTCTGCACCTATCAGCTGGGACGAGGTCGAAGACGTGCTGCCCGACGACTTCACCATCGCGACCATGCCGGCCCGCTTCGCCGAGCTCGGCGACCTGCACGCCGGCATCGACGAGTCCGTCTTCGACCTCACGACTCTCATCGAGTGGGCCGACCGCGAAGAGCGCGACGGAGCCGACCTTCCCCCCGAGCCCGACGAGACGACCTGACCTGCCGCGCCGGGCGAGCGACCACCAGGCTGGTGAACCCGACGGGCGGTGAACCTCCCAGCTCTGCGCCCGTTCAACCTGAGCGGCATCCGATCTGGCCCCGACCGCGAACTCCTGGCACAGGTGCACGATCATCAGCCTGACACCCATCCTCAGGAGGAACCCCGTGGCCGTTCTCGGCGACTTCAGCGCGACCACCCTCAACGGCGAGAACCGTTCGCTGTCCGAGTACGGCGGTGACGTCGTGCTCGTGGTGAACACCGCGAGCCAGTGCGGTTTCACCCCCCAGCTCGCAGGGCTGGAGACGCTCCACGAGACGTACCGGGGCCGGGGCCTTCACGTGCTCGGCTTCCCGTGCAACCAGTTCGGCGGGCAGGAGCCCGGCAGCGAGGAGGAGATCGGCGAGTTCTGCCAGCGGAACTACGGCGTGAGCTTCCCGATGTTCGCCAAGGTCGAGGTCAACGGAAGTGGCGCCCACCCGCTCTTCGAGTGGCTGCGATCGCAGAAGGGTGGCCTGATCGGCAACAAGATCCGCTGGAACTTCACGAAGTTCCTCGTGGCACGCGATGGCACGGTGCTGCAGCGCTACGCCCCGAACACCGACCCGGCATCCATCGCCGGCGACCTCGAGAAGGCCCTCGACGGCTGACCCGACCCGCGAGAGCGCCGAGGGCTCGGGCCTAGGATCACGGGGGTGGACCACGCCCGCTTCGCCGACCGTCACGCTCGGGGCGTCGTCGATGTGCGCTTCGGCTCCGACGCTCTCGAAGCGGTCTCGCGTGAGGGGTTCTGGGCCGTGGTGGCCACCTTCGAGGGAGCGGTCACCGCCGTTCGCTTCGACGAGGTGCACCTCGGCCGGACGCCACGACCCTCTGGGGTGGGCTGGTCCCCGCTCGACCGTCGCTGGAGCAGCTCGCTCGACCAGGCCGCGTACGTCGCGGCCGTGGGTCAGGTGCGCGAGCGGATCGCGGCCGGAACCGTCTACCAGGTCAACGTGTGCCGGGTCGTCAGCCACGCTCTCGGCACGGCGGCTGACCTCGACGGGCTCGACCGCATCCTGCAGGCCGGCAACCCGGCGCCGCACGCTGCGCGCATCCGCTGCGTCGGAGCCGGCCTCGACGTGGTGAGCGCCTCGCCCGAGCTGTTTCTCCGACGCCGCGGAGCCCGGGTGGTGACCCGTCCGATCAAGGGAACGGCGCCCACGGCCGAGCAGATGCTGCCGAAAGACCACGCCGAGAACGTCATGATCGTCGACCTGATGCGCAACGACCTCTCGGGAGTGTGTGAGCCCGGTTCGGTGTCGGTCGACCAGCTGTGCTTGATCGAGGCGCACCCTGGGCTGGTGCATCTCGTCTCGACCGTCAGCGGACAGCTGCGTCGCGGTACCTCCTGGCCCGACGTGTTCGCTTCGGCCTTTCCCCCCGGGTCGGTGTCGGGCGCCCCGAAGTCGAGTGCGCTGACCGCGATCGCCGACCTGGAAACCGCAGCCCGTGGGCCCTACTGCGGCGCGATCGGCTGGGTGGACGCCGACCGGTGCGAGGCCGAGCTCGCGGTCGGTATCCGCACCTTCTGGGCCGAACACGACGACGCCGGCCAACGCTGGCTGCGCTTCGGTACCGGCGCGGGCATCACCTGGAACTCCGACCCGCAGGGCGAGTGGGCCGAGACCGAGCTCAAGGCGGCGCGTCTGGTCGGGCTGGCGGCGGGCACCGTGACCCCGTGAGATGCGCTGAGATGGCCTGAGTCACCCCTGACTCACCCCTGAGACACCCCTGAGACACCCCTGACCTGTCAGCCTTCCTGCCTGGATGGGGGCCTCGCTGTGACACCATGAGCACTCCGACGCAGGGGAGGCGCAGGGTGAACAGCAGCACGCGAGTGTGGGTCAATGGCGATCTTGTCGACCCCATCGGGCCGTCGGTATCCGCCCTCGACCACGGAGTCACCGTGGGCGACGGCGTCTTCGAGACCGTGAAGATCGTCGCTGGTGAGCCGTTCGCCCTGACCCGCCACCAGCACCGACTGCTGCGTTCGGCGCGCGGGCTCGGCCTGCCAGACCCCGACCTGGAGGTCATCGGCAAGGGGGTCGCCGCCGTTCTCGATGGCCCCGTCATCGACTTCGGTCGGTTGCGCTTCAGCGTCACCGGGGGAGTGGGCCCCCTCGGCTCCGACCGCGACGACGCTGCCCTGACCTACATCGTGCTCGCGGCGCCGGTGCCGCGCCCGCCGGCATCCGGCAAGGTCACGGTGGTGCCCTTCACCCGCAACGAACGCTCCGCCGTGGCCGGGCTGAAGACCACCTCGTACGCCGAGAACGTCGTCGCCCTGGCCCGTGCGCGCGAGGTCGGCGCCATCGAGGCGGTGTTCGCCAACACTCGTGACGAGCTGTGCGAGTGCACCGGAAGCAACATCTTCGTGGTCGTGGGTGGTGAGGTGTGCACCCCACCGCTCGACTCCGGCGCACTGGCCGGCATCACCCGTGAGCTGACCATCGAGTGGGCGGAGCAGCACGGCATCCGCGTGCGGCAGGCGGCCCTGCCGATCGAGGTGCTCGGCCGGGCCGACGAGGTGTTCATCACCAGCACGACGAAGGACATCCTGCCCGTGCACGCGGTCGACGGTCGCGAGCTCACCGTCCCGGGCCCGGTGACCGCACGTCTCCAGGACATCTTTCACCGCGAGGCTGATCGGAGGCTTGACCCATGAGCGAGGAACCACAACAGACGACGGTCGACTACAGCGACCGCAACCACACCCTGAACGCCGACGAGGACCGCTGGGCCTGGCGGGCGAAGCTACGCCGCAACCCGGCCACCCATTTCGCCTACCGCGCCACGGTCGGGGTGGTCGGCGGCATCGTCACCGTGGCCGGCCTCATCATGGTGCCGGCCCCCGGGCCCGGCTGGCTCGTCGTGTTCTTCGGGCTCGTGATCCTCGCCAGCGAGTTCGAGTTTGCCCAACGTCTGCTTCACTTCGCCCGAAAGCAGGTCGGTCGCTGGAACGACTGGGTCATGGCCCAGCCCATCTGGGTGCGGGGCCTGGTGGCGCTCGCGACGCTGGCGCTCGTCTGGGCGCTGTTCTGGGCCTACTTCGCCTGGCAGGGTGTGCCCGACCTGGTGCCCGACTGGATCCAGGGACCTCTGGAGCAGCTGCCCGGGATCGACTGACCCCAACGGTGCCGGCGGGCGACGGCGGTGGTCGATTACCAACGGCTGCGCTCAACCGGCTATTGTTCCCCCGTCGCCCGAGGATGTCTCTCCGGGCGCCTGGACGTGTAGCTCAGTTGGTTAGAGCGTTCGCTTCACACGCGAGAGGTCATGGGTTCGAGTCCCTTCACGTCCACCACCCTGAGTCCGTCGCCCAGCTGCGGAACCGGCGGCGGTGCTGCTGTCGCAGGTGGCTTCGTCTCGCACGGCGCGGACCGACCCGCCGTGGGGAGCGTCGCTCCCAGCTCTTGGCGCTCCTGGACCCGAATGGGAACGGTTTGTTGCTGCGTGACGTCGGCCTCGGGGCAAGATGCTGACTACGGATCGACGTCACGGACCACCTGTTCGCCTCTTCCAGATGAGTGTCCAGTCAATGACCGCGGCCTCGGGGGTCTCACTGGCCTCTGTCCTCGTCCGGGGCCCCACCCACCACAGCGCGCCTTTGCGGCTCAGGGCGGTGGGGGCGTCATCGCACACCTGCGCGACTCCCGGGACCGGCTCGGACTGGGTGAGGTGGGGGAGCTCGCGCTCACGAGCGCCGTCATCACGCTGCCGAGCGTCCGACCCTCGCCGGCGGGTTTGCGACGGTTCGACGGCTGCGGACACTACTGGTTATGCGCAGCATGATTGACGTCTCGGTGGAGGAGGGCCTGCTCGAGCAGGTGACCCGTAACGACCGGGATGCTTTCGGGGCGTTGTACGACCGTCACGTGGGGGCGGTGTTCGCGCACTGTGCCCGGCAGCTGGGGGCCATCCAGGACGCGGAGGACCTGACGGCCATCGTGTTTCTCGAGGCGTGGCGGTCGCGGTACCGCATCCGGGCCGTGAACGGATCAGTGCTGCCGTGGCTGCTGGTGACGGCCACCAACGTGGCCCGAAACTACCGGCGCTCCGCCCGGCGGTACCGGGCCGCGCTGGCCCGGATGCCGACGCCGCGAGCCAGCCCCGACCACGCCGAGGATGTCGCGTCCGCGACCGCGTTCGAGCAGACCGGGCGGGCGTTGGCGCAGGCGCTCTCGGAGCTGCGGCCGATGGACCGGCAGGTCGTGTCGTTGTGCCTGATCGCCGAGCTGAGCTACGCCGAAGCGGCCCAGGCGTTAGGGATCAGCCATGCCGCCGTGCGCTCCCGGCTCATGCGATCGCGCGAGAGCGTCAAAGCAGCCCTGCTTGAGGCAGGAATCACCAGCTCGCAGGAAGGAACACCGTCATGACCAGCACCAGACCGGCTGCGCCTCGGATGAGCGCCCAACGGACCGCGCAGCTGCGGGCGGCCATCATGGCTGAGACCCGCACCAGCAACGGCCGCGGCCGGCGGCCGTTGGCCGTCGCGGCGGTCGCGACCACCAGCGTTCTGGTCGTGGGTGGTACCGCCGCGGCGTGGGTGGCGGTGTCCCGGCCCGATGACCCCAATAACGCGTACTGCTCCTCGGAAGTGAGCACGGACCGGGGCGTGTGGGCGCTGCACGGGGTGGGGACGGCGGTCAACGCCGATACGGGCAAGCAGGACCGCCTGAACGCGCTCGAGGTCTGCGCGGGGCTGTGGCGTGCCGGGGTCGTGCGTGAGCCTGGAGCACAGCCCAGCCCGTCCGGCACCTACCGGGTGCCGGAGCTGGTGGCGTGTGTGGTCGATGACCAGCTCGTGATCTACCCCGGCGGGCCCGGAGTGTGCGGGCAGCTGAAGGTTCCGGCCGCGGAACCCAACTGAGCCGGTGTGGGGGTGCCGCACACGGGGTCGGCATCCCCACACCACCCATTCCCGACAACCACCACCGGGGCATGTGGTGACGGTGTTGTCAGTTGAACTGTATCGATGAGGTCCGGTCGTTGATGGCGCCGCCGACGTAGGCGCTCGTCACGGTGAACCCGTACGAGGTTCCGCTGAAGGTGTTCTCCCACAGCTTGGTGGCGCAGCGGCCGTAAGAGGTGAACGAAGAGATCCGGTCGTTCCACCCCGTCGGCATCACCGACACCTGGAAGTCCACGTCCGGGTTGGTGTCACAGTCTGAGCTGCTGGTGAACGTGTAGGTGCCGCCTGACGCGGCGTACCCGGCGTCCGCGTAGACGGTGCCCAGCACGTACGTCGACCTGCCCGCACTGGCGTCGCGGGCAGGGTGGGCGATGTCGGCTCGTTCCTGGTCCGTCACGGTGCGTGCGCCCGCGCCCACTCTGACGCGGTCACCGCTGAGGTCGGAGATCACCTCAGCGAAGGTGCGGTGGCAGACGTGGGCGCCAGTGCTCACGTTGAGCCAGCAGTGCGCCCCGCCCGCCGCGGCTTGGGCGGGCGAACCGCCAACGGCTGATACCGCTGCCGCCAGCAACACGGCCGCCGCCGTGGTAGGTACATTTCGCATGATCTGATCCCCTTTCCCGCAGCACCGTGCTGCGGCCTGTGTCATCTCTCGACCGTCAACCGGGTCTTGTCCTGCGTTCTTGAGTGCTCGCCGGGTGTTGTCGAGATGGTCCCAAGGTAACCCCGACTCCCGCCCCAGGCTCCGGACAGGGGCGCCCTGCCGCACGCGACGGGTGAGAAGGCGCCGCGCCGCGTGAGTGCGCGTGGGCGCGGTCCCCTGCTGATGGGTGCTCTGGTTCTGCTGGCCGGAGCAGCGCGGTGATGGGGGCGCCGTGGAGGAAGCGGATGGCTCCAATGCTCTTGGCTCGGGTGGGGGTGATCAGACCGGGAGGGTTCGGTATAGACCAGCCATCCCAGAGCCGCACACCGTTCGCGCGTCGTCCAGCCCCATCCCCGTGGTCACCAACTCGTCACCTCGGCGCGAGGTCGAGCATCACTGGGTGCTCGGATCGGTGACTTGTGCAGGCCCCACCGCGCAGGAGAAGGTGAGAAGGCAGTGGGCCAGGAGCGCCCCCTCGACCGCATTGACGACCTTCTTCTCGCTCATCGGTGGACGCGCGGCCCGATTGACGAATGCGGTCAGTGCCGTGGTGCTTCTTGGCGTCAGCGGCAGGGGGAATGAGTAGGTGGTCTCGGCCGGTTCAGCCCTGATCCACCGATGTTGATTCCGGGGATTGTCGGTGGCGTTTTCGGCGGATGATCTTGCTGGTCGCCGTGGTTGGGCGTGGTGGATCGGCCGGTCTGTCCGGCTCTTCCACTTCGGGTTGTTCCTCGGGGCCGTTTGGTGGCTGTGGTGGTCAGGTCGTGGTGGCGGTAGCCCAGAGGTCTTGCCACGCCGGGGCCCAGGGCCAGTCGGTGGGTAGGTGCAGCACGAGTCGTCGGGCAGAGGTCGCGACCCGGGCCGGGACGGCGACCAGCTGGGTCCGCAGGGTGGCCCAGCGGGCTTTCGCGTGCCGGGCCGAGGCGGCCGCGCCCGCGGCGCGGAGCAGGTTGAACGCGAGGCAGGTCAGGGCGAGCCAGGCGGCGTTGGCCTGGAATCGTCCAGACGGTGCGTGGGCCAGGGGCCCGTTCTTCAGCTCGGCGATGACTTGCTCGATGATGGCGTGGTCGCGGTGGGTCTCGTCCGCGTCGAGGGTGCTCAGCGTCGAGTTGGTGATGAACCCGTGGTGGCGCCACAGGCTGAACAGCTCGCCCTGCCCGGCCGCCGCGGCGGGGTTGAGCCGCTTGACGCGGCGCACGACGAGCCGGCAGGTGATCTGTCGGTTCTTGGGGTGTGAGGTGAACGCGGTGAAGGATGTTTCGGCAATCTCCGCTTCGGAGACCCACCGGTGTTCCTGCTCGTCCCAGACCGCGTTGGCGTACTTGATCGTGGTCCAGTCATCCTCGGGGATAGCCGCGATCGCTTTCTTCACCGCAGGATCCATCCGGGTGGTCACGGAGAACTGGGCCTTGGCGGCGAGGGCGGCGGCGATGACGTCTTGCCGGTAGTACCCGGAGTCGGCTCGGACCATCACTTTCCCGGTGGCGCCAGCGGCCCGGGCGGTACTGATCGCGTCCCCGATGAGGCGGGCCGCGCCATGACCGGAGATGCTGTTGCCCTTACGCAGCCGGGCTCTGCCTATGACTGGCGATCACCGGCGCGCAGGTCGGGGAGGACAGGGCCGCGAGCTGGGCGTTGACACCCTTGACGCCGGAGTAGCCGTACGCGACGCCTTGCTTCTGGTAGCCGTGGACCGCCCGGATGGTGTCGTCGATGTCGATGAACGCCATCGCCTCGGTCCCGGCCAGCAACCGCGGCACGATGCCGGCGAGCCCGGTCAGGGTCCGGGCGGCGACCGCGTCGAGCTGGCGGACGTGCCCGAAGGTGAACGCCCGCAGAAACGTGCCGTACGTCGAGGGCGCCCGGACCCCGCCGAAGACTTTGGCCATGCCGCCGTGGCGCAGCACGTCCAGGTCATCGATGCTGTCGGCGCCGGCGAGCATCCCGGCGATGACGCCGGCCGTCTTCACGACTGCGTTCGGCGATCCGACGCTCAAATGCGACTCGAGAAGCTCGTGCAGGCCGGCCCGCTCGGCCAGGCGCATCACCGGGACCAGCCCAGGGTCAGTTCAAAG
>JBBSTU010000115.1:0-12465 GCA_038235595.1 Actinomycetales bacterium | reverse complement strand
TGGCCGGCCCGTGGGCGGGCGTACTCGCGACTGCGCTGGGGGGAAGCGTGGATGCTGTCGACACGCTTCCCATTATGGCCACATTCACCCTGCGGTGCGCGACTGACCCCCCGGTCAGCGCGTACCTGTCGAGGTTTCGTGATGATTCCGACACGCGTTCTCGCACGGGAGGCCCGTCGACCCGGTGGCGACCGGCTGCCCGGTAGCATCACCGCATGACCGACTCGAACGTCAGCGCCGCCGGCGGCCCCTCCACCGAGCTCGCCACGACGACCACTGCCGGGCCGCCACACCGGGTCTCGATCCTGCTCTACAGCGACGACTACACGACCCGAGACGCCGTGCGTGCCGCAGCGGGACGGCGCCCGGCGCGCGACGTCGAGATCGTGCGCTGGCACGAGTGCGCGACGGCCGACGCGGTCATCGACGCTGCTGACCACGACCGCTTCGATATCCTCGTGCTCGACGGGGAAGCGGCCAAGGTCGGCGGCCTCGGGTTGGCCCGACAGCTGAAGAACGAGATCTTCGACTGCCCGGCCATCATCGTGCTGACGGGTCGTCCCCAGGACAGCTGGCTGGCCGCCTGGTCGCAGGCCGACCTCGCCGTTCCGCACCCGATCGACCCGATCGCGCTCACGTCTGCCATCGCGACGCTCGCGCGCACGGCCGCGCCCACCAGCTGACCCCGTGGGCACGCCCGACCAGGTCACCTGGCCCACCCTGCTCTCTGACCTCATCGACGGCCATGACCTCGGTCGTGGCGCGAGCGAGTGGGCGATGGCGCAGATCATGGCAGGGGAGGCGACCCCCGCCCAGGTGGCCGGCTTTCTCATCGGGCTGCGAGCCAAGGGGGAGCGGGTCGAGGAGATGCACGGTCTGGCCGAGCAGATGCTCGCGCACGCGAACCGTATCGAGGTGCAGGAGCCGAGCCTCGACATCGTCGGTACCGGGGGTGACCGAGCGCACACCGTCAACATCTCCACGATGGCCTCGATGGTCGCGGCGGCTTCCGGCATCCGCGTCGTCAAGCACGGCAACCGGGCGGCGTCGTCGAGCTCAGGCTCGGCCGACGTGCTCGAGTCGTTGGGGATCGACCTTGCCCTCTCACCCGTTCGGGTCGCGGAGGTGGTGCGCGAGGCCGGCATCACCTTCTGCTTCGCGCAGACCTTTCACCCCGGGTTCCGGCACACCGCCGTGGCCCGCCGAGACCTCGGTATCGGCACCGCGTTCAACTTTCTCGGGCCACTGACCAACCCCGCTCAGCCGACGTTCGCCGCGGTCGGCTGTGCTGACGCACGCATGGCCCCCCTGTTGGCGGGGGTCTTCGCGAGCAGGGGCAAGGATGCTGCGGTGTTCCGTGGCGACGACGGGCTTGACGAAGTGACCGTCTCGACCACGACGCACGTCTGGTGGGTACGCGGCGGCCAGGTCACCGAGCGCGAGGTCGACCCGACGCGCGTGGGGCTCGAGCTGCATCCTGTCGAAGAGCTCCGTGGCGGCGACGCGGCCTACAACGCCGACGTGGTGCTGCGGGTCTTCGCTGGTGAGCGGGGCACGGTGCGAGATGCGGTGGTGCTCAACGCAGGTATCGCGGTAGCACTTACCCGGGCCGACACGGGGCCTTCAGCGACCGACTTCGACCGCGACCTGGCCGCTGGCATGCGAGTGGCCGAACAGGCCATCGACAGCGGCGCAGCGACCCAGCTGGTGCACCGCTGGGTCGAGGCGACGCGCCGCTGAACCCGACGGGTCAGGCGTCTTCGAGGCCGAGGCTGAACGCTGCTTCGAGGTCATGGGCGGAATAGGTTCGAAAGGCGATGTGCGTCGAGGTGCCGACAACCCCCTCGACCTTGTTGAGGTGATCGGCGATCACATCGGCGAACTCGTCGTGCGCGCGCACGCGCACCATCGCGATCAGGTCGGCGTCGCCGGTGACCGAGTAGACCTCCGAGACCTGCGGGATGTTCGCGATGGCCTCCGCGACCTCAGGGATCCGGTCGACCTCGCAGCTGATCATGACGATGGCGGTGATCACGGCCCCACCCTACCGGGCCGTCTGCGAGAGCCTGGTCGGTGACGGCCTGGTCGGACGGCCTGGTCACCACGCCGTCACCCAGCGGCCCGCCAGCCCGAGCGATGCCCCGGGACCGATCCGCGCTCGCCGTCGAAGCCGACGACCGCGGCCGCCGCATCGGCAGCGGCAGCGATGGCCGGTTCGAGCTCGTGGCGCACCGAGCCGGCCCCGCCTATCGGGCAGGTCCAGGCGCCGTCGATGTCGACGATGCGCACTCCCGGCTGCTCGAGCCAACGCAGCAACAGCTCGGTCTCCTCGGTGAGGGCCGCCGGGTCGGCACGAGAGGAGACCGCCACGACCTCGGCCGTGGCCCGCATCGTGGTGACGTAGACCATCGGGTCGGCGCCGCGCGGGCTGAGGACGGTTCCGGCAAGTCGTCCGTAGCGAATGCTGACAAGCTCCCAGCCGCCCTCGAGGCGGGCCCGGGCGGCGACCAGCTCAGGGGCGTGCCACAAGGGGTCGAGCCGCTGGGCCCTGGCCGCCCCTCGGACCAGCTGCACGAACCGGTCGCGCACCTTGGCGGCGTCTTCGAACCGTTCCTGGGATGCCAGGGCCTCGAGCCGGGCCCGCAGCAGATGGGCGCCGGGCCTCGCGTCGCCGCTGAACAGCGCCGAAGCTCGTGCGGCGACGACGGCGTACTCACGCTCGGACTGTGCCCCGGTGCAGGGAGCCCCGCACCGACCCAGGTCGGCCAGAGCGCAGGGCGACTCCTTGCCGGACAACCGCTGGGTGCACTGCCGTAGCGGGATCACCTCGTGCACGGCGTCGATGGCAGCCTGGGCGGTGACGCGTGAGCGGAACGGGCCGATGTAGTGGGCGCCATCGTCGCGGACCTGGCGCACGAGCGACAGCCGCGGAAACCGTTCACGGGTGAGCTTGACCCAGCACGCCTTCCGGCCCCGCTTCGAGCGTCGGTTGAACCGGGGCTGGTGCTCGTCGATGAGGCGCAGCTCACGCACCTGCGCCTCGAGGGGTGTCTGGCAGACGACGGCCTCCACGGCGTGCGAAAGGCGCACCATGTCGGCCATCCGGGAGCGGGTCTCGGATGCCGTGAAGTACGTTCGCACGCGGGTGCGCACGTCACGGCTGGTGCCGACGTAGAGCACTCGGCGCTCGGCGTCCTTGAACACGTAGACGCCGGGCGCGTTGGGCAACGACTCGGCGAGGAACCGTTTGCGACGCTGGTCGGGGGTCACCCGAGAGGTGTAGCTCGCCAGCTCTTCGAGGGTGTGGACACCGAGGTTTCCGACCCGCTCGATGAGCCCGTGGAGCACGTCGACGGTGGCCCTGGCGTCGTGCAGGGCCCGGTGGTCGGGGGTGGTGGTGGCGTTGAAGACGTGGGCGAGCGAGCCCAGCTTGTGGTTCGGGGACTCGTCGCGGCCCACGAGGTGTCGAGCCAGGTGCAGGGTGTCGAGCACCCGGAAGCCCGGCCACGGCGCCCCGACGCGCCGGGCGGCCGCCTTGAGGAAGCCGATGTCGAAGCCGGCGTTGTGCGCCACGAGCACCGATCCGGCAGCGAACTCCAGGAACGCCGGCACCGCGGTCTCGATGCGGGGGGACTGCGCCACCATGGCGTCGGTGATGCCGGTGAGCACGGAGATGAACGCCGGGATCGGCTCAGCGGGGTTGACCAGCGTCTGGAACTCACCCTGCACCATTCCACCGCGTACCTTGACGGCCCCGATCTCGGTGATACCGCAGTGGTCGGGGCTGCCGCCGGTGGTCTCGAGGTCGACCACGACGAACGTGACGTCAGCCAGCGCAGTGCCGAGGTCGTCGAACGTCGACTGGATCGCCTTCATGCTCAGACCGTAGGACGCACCGGCGACAACGCTGCGCAGGCGCGGCCGGAGGACGGCTCTACGGCGTCAGCAGCCGAGATGAGCGAGGCCGGCCCCGCGTGATCCTTGCCCGATCATCACAACAACACACCCGATCGAGCCGTTGAACTGATCCTTGACTCCGGCGTTGATCTTCTTGTTGGCCACGGTCGTCGGCGTGCTCGGCCGGATGGCCCCGACCGCGCGCACCGCCGACGTGGTGTGTCCGTCGACGGTGATTCCGATTCTGACGCCCTCGCGCCAGCATTCGATGTCGTGGTGGCGCCCGTCGTCGATCACGACCGATGTCGCATCCGAGATCGTTGTGCGGCCGCGTGCGCCCTCGAAGCGACATAGCCCTCGCGCACCGCGACTGGTGGGACGCAGAGTCATCTTCCACTGTCCACCCTGCCCGGCCAGCCCCTTCTGAACGATGTTGGGGGAGTATCCCCGGTCCACGGGTACCTTCGCACTCGTGACTCGGGCGGCCACCGCGAAGTCGCTGTCGTTCGGAGCAAGCCTGGCCCCGTCATGAGACACCCCGAGGCTTGGAACGCCAGACCCGCCGAACCTTACCCAGCCGTCGTCGTCGGCCCACCGGCCTGTGAGCTCAAGAGAAAGGCTGAAGGCAGGGTCTGTGACGACCCCACCGCGAGGAGACATAGACCACACCACCCCTGTCGACTCTCGGGTCGCGGCCGAGCCATCCGCCACTGATGAGAACAGGGTGGCCGCCGCAGCGGACATGACCAGAAACATCTGGATTGAGACGATCTTATATTGTCGCATACACGCTCCTGGTGGGTGGTACGAGCATCGTCGCGAACCAGTTTCGATGTCAACCTGCCCGTTCACGACGAGACATACCCACGCCGAGCACTGAGGTGCCGATCGCCGTCAAGCGTGAGTACCGCACGCGCATGTACCGGACCGGTGGTCAGCAGTGGCTGTCGGTGGTGGCTCGTAGCGTCTGCCACAACAGATCAAGGCAAGATCAGAGAGAGGTCGTGAACCCACCATGATGATCGTCGAATGCCAGACCTGCCCGGTACGAGAGCTCCACTGCGCTGACTGCGTCGTGACTGCCCTGACCCAGCTGCCGTTCCCGACGAGCAACGAGTCGCCGGCGCCGCACCGCCTCGGGGTCGTGAGGTCTCGTGACACCCCCGGCACCTGTGACTCCCCGGGAGCTGGGCCGACCACGCAGGACAGCCTGTACCTGCCTGACTCAGTCGTGCTCGACCGCGCCGAGCGGCGCGCCGTGTCCATCCTCGCTGCTGTCGGGCTGGTCGACCACGACACCGCGAGTCACGCGCGCGCCGTTCTCGAGACCGGTCGGCAGTGGGGTTCCGCGCCGGTCCCCGACGGTCAGCGTCGGGCGATCTGAGTCGAGAAAGTCTTAAACCTCTACTTCATGATGAAGGTTGGGGATCAGTCGAGCATCGGTAGTCGTGCCACCATGACTCGATGTCCTCCCGTCGCCGTACCACGCGCCAACGTAGAGCTGTGGTGCTGGCGGTGGGTGCCCTGACCGTCGGCGCCTGCTTGGGTTGCACCTCGTCCCCGTCTGAGGTGTCTCAGGGTGCCGGTACCGGGGCCGTGCCCTCCCTGGGCGCGAGCGGCCTGGCTTTGGGGTCGGTAGTGCCCACCCCAGCGCTGCCGCGCGAGGCGACGGTCGCAGCCACTGAAAGGATGCTGCGTTCGCGAGCCGCGGCCCTGGTCGACGGGGCTCGAGAGCACTGGCTCGCCCCGGTCGCCGGCCCATCGCTGCGGGGGCAGCAGGCCCAGGTCTTCGACCGGATGCGCTCGATGGGCGTCATCCGCCTGCGGCTCGTCTCTGTGACTGGGCTGAGCCCAGTAGCCTCCGTCTTGACACCCTCGTCGATCACGCCACTGTCGCTGCGGGCGAAGGCTCGGTTCACGTACCGGCTAGCCGGCTTCGACACGTCTGACAGAACCTTCGATGTCGACCTGAGCCTTCGGTTTATGACGACCGTCGGCGGGCAGCCACAGGTCGTGGCGTGGGCCCCTCACGATCGTCCCCAGCCCTGGGACTTCGCCCGACTGACGGTGCGACGCTCGGCCACGAGTCTCGTGCTCGCCAGCAGCCCAGCGCTCGCGGCCGACCTGCTGGCCCGGGCCGACACGGCGCAGTCGCGCGTGGCCGTCGTCTGGGGCCGCTCCCGACCCGCCGTATGGGTCGCCCCAGCGACCGACACCGAGGCGGCCCTACTGCTCGGGCGCGAGGCGGCCGGTCCCGTGTCCTTGCGCGATGTCGCAGCCGTCACGGATGGTCCCCTCATTGCGGGGCGGCCGGCCGGAGCCGATCGCATCGTGATCGTTCCGCAGGCGTGGGGCTCCCTGCCCGGCCGAGGCCGCGACGTCGTCGCGACCCACGAGCTGACGCACGTCGTCGTGCGGGGTTCGACGACCGGCGCGGTTCCGCTCTGGCTGTCGGAGGGCCTTGCCGAGTTCGTCGCCTACCGCGCCGTGCCGTTGCCGGAGGGTGACATCGTGCGTCCCGCCTTGGACGCTGTCCGCCGCTCCGGACTGCCGCAGGACCTGCCCACTGCGGGGGATTTCGACCCCGCTGCCGGTGGCGTGCAGGCGGCCTATGGGCTGTCGCTGCTCGCGGTGCGCACTCTCGCCGAGCACGATGGGGTGCCGTCGCTGGTGCGCTTCTACCGGGAGGTGGCCGACCCCTCCGAACGGTCTCGTGACGACATCGCGCCCACCCCCGACGGTGGTGGCGATCAGCACGTCGTCGACCAGGCCCTGGTGTCTGCCCTGCACACGAACCGGGCCGCGCTGGTGCGTGACTGGCGGGCCCGGGTCGCGCGACTGGTCAGCTGAACAGCTTCTCGACCTCGTCGGCGTAGTCCTTCATCACGACGTTGCGCTTGAGCTTCAGCGAGGGGGTGAGGTAGCCGTTGCTCTCGGTGAAGTCGCCGGCCAGCACCGCGAACTTGCGGATCGACTCGGCCTTCGACACTGCAGCGTTGGCCTGGTCGACGGCCTGCTGGAGCGCCTCGAGCACCAACGGATGGGTCCGGGCCGCCTCGAGACTGACGTTCTCGAGGCCGTGGTTCTTCGACCAGAGTGGCCACATGTCCTCGTCGAGGGTGATCAGCGCTGCGATGAACGGCTTCTGGTCTCCGACGACGATGCACTGCGACACGATCGGGTGGGCTCGCAGCCGGTCTTCCAGCACCGCCGGTGCGACGTTCTTGCCTCCCGCCGTCACCAGGATCTCCTTCTTGCGTCCGGTGATCCGCAGGAAGCCCTCGTCGTCGAGGTCACCGAGGTCGCCGGTGTGGAACCAGCCGTCGACGATCGCCTCGGAGGTCGCCGCCTCATTGGCGTGGTAAGCCGTGAAGACACCGACGCCCTGGAGCAGGATCTCCCCGTCGTCGGCGATGCGTACGCCACCGCCCGGCAGCGGCTGGCCCACGGTGCCGACCTTGACCCGGTCAGGGGTGTTCACACAGATCGGCGCCGTCGTCTCGGTGAGACCGTAGCCCTCGAGGATCACCACGCCGATGCCGCGGTAGAAGTGGCCGAGGCGGCTGCCCAGGGGCGCACCACCTGACACGGCGTAACGCACCTGACCACCCATGGCCTGGCGCAGCTTGGCGTAGACGAGCCGGTCGAACACCGCGTGACGCAGCTTGAGCGCGAGTCCCGGGCCGCCCTCGTCGAGGGCCTGGCTGTGGGCGATGGCCGTTGCCGTGGCGCGTGTGAAGATCGCGCCCTGGGCCTTGCCGGCAGCCGACGCCTTGGCCTCCGCCGAGTTGTAGATCTTCTCGAAGACCCGAGGCACGGCGAGAATGAAGGTCGGCTTGAAGCCGGCGAAGTCCTCGAGCAGGGTGCGGATGTCGGCAGAGTGGCCCATCCGGACGCGGGCGGTGACACACAGCACCTCGATGAACCGGGCAAAGACGTGCGCGAGCGGCAGGAAGAGCAGCGTCGACGCATCGGTGGGGCGCAAGATCTCGCTCATCTTTGCCGTGGCGTTCTCGGTGAGGTCGAGGAAGTTGCCGTGCGAGAGCGCACACCCCTTCGGTCGTCCCGTCGTTCCCGAGGTGTAGATGATCGACGCGACCGACGACCGGTCGAGAGCGGCCTGACGTCGATGTAGGTCGTCGTCGGCCACGTCGGCGCCCTTCTCGCGCAGCTCGGCGAGGCCTCCGCCGTCGATCTCGATGACGGAGACCGGCCTCGACAACGACTCCTTGGCCCGGTTGACCGTCGCGAGATGCTGTTGGTTCTCGACGAAGACGGCCAGTGCGCCTGAGTTTTCGAGGATCCACTGCACCTGTTCGGCCGAGGAGGTCTCGTAGATCGGCACCACCACGGCCCCAGCGCTCCAGACGGCGAAGTCGATGAGCGTCCACTCGTAGCGAGTGCGGCACATCAGCCCGACACGATCGCCGCTGCCGATCCCCGCAGCGACCAGGCCCTTGGCGACGGCGTCGACGTCGGAGGCGAACTGAGCCCACGTGACCGACGACCACGACTCTGAGGTGACCTTTCGGGAGAACGCGATCCCCGAGGGGTCGACCGTCGCGTTCCGGGGTGGCAGGTCAGCCAGGCTTCCAGACGTCGTGACTTCAGCCATGGGTGGGACGATGTGGTCCTTCACGATCACTCCTCCATCAGAACGGCACCGTTTCGGGCACATCCTTGCATGAGCCGTGCTCGACCGGGCCCGGTAAGGGGAGACCGGGCCGGCAGGCGGCGGAGGCGGTAACGTTCGGCGCATGGCTGATCGCACGGAGTCCTCCATCGTCGTCGACGCCGCCCCGGGGGAGGTGCTCGACGTCATCGCAGACTTCGAGGCCTACCCCGCATGGGCCGGTGAGGTGAAGAAGGTGACGGTGCTCGCTGAGGACGGCGACGGCTGGGCCGATCAGGTGCAGTTCACCCTGGATGCCGGAGCGATCAAGGACACCTACGTGCTCGACTACGAGTGGGACGTCGTCGAAGACGGCACCGGCGTGGTCTCGTGGTCGCTGGTCTCCGCCACCGTGCTCAAGGCGATGAACGGCGCGTACACGCTGGTGGGCCAAGGTGACTCGACCAAGGTCACCTACCGTCTCTCGGTCGACGTGAAGATCCCGATGATCGGCCTGCTCAAGCGCAAGGCCGAGAAGGTGATCATCGACACCGCTCTTAAGGGGTTGAAGAAGCGCGTCGAGGCGTGAGCGGTTCCGACGACTCAGACGCGGCCGGCCGGGGCAACGACGCGCCACCGAGATCGGTGGCCGCAGAGGCAGCGCTGCTGGTCGAGCTGCTCAGCCAACGTGGTTCCTTCGCGGGGCCGTCCGGTGGTTCCGGCTCCCGCTCGGGGTCCAGCTCCCAGCCCAAGACGGATGCCGGCTCCACCGCCCTGCCCGGCGGGGGCGAATGCACCTGTGGCGGTGCTGCCCCTGCTGCCTGTCGCATCTGCCCGGTGTGTCAGGTGATCGCCTTCGTGCAGAAGGTCAACCCCGACACCATCGAGCGGATCGCCGACTTCGCCACCTTCGCCGCGACGGCCCTGCGAGATGTGGCCTCGGCGCAGCGAACGGCGTCGAGCCGAGAGACAGCCGCCCCGGAGCACCCTGAACCTGAGGTCCCGGAACATGACGGCGTCGACCCGGATGGTGGCGGTCCGGGCCCCGAAGCGGGAGACCGACCATGAGCGCTCGTCTGGCCATCGGCATCGACATCGGTGGCACGAAGGTGGCCGGCGGAGTCGTCGACGAGGACGGCGTCATCCTCCACCGGACCCGGCGTGACACGCCGCACCGTTCCACGTCTCCCTCCGTCGTCGAGAACACCATCGTCGAGGCGGTCGATGACCTGCTCGCGCGAGTAGACCACGACGACGTCGTGGCGGTCGGGATCGGGGCGGCCGGCTTCGTGGCCGTCGACCGCGCCACGGTCGTGTTCGCGCCACATCTGTCATGGCGCAACGAGCCGCTCCGCGACGCGCTCGCCGCCCGGATCGCGTTCCCGGTCACGGTCGACAACGACGCCAACGCCGCCGCGTGGGCCGAGGCGACGTACGGGGCGGCCAGGGGCGAGTCCCACGTGGTCATGATCACCCTCGGGACCGGCATCGGCGGCGCGCTGATCATCGACCACCAGGTGCAGCGCGGTCGAAACGGGATCGCCGGCGAGTTCGGCCACATGCAGATCGTGCCGAACGGCATCCGGTGCGAGTGCGGCAACCGGGGGTGCTGGGAGCAGTACGCCAGCGGCAACGCGCTCGTGCGTGAAGCGAGCGCCATGATGCATGCCGGCTCACCGGTCGTGGCCGACCTGCTCGCGAAGCTCGACGGTGACCCGGCCGGTCTGACCGGGCCCTTCATCACCGAGGCCGCACGCAGCGGCGACCCCATGGCGCGTGAGCTGCTCGCCGACATCGGTGAGTGGCTCGGTATCGGGATGGCCAACCTCGCGGCCGCCTTCGACCCGGGACTGTTCGTGATCGGTGGGGGAGTCAGCGCTGCCGGCGAGATGCTGATCGGCCCGGCACGCGATGCGTTTCGACGGCAGCTGACCGGTCGGGGCTACCGCCCCGAGGCCCGGATCGTGCGCGCCGTGCTGGGCGGCGACGCCGGGCTCATCGGTGCCGCCGAGCTCGCCAGGGCCGACCACTGACCGTGTCGGCGGGGTCGCGACGCCAGCGAACCGCCGACGCCGACGCCGACGTCAACGCCGCCGCTAAGCTCAGATCCGGGTGCCGTCGTCAGTCGGGTCGCGTTCGGTGCCACCACGCAGGACGAGCAGGATGAAGCCGACCCCGATCATCGTGAGCGCGGTGACGATCCACCAGCCGCTGCCGTCACGGTCGAAGAAGAGCAGATAGAGCAGCAGCAGTGGCCCACCGGCCAGGCCGACGACGATCGCCCAGAACATCGGGTCGTCCTCGGCCGTGGGCAGGTCCATCTCCGTCGGTGGGATGAAGTGGTCACCATCGGGGTCATCGGAGGGAACCGCCTCCAGCGCGACGTCGTCGTCGTCATGGGGTCGCGCGGTGCCGCGCCACACGTGCCCGGCTCCTGGAGCGATCGGGAACCCGAGCACTCCGCTCGGTCCGGTGATGCCGGGTCGGGTCGGTGCGTCGGGGGCCTCGGAGCCCTCGGAGGCCTCGGACGGTTCAGCGCGTTCCGGCACGACGTCAGAGGTCGCCTCCGAGGATGCATCGACGTCGGCGTCCACGGCGGCGTCCACGACGGCATCCGAGTCAGCCTTCGTGACGGCTCCAGCCCCAGCTTCGAGACGCGACGGGGGTTCGTCAGCCGGCCGCACGTCGAAGGTCGGGTCTGGCGCCACCGCATCCCACCCGGCGATGATCCGCTCGAACTCGGCGTCGAGGTCTCGCTCGTTCACGAGGTACCTCCCGCGGACTTGGTGACGACAGCGATGCGGGGGGCGATGGGTTCGGTGTATCCGTGACGGGTTGACACAGCGACCGACCCGACCACGGGAAGGGCGGTTTCGGGGTTGCGGTGGACCGGCACGGTTGACTCCTCGCGGCGTCGGGGGACACTGGTCGAATCCTCGCACGCCGGCCTGTGCGCCGCGAGTGCCGTAGAGTGCTCGCCGTCACAGTTGGAGGTGGACACGGTTGTTCTACTGGGTTCTGAAGAAGGTCATCCTCGGCCCGATCATCAGGCTGCTGTTCCGTCCGTGGGTAGAGGGCGAGGAGAACATTCCCGAGGAGGGGGCCGCCATCTTCGCCTCCAACCACCTGTCGTTCTCCGACTCGGTTTTTCTGCCGCTCGTCGTGTCCCGACGGGTCACCTTCCTGGCCAAGAGCGACTACTTCACCGGGCGGGGCATCAAGGGTCGGCTCACCGCTGCGTTCTTCAAGGGCGTCGGCCAGCTGCCGGTCGACCGTTCCGGGGGCAAGGCGAGCAGTGCGGCCCTCAGCTCGGGCCTTCGCGTGCTGAACCGCGGTGACGTGCTCGGCATCTATCCCGAGGGCACCCGCTCTCCCGACGGACGCCTCTACCGCGGCCGAACGGGGATGGCCCGGATGGCTCTGGAGGCAGGTGTGCCCGTCATCCCGGTGGCCATGATCGGCACCGACAAGGCCCAGCCGACCGGCAAGGTCATCCCCCACATCATGCGGATCGGGGTGCGCGTCGGCAAACCTCTCGACTTCTCCCGCTACGAGGGGATGGAGGATGACCGCTTCGTGCTCCGGTCGATCACCGACGAGGTGATGTACGAGCTGATGCTGCTCTCTGACCAGGAGTACGTCGACATGTACGCCACCTCGATGAAGGATCGCCTCGTCGCCGCCGCGAAGGCCAAGGCTCGTGAGCTGCAGGAGGCCGCCAAGCCCGGCTCCGCCGCCCCCGAGCTGGAGGAGGCGCTCGACGCGGCCGAGGGCCGCCATCCCACGCCACGTCCGCAGCCGGCCACGGTCGCCAACGAGCCGGATGCCACCGAGCCGGATGCCGCTGAGCCCGCCGGCCCGCTCCCCGCCCAGACAGCCTCGGGCCATTCGGCATCGGGTCAGACGGCATCGGGTGGGACGGCATCCGACACGAGCCCCCGCAGCGATGACGAGCT
>JBBSTU010000114.1:0-12616 GCA_038235595.1 Actinomycetales bacterium | reverse complement strand
GTCGAGCCGGCCTGCATCTCGGCGGCGATCGCGAGGGCGTCCTCCTCGCCGATGAGGTCGGGCAGGTCGGTCGGAAAGCCGAGCAGCTCTTCGGCCGCTTCAGGGGACTCGGAGTCGAACAGGTCGACCGACCCGTCGTCGTTCTTGCGCACGAGCAGCACGTCGAGAACCCGCACCGACCCGGCGTCGACCGCCCGGGCAACTGCTGCGCGGATGCCGCCCTGGTCGAGCTCACCCTCGAAGACGATCACCGCGACATCGACCGGCCCCGCCGCTGCATCCGTGCACATCAGCTCCTGATCTCTGAGCGAGGTGTCGGTTCACCGGGCTCTCGGACTGAACCTACCGGTCGCGGCCGCTGGTGGGGAGGCCTGAGCGTCAGGTGCGCTCGGTGGGTGGGGGTCATCCTCCGGTGGTCGAGATGCCGACCACGAGGTTGATGGTGGAGGCGATCACGACGGTGCCGAACACGTAGGCGAGCACGCAGTGCCCGAAGACGACCCGGCGGATGTCGGAGCTGCGGAGGGCGTTGTCAGACACCTGGTAGGTCATGCCGAGGTTGAACGAGAAGTAGGCGAAGTCGGAGTACCGCGGCGGCTTCGGCTGGTTGAAGTCGATGCACGGCGGGTCGCTGCTGTAGTAGATGCGGGCGTAGCGCAACGTGTAGATCGTGTGCACGCAGAGCCAGCCCACGGCCACCGCGACCACGCCGATGACGGAGTCGACCACCTGGGCGGTGCGGTTCCCGCCGGCTCCGATGAGCAGCACCGCCACCCCGCACAGCGCCAGCAGACCCACGACGATGATGATGACGTCGCTCGTGCGGGCACCCGGGTCCTCACCGTCGACGTGTTGGCGCGTCGAGGCCGCATCCGAGCGCATCACGTGGGTGAGCAGGGGCCCAGCGAAGGCCAGCCCGGCCGCGATGAAGCCCACGAGCAGGTGGGGCACGAGGCCGCCGGCCGAAGGCAGCGGCACCGCGAGGCCGACCACGACCCCGACGACCACAGCGATCGCCAGCCTCACTCGCACCCGGTGCACGGCTCGAACGCTACTCCCGCCGGATGCCGCTCAGACTCTCGCCGCGCGGACCTGCTGCACTGGGCGCCGGAAGGGTGCAGGCGGGACGCTGTCGCGTCAACCGGCAGCGGGAGCCTGTTGCGCGAGCGCCGCGGCCTCACCGCGGTTCGTCACCCCGAGCTTGCCGAGCACATGCGAGACGTGGATGCTCACCGTCTTCTCGCTGATGAAGAGGCGGAGAGCGATCTCGCGGTTGGTCGCTCCGGCTTCGATCAGGTCGAGCACCTCGGCCTCACGCTCGGTCAGGCGTGCCCGACCACTGCTGTGAGCAGCGGGGGGTCGATCCGGGTGCGCCCACCGAGGCCGCCGCGCGAGACGCCCACGCGCCCGTCGAGCTGGGCCAGGCGACGACGGAAGGGGTGCTCGCGGGTCAGGTCATCGTCGCGGAAGGTCAACGCGAGCAGCAGCGGCTCACGGAAAGAGCGGGCCAGAGCGAGCACGAAGTCCTGTGTCGACGGGTCGGCCCCAGTGCAGGTCCTTGATCACGAGCAGCACCGGACGGCGCCGGGCGGCGCGAGTGAGCTCGGCGCGCAGCTGGTCGAAGGGCGACCAGCGGGGTCTCGCCGATGCCGGCGCTAACGCAGACCACCAGTGTGCGACGCCCCCCGCCCGCCGCCTCGGCCACCGACTTGTCGAAGCACGTCAGCTCTCGCTCGCGCCCGAGATGGCGTCGTCGCCACTGGTCTTTCTGGCCCCTATCGGGGTGGGGCCGGCGGGCCGCTCGCCGCTCGGCTCTTCGAGAGTACGACCGTCATCGTTGATGCACGAGCGGTTTTTGCACAGGTACGCGCGCCCTGGTGGCAACCGGGGCGGGCGCATCTCATGCCGCCGGGTGGGCCGAACCGCGTCAGGGCCCCCACCCCGTCACCAGTTGCGGTGGCTGTGCATCACGATGGTCAGCTCGCTGTGCAACATCCGGCGGCCGGCCAGTGAGCTGGTGCTGCGCGCTTGGGCAGCGAGGTCGACCATGGTGTCCTGCCACGCGATCTGATCGGACGGGATGGGCTGGTTGGTTGAGGGGTCGGGCACCGGGCTCGCGGTGGCCGAGGCGATCGGGCCGACGCCCAGTGCGGAGGCCGCAGCGAGGGCGAGGACCATGCGGGTGGTCGAGGGGGTGGATGGGCGGGTGACCTGGAACATGAGGTTCTCCTTGGGAAGGTGCCAGTTCTGGCGACACCTCCACGATCGGTCGAGCGCCCCTCCCGCCACATCCGGAAGACTCCCTATCCTTGGCCACGCTCCTCCCAATCTTTTGCGGCCCACCGCGACGCACCGGTCGGCGGTACTGCCACCACGGTGCCGCAGTGTGAGCCCGGCGCGATAGGGGTATGACCGTGAAGAGTCGCCGACGGCATCCGGCCGAATCGGCGCCCTGCCTAGGATCTCAGGATGCCCGACACCCCATCGCCGACCTCAGCGCCCACCTCAGCGCCCACCTCAGCGCAGCCGACCGCAGCGCCCGGTGGTGCGCCTGCCCGACGGAGGCTCACCGTCGTGGTCAACCCGACGAAGGTAGACGACCTCGAAGCGGCTCAGGCCCTGATCGCCCAGGTGTGTCAACGGTTCGGGTGGCACGAGCCGACCTGGGCCCTCACCACTGAAGACGAGACCGGTGAGCGGCAGAGCCGTGAAGCAGCCGCAGCAGGCGCCGACGTCGTCGCGTCTCTCGGAGGTGACGGCACGGTGCGTGCGGTCGCCTCCGGGCTGGTGGGCACCGACGTGGCCCTCGGCCTGCTGCCGGCCGGCACGGGGAACCTGCTCGCCCGCAACCTCGGTCTTCCCATCGACTCGCTCGAGCGAGCGGCGGAGGCCATGGTGGGCGGTTCGGAGCATCGGATCGACGTCGGCCTGGCCCGCGCCGGCAACCGGCGGCTGGAGGTCGCCGAGGGCCACGAACGGGCCGAAGACGAAGAGGTCTTCCTCGTCATGTGCGGGCTCGGGCTCGACGGCGAGGTCATGGCCGGCACCAACGAGAAGATCAAGGGTGTGCTGGGCTGGCCGGCCTACGCCATCGCCGCCGCCAAGCGGCTGAGCGGTCGCGGGTTCGTTGCGACCGTCGACGGCGCCCGCTCCGAGGGTGCCCTGGTGCGCCACTGTCGAACGGTGCTCATCGGCAACTGCGGCACGCTGCAGGGTGGCGTCGAGCTGATGCCCGACGCTCGCCCCGACGACGGCATCCTCGATCTCGTCGTCGTGGCACCGCAGGGGCCCTTCGGCTGGCTCTCGGTGGTCGGTGCCGTCGCCACCCGAGACCGGGTTGGGCACCGGCGGCTGGACCGTCTGCGCAGCACTGCCTTCACGGTCGTGGCCAAGCGGCCGGTAGAGGCCGAGATCGACGGAGACCCGATCGGCGAGCACGAAGCTCTCGCGGTGCGGGTGCTTCCTGAAGCTCTGGTCGTGCGTAGTGGCTGAGCGCCAAGGCGACGGGGGGAGCGCCGGAGAGCCCAGCCCCCGCAGCTGGGAGTCGGACCGGCCCCGAGCTGGGCGGGTGGGCCGAGTCGGCCGCCTGCTCCGGGCCGTCGGGTGCGGACTGGCCTTCACGGTGCCCGTCACCGTGCTCGCGTTCGTCGTTCGCGAGCGAGTGAGCCAGGTCATCGACCTCGACGACCGACTTGTGTCAGCCGCGACCGACATCACGCGTGACCACCCCTGGCTGCGCACGTTCTTCCTCGGCTGGCAGGAGGCCACCCAGCCGAAGTGGCTCTACATTGCCGCCACCGCGGTCTGTGTCGTCGTCTGGAAGAGCCACCGCAGCCCGACCCGGGCCGCGTGGGCGTTCGTGACGATGATGGTGGCCTGGAACCTGCAGCTCGTGCTCAAGGAGGTCGTGCGGCGGGCACGGCCGATGGTCGTCGACCCGATCGAGCACGCTCCCGGCTTCAGCTTTCCGTCGGGCCATGTGGCCAACGCGGCGGCCATCGCGACAGCGATGGCGATACTGCTGTGGCCGTTTCTGGGCAGGAGGGGACGCGCGGCCGTGGTGGGCGGCGGCGTGGTGTTCGTTCTCGTCACCTGCCTCGACCGCGTCTTCCTCGGGGTGCACTACCCGTCTGACACCGCTGCCGGCGTGCTCTTCGGGGTGGGCCTCGTGACCGCTTCGTACCTCGGCTACCGCGGGTGGAACCCCGTGGCGCCCGACAACCCGGCGTCTTCCGAACCCGGGCCCGCTCGCGACCACGTCACCCCGCAAGAAACCCCGAAAGGAACATCATGACCACGAACCTGCAGCGTCGCGACTCTGCATCCGGCTCGGGCTTCGTGCGCCGTTACGAAGCCGACGACTCGCGCCCGGCGGTGGGGGAGGCCCTGCGCGACCTCGCCATGCGCGTGCTCGCCCCGGCCGTCGTGCTCTTCGCCGTGATCCTCGGGCTCGGCTTTCTGATCGTCGGGCCGCTGGGCGACCTCAAGAGCGAGAACGTGCTGAGCAAGAACATCGCCGAGTCCCGAACGTCGCTCTGGAACTCGGTGACGGCGGTCTGGTCACACATCGGCAACACCGAGATCGTCATCGGGGTGTGCGTCGTGGTCGTCGCCATGGTCTGGTGGCGCACCAAGCAGTGGTGGTACGCCGTGGTTCCCGCCATCGCCATCGCCGTGCAGGCCAGCGTGTTCGTGGCGGCCTCGGCGATCGTGGGGCGCGACCGCCCCGACGTCGACAAGCTCGACCCGGCCCCGCCCACCTCGAGCTACCCGAGCGGCCACGTCGGCGCCTCCACCGCGCTCTACCTGACGCTTGCGCTCATGGCTCAGAGGATTGAACACGCCTGGTTGCGCAGGCTGGTCACCACCGTGTGCGTGATCGTGCCGTTCCTCGTGGCCTTCGCCCGCCTCTACCGGGGGATGCACCACCTCAGCGACATCGCCGTCGGGGCGCTCAACGGCATCGTCTGTGCGGTGCTCGCCTGGAACTACCTCCGGCGCCGACGCGCGGTCTGACCCCGACCGACGTCACACGTCGGCGTAGCGGGCCCGGCCGAAGGAGTAGACGCCGTAGGCGATCAGGCCGAGCGCAACCACGGTGAGCAGCAGCTGACCGTACGGCGCGCCGAGCAGCGTGCGCAGGGCGCCGTCCAGGCCCTTGGCCTCGCTGGGCCGGTGTCGCACGGCGGCGACCACGAACAGGCCCCCGACGATGGCGAGCGCCACGCCCTTGGCGGCGTAGCCGAACTGCCCGGCCCGCACCACCCACCGGCCCGGGTGCGAGTCGAGGTCTTCGAGGAACTTCCTCTTGACCCCCTTGACGACGTGGTACCCGCCGACCGCCACCACTGCGACTCCGACGGCCCCGACCAGCCAGACGCCGAACGGCTTGCCCATCAAGGTCGCGGTGAAGTCGGTCGACTGCTTCTTGCTCGAGCTCGACCCACCCTTGGCGAAGGTGAAGGCCGACCACGACAACACCAGGTAGACGACCGCCTTCGCCGCCGCCTTGACCCGGTCGCCCGTCTCGGACGACCCGGTGAGGGCCTCCGTGACCTGCCACAGCCCCAGGCCCAGCCAGCCGACGACGGCCACCCAGAGCACCACCTTGCCGAGCGGGTTCTCGGACAGGGTTCCCAGGGCGCCCGACTGGTCGGCGCTCGACGACGACGATGCCCAGGCCAGCTGCAGGGCGATCGCCCCGATGACGATGTGCAGCAGCCCGTTGACGGCGTAGCCCACCCTCGCGGCCGACTCGAGCGCCGGATGGTCACCAGCAGAACGTGACGCCTGCTTGACATCGTTGGAATCCATGGTCTGGGGTCCTCTCCCGTGATCGCCGTGCGGCTTCCCGGACCATACCCACTCGCTTGACCTGGTGCCGGTCCTGGTGCCGGTCGCAGACCGGGCCTGGCCGTGGCCGGGCCGACGACGGTTGCGAAAAGGGCAGCCGCGAGTGACCCACCTCTGGCCTTCCGCGGCCGGGCGTGTTGAGATGGGGCCGGCGTACTTCGTTGAAGAAGGGTGAGGTCGATGGATCCCAAGACGACGTTCCTGTCGTGGCCGGTCGTGCGGCAGCTGCGATCGGGTGACTACCTCGGTCGAGGGCCGTCGGTCACCTCCAAAGCCACCCGAGAGCTCACGCCCCGTACGTCCACCGCCGACAAGGTGGTGCAGAGCATCTGCCCGTACTGCGCGGTCGGCTGCGGCCAGCGGGTCTTCGTCAAGGATGACCACGTCGTGCAGATCGAGGGTGACCCCGACTCGCCGGTTTCGCGGGGCCGTCTGTGCCCCAAGGGGTCCGCCACCGAACAGCTGGTCAACAACTCGAGCCGTCAGCGCCAGGCGCTCTACCGACGGCCCGGAGGGCACGACTGGGAGCCGATCGAGCTCGAAACTGCCGTGGGCATGATCGCCGACCGCTTCGTCCAGAGCCGGAAGCGCACCTGGCAGGACACCGACGAGCACGGCCGCCCGCTTCGACGCACCATGGGCATCGCCTCCCTCGGCGGGGCGACGCTCGACAATGAGGAGAACTACCTCATCAAGAAGCTCTTCACCGCCGCTGGAGCGATCCAGATCGAGAACCAGGCGCGTATTTGACACTCCTCCACGGTCCCCAGTCTGGGGTCCTCGTTCGGACGTGGCGGCGCGACGCAGTACGTGCAGGACCTGTCCAACAGTGACTGCATCGTCATCCAGGGCTCGAACATGGCTGAGTGCCACCCGGTGGCCTATCAGTGGGTGACCGAGGCGCGTCTCAAGGGCGCCAAGGTGATTCACATCGACCCGCGCTTCACGCGCACCTCGGCGACGGCCGACAAGCACATCCCGATCCGTGCCGGTAGCGACGTCGTGCTGCTCGGCGCCGTCATCAACCACATCCTCGCCAACGACCTCTACTTCAAGGACTACGTCGTCGCCTACACCAACGCGGCGACCATCGTCAGCGACGACTTCCGAGACACCGAAGACCTCGACGGTCTCTTCTCCGGATACAACGACGAGAAGGGCAGCTACTCGCAGGACACGTGGGCCTACGCCAGCGACGGCGGTTCCAACGGTGGTTCCAACGGTGGCTCCGGCGACGACTCGCCTGGAGCCCTCGGGACCATCGGCGGGCCGGCTTCGCAGCACGAGGACGGCGAGAGCGCGTCCGATCGTGCCGCGGGCCACGAGCACGGTTCCGGCGGCCCACCGCTGGAACACGCCCGGGTCAAGCGCGATGAGACCCTGCAAGACCCCAACACGGTCTTCCAGATCCTCAAGCGGCACTACGCCCGCTACACCCCGGAGATGGTGCGCGACACGTGCGGCATCTCGGTCGACGACTTCGCCTACCTGGCCAAGGCGGTGACCGAGAACAGCGGTCGCGACCGCACGACGGCCTTCGTGTACGCGGTGGGCTGGACCCAGCACACCCTGGGGGCCCAGTTCATCCGCACGGCAGCGATCGTGCAGCTGCTGCTCGGCAACATGGGTCGTCCCGGTGGCGGCATCATGGCACTGAGGGGGCACGCGAGCATCCAGGGCTCGACCGACATCCCGACGCTCTACAACATCCTGCCCGGCTACCTCGCGATGCCGGTCGCGGGCTTGCACGACACGTGGGACGACTACATCGCTGCGATCGGCAGCAAGGCGCAGAAGGGCTTCTGGGCCAACGCCGACACGTATGCCGTGAGCTTCATGAAGTCGTGGTGGGGCGAGAAGGCGACGGCCGCCAACTCCTGGGCCTACGACTACCTGCCGCGGCTCTCCGGCGCCCACGGCACCTATCAGACGACGATGGCCATGCTCGACGACGAGGTCGAGGGCTACTTCCTGCTGGGGCAGAACCCGGCCGTCGGATCGGCCCACGGGCGGATGCAGCGACTGGCCATGTCACACCTGAAGTGGCTCGTGGTGCGTGACTTCGCGATGATCGAGTCGGCGACGTTCTGGAAGGACGGCCCAGAGATCGCGACAGGCGAGCTGGTCACCGAGGACATCGACACGGAGGTGTTCTTCCTGCCGGCCGCCGCGCACACCGAGAAGAGCGGCTCCTTCACCCAGACCCAGCGGATGCTGCAGTGGCACCACCAGGCGGTGACGCCCAAGGGCGACTGCCGCAGCGAGCTCCAGTTCTTCCATGAGCTGGGTCAGCGCCTCCGTGCGCTCCTGGCCGACTCGACCGACGAGCGTGACCGCCCGCTGCTCGACCTGACCTGGGACTACCCGGTCGACGAGCACGGGGAGCCCGATGCGGAAGCCGTACTCGCCGAGATCAACGGCTATCACCTCACCGGCGACCAGGCCGGGCAGCCGCTCTCGTCCTTCACCCAGATGAAGGCCGACGGCTCGACGTCAGGCGGTTGTTGGATCTACAGCGGTGTCTACGCCGGTGGCGTCAACCACGCCGCCAACCGCAAGCCGGGGCGGGAGCAGAACCTCACGGCCCTCGAGTGGGGCTGGGCGTGGCCGGCGAACCGGCGCATCCTCTACAACCGGGCGTCGGCCGACCCGGAGGGCAAGCCGTGGAGCGAGCGCAAGAAGTACGTCTGGTGGGACACCGAGAACGAGACGTGGACGGGCCACGACGTGCCGGACTTCCCGGTCAAGAAGGCCCCGAGCTACCGGCCCGAGCCGGGCACGGGTGGGCCAGAAGGTCTGGCCGGTGACGACCCGTTCATCATGCAGGCCGACGGCAAGGGCTGGCTCTTCACGCCGAAGGGGATGCTCGACGGCCCCCTGCCCACCCACTACGAGCCGCAGGAGTCACCGGTTCGTAACCCGCTCTACGCGCAGCAGTCCAACCCGGCGCGCAAGGTCTTCCCGCGCAAGGACAACCTCTGGAGCCCCTCGGGCGGGGAGCCCGGGGCAGATGTGTACCCCTACGTGTTCACGACCTACCGGCTCACCGAGCACCACACCGCCGGCGGCATGAGCCGGTGGCTGCCCTACCTGTCGGAGCTGCAGCCCGAGTTCTTCTGCGAGATCTCTCCCGAGCTCGCGCAGGAGCGCCGGCTGACCAACGGCGGCTGGGCCACCATCGTGTCGGCCCGCACGGCGATCGAGGCCCGGGTGATGGTCACCGAGCGCATGACGCCCCTGATGATCAGCGGGCACACCGTTCATCAGATCGGGCTGCCCTACCACTGGGGAGTCGGCAACAGCGCCGTCGTCAGTGGCGACGCCGCCAACGACCTGCTCGGGGTGGCGCTCGATCCGAACGTGCAGATCCAGGAGAGCAAGGCCGGCTCCTGCGACATCCAACCGGGTCGTCGACCGACCGGCGAGGCGCTGCTACGGCTGGTCGCCGAGTACCAGTCGCGTTCCGGCACGACGACAGAGACGGGGAACCAGCTGCGCACCGGTCACCCGGCATCCACCCCCGACACGATGGGAGGCTGAGCCTGATGGACTTCTGGCGTAACCAGCTGTCCGGACCGACGAACCCCGCCGTGGACGCGGCCTGGAAGGACGGAGAGCCCCGCAAGGGCTTCTTCACCGACACCTCGATCTGTATCGGGTGCAAGGCCTGCGAGGTGGCGTGCAAGGAGTGGAACGCCATCCCGGAGGACGGGCTCGACATGCTGAGCCAGTCGTACGACAACACCGGCGCCCTCGGCGCGAGCACGTGGCGGCACGTGGCCTTCGTCGAGCAGTCGAGCGACCGCATCGAGCAGGCCCGCGAGTCAGGTCGTCGCCTCGTCGAACTCGGGATGCCGTCACTGCGCTCACGCGAGACGTCGGATGCCGTTGGGGCGCCGGGCAGTTCGCCGCTGGGTAGGGCGGCGCAGGCGAACACCAGCCTCGCGGTGGCCGAGGTTCCCGCCCTGCCCGACATGCGGTGGCTCATGTCGTCGGACGTGTGCAAGCACTGCACGCACGCAGCGTGTCTTGACGTGTGTCCGACCGGCTCCCTCTTCCGTAGCGAGTTCGGCACCGTCGTCGTGCAGGACGACATCTGCAACGGCTGTGGCTACTGCGTGGCAGCGTGCCCCTTCGGGGTGATCGAGCGCCGCAAGGGTGACGAGGGGCACGAGAAGACCAAGCAGTCGCACGGCATCAGCATCCGCGGCTCGTCGTCCGCGCCGGCGGTCGACGCCACGGCATCGGGCCACAGCGCCAGCCGCCCGATGTCGTCCACCCAGTCCGTGGGGTCGGCCTACGCCGCCAACAGTGCCTACAACGGAGCCGCCAACAACGGTGAGGTCAAGAACGTCGGCATCGCGCAGAAGTGCACGCTCTGCTACGACCGTCTCGGTGACGGCCAGACACCTGCCTGTGCCCAGGCGTGCCCGACGACCTCGATCAAGTTCGGTGACCTCGCCGACATGCGGGCGGCCGCGCAGGAACGCGTGGGTCAGCTGCACGACCAAGGATTCACCGAGGCGCGGCTCTACGGCGCCGACCCCAACGACGGGGTCGGTGGCACCGGCTCGGTGTTCCTGCTCCTCGACGAGCCGGAGGTCTACGGGCTGCCCCCCGACCCACGCGTGACGACGGCTGACCTGCCCGACATGTTCCGCAAGGCCGGCTACGCCGCCCTCACCATGATGGCCATGGCCGCCGCCTCCTTCGTCAGGAGGCGGCCGTGACAACCAACCCCTTCGACGCAGACCGTCCGCCGGAGCGGCAGGGCCGACGGGGCGGCGGACGTCGTCGCGGCGGCGGCTCCGGGGCCTCGAGCAACGACTCGAACGGCAGCCAAGCCGGTCATGGTGGTCGTCGACGTACCGACGAGACCGTGATGGTGCCCGAGGTCAGCTTCGACAGCTACTACGGGCGGCACATCGTCAAGCCGGCGCCGTGGGAGAAGGAGGTCGCGGCCTACCTCTTTCTCGGTGGGCTGGCCGGCGGATCGGCCCTGCTCGCGGCCGGGGGTGCGGCCCTGAACTACCCCGCGCTGCGTCGGGTCGGACGCTTCGGTGCGGTCACCGGCGCGGCCCTCGGCGGCGCAGCCCTGGCCAAGGACCTCGGCAAGCCGAGTCGAGCGCTGAACATGATGCGCACGGTCAAGCTCACCTCGCCCATGTCGGTCGGCACCTGGATCCTCACTGCGTTCGGCGGCCTCTCGGGCCTGGCGCTCGCGTCTGAGCTGAGCAGCATCCTGTTCGACGACGGGTCCGGGGCGAAACCGTCAAGCGGTTCGACGGTGGCGCTGCTTTCACGCGCCCTGAAACTGGCCGACGGCCCGGCCACGGTCGGCTCGGCCCTGTTCGGCGCCCCCCTCGCGGCCTACACGGCCGTGCTGCTCTCCGACACGGCGACGCCCACGTGGCACGAGTCGTACCACGAGCTGCCGTTGGTCTTCGTCAGCTCGGCCAACCTTGCTTCGGCCGGGCTGGCCCTGATCGCCGTTCCCACCAGCCAGAACGGCCCGGCCCGCAAGCTGGCCGCGCTGTCGGCGGTGGTCGAGCTCGCCGCGTTCGAGGTCATGCAGCACCGGATGGGGCCGACGCTCTCGGAGCCGCTGCGCACGGGCAAGGCGGGCCGGCTGCTGCGCCTGAGCCGAGCCCTCACGGTGGGCGGCGCTGTCGGCGCGGCTGCGCTCGGCTCCAACCGGGTGGCGGCCGCCGCGAGCGGTCTGTCGCTGATGGCGGCCTCGGCCCTCACGCGTTTCGGGGTGTTCGACGCGGGCATCGTCTCTGCGATCGACCCGAAGTACACGGTCGAACCCCAACGCGAGCGGCTGGAGCGCCGCCGGGCCGCGGGCGCCACGCACGACTCGATCACGACGGCCCGCTGAGCGCCCTTACCCGTCGCTGGAGCATGGAGGCGTCACCGCACGCGCATGATGTGCGGCCCCTGCGGCACCAGCTCTCCGATGACGACCGCGCCGGGGATCTCTCCGGCGATGAGCAGCCCCCCGCTCGTCTGCGCGTCGGCGAGCAGCAACAGCTCGTCCTCACTGACGGACGCGTCGAGGTGCGGCCGAACCCAGTCGAGGTTGCGACGGCTGCCGCCGGGTACGAACCCGTCGGCCAGCGAGGCGCGGGTGCCTTCGAGATAGGGCACGGCGGCGGCGTCGATGACGGCGGTGACGCCGGAGGCGCGAGCCATCTTGAACAGGTGCCCCAGCAGCCCGAAGCCCGTGACGTCGGTCGCGGCCAGCACTCCGGCGGCCAGGGCAGCCACACTGGCTTTGTCGTTGAGCGCGACCATCGAGGCGATCGCGTGGTCGAACACCTCGCCGGTGGCCTTGTGACGGTTGTTGAGCACGCCGACGCCGAGGGGCTTGGTCAGGCTGATCGGCAGGCCGGCGCGGGCGGCATCGTTGCGCAGCAGGTGATCTGGGTCGCCGACTCCCGTGACGGCCATGCCGTACTTCGGCTCCGGGTCGTCGATGCTGTGACCGCCGGCCACCGGGCAGCCGGCCGACCCTGCGACGTCGAGACCACCTCGGAGCACCTCGGCGGCCAGCTCGAGGGGCAGCACGCCGCGAGGCCAGCCGAGGAGGTTGACGGCCAGCACCGGGCTCCCGCCCATCGCGTAGATGTCAGAGAGCGCGTTGGCGGCGGCGATGCGCCCCCAGTCGTAGGCGTCGTCGACGACGGGGGTGAAGAAGTCGGCGGTCGCCAGCACCGCCACACCGCCGGCGATGCGCACCGCGGCGGCGTCGTCGCCGTCG
>JBBSTU010000113.1:0-12696 GCA_038235595.1 Actinomycetales bacterium | reverse complement strand
CGATCGTCGAGCAGAGCCACGGCTGGCCGTTCTGGCAGAACCAGCAGGTTCGGCAGGGAGCGGCCCAGTTGAGCACGACCGACTGCCCGACCGTCAGGCCCGAGACGTCGGGCCCGAGCTCAACGATGACGCCCGACGCCTCGTGGCCGATCACGAGGGGGTACTGGGGAGAGAGGGTGCCGTCGATCATCGAGAGGTCGGAGTGGCACACCCCGGCCCCGACGATGCGTACGCGCACGTCGTTGGCCCCCACGGCGCGCAGGGTGACCTCGAGCAGCTCGGGCGCCTCGTTGACGCCGCGGACGACCAGTGCCTTGACCATCGGGGATCTCCTTCTCAGACCTGGATCGACTTGATCTCGGTGTACTCGTCCATGGCGGCGACGCCCATCTCGCGGCCGATGCCGGAGTGCTTGTAGCCGCCGAACGGCGCCCGGGGGTTGTAGGCGGCCCCGTTGACGTCGATCTGGCCGGTGCGCACCCGCCGGGCGAACGCCACGCCGTGCTCCTGGTCGCCCGACCAGACGCACCCGTGCAGGCCGTAGGCGGTGCCGTTGGCGATGGCGAGCGCGTGCTCCTCGTCGTCGAAGGGGATGATCGACAGCACCGGACCGAAGATCTCCTCCTGGGCGATGACCGAGTCGGGGTCGACGCCCGCGAAGACCGTGGCCGACACGAAGTGCCCGTGGCTCGTGGCGTCGCCCTCAGGAAGCACCGGCTCGTCGACGCCACCGGTGACGAGCGTGGCGCCCGACTCGATACCCGCCCGGATGTAGTCGAGCACCCGCTTCTTCTGGTTGGCCGACACCAGCGGACCGAGCCGGGTGGCGGAGTCGAGCGGGTCGCCCACGGCGAAGGTCTCGGCGGCGGCCTTGGCCAGGGCGACGGCCTCGTCGTGCTTGTCGGCCGGCACCAGCATCCGGGTCCAGGCGGTGCAGGTCTGGCCGCCGTTGAGGAAGGCGTTGGACACCCCGACCTTGACGGCCACGGCCAGGTCGGCGTCGTCGAGGATGACGTTCGCCGACTTGCCACCGAGCTCGAGGGTGACCCGCTTGACCGACTGGGCGGCCAGCGCCGCGACCCGCGTTCCGGTGGCCACCGAACCCGTGAACGAGACGACGTCGACGTCAGGGTGGGTGACGAGCGCCTCCCCCACCTCGGGGCCGTAGCCCGTGACGAGGTTGAGCACGCCGGCCGGCAGCCCCGCCTCGTGCACGGCCTCCATGAAGAGGAACACCGACAGCGGCGCGACCTCGCTCGGCTTGAGCACGACGGTGCACCCGGCCGCGAGGGCCGGGGCGATCTTCGCCGTCGCCTGGTGCAGCGGGTAGTTCCACGGCGTGATGGCGGCGACGACCCCGGCCGGCTCGCGCACGATGATGGAGTTGCCGATCCGCTCGTCGTCGGCCGGCTCGGCGAGCGCCTCGATGTAGACGTCGAAGTCGGTGATCGGCAGCGCCGCCTGGATCTTCGTCGCGATGCGCAGCGGGGTGCCGACGTCGAGGGCGATGGCCCTGCCGATCTCCTCCTGCCGCGCGGCGAGTGCGTCACGCACCCTGACGAGGTGGTCGCGCCGCTCCGCTCGGGTGAGCCCCGCCCAGGCCGGGAAGGCCTTCGCGGCGGCCGCGACAGCCGCGTCGACGTCCGCACTTGTGCCGGCGGGGATGGTCGCGATGACCTCCGCCGTAGCCGGGTTTTCTACAGAGATGGTTCCGTCGCCGTTCGACGGTACCCAGCCTCCGCCGATATACAGATCGGTTCGAGTCTCCATGGCTTCACTCCTCAGTTTGCAGGTGAACCGGGCGTCCGCCCGGCCTCGTCGTGACCTCCGGACCGAGGTGACACCAGTGGCCCCGAACAGAAATCTTGAGCCTGACCATTGACGGTTATTCTATAGACGCGGCACGATGGAGGCGCAACCCCCTTCAACGACGAAAGGTGATTGATGACATGTCGGACGCCGACAAGATCAAGGTGACCATCCTTCCCACCGGTGCGATGCACGCCGACCTCACGTGGCTGCTCATCGCCCCGAGCAAGATGCTGAGCCGGTCGGGCGGCACCGACGTGCAACGGGACTGGGTCGAGCTGCCCACCCACGTCGTCTACATTGAGCACCCCAACGGCCAGAAGATGCTCTGGGATGCCGGTGTGCCACGTGACTGGGAGCAGCGCTGGGCGCCCCCCGGGTTCAACGACTTCTTCCCCGTCGACACCGTGACCGAGGACCAGTGGCTCGATAGTCGCCTGAAGCAGCTCGAGATCGAGCCGGGCGACCTCGACTACCTCGTGCTCTCGCACCTGCACCTCGACCACGCCGCCAACGCGCAGCTCTGGGCCGGCACCGACACGAAGATCATCGTCGACGAGAAGGAGAAGCAGGGCGCCCTCAGCTTCGACGGCTACAACCTTGGTGCCCACATCAAGGGAGACTACGACGGGCTGCCGCTCGACACGATCGGCGAGGACACCGAGATCATGCCCGGGGTCACGATCCTGCAGACGCCCGGGCACACGTGGGGGACGCTCGCCCTCAAGGTCGACCTCGTCGACGAGGGCCCGATGATCTTCGCGTCCGACTCGCTCTACCGCAGCGAGAGCTACGGGCCGCCCGCGGTCGCCGCCGGCATCGTCTACGACACCGTCGCGTGGTTCGCCTCCGTCGACAAGCTCCGCACCATCGCCGAGGCCACCAACGCCACCGTCGTCTTCGGTCACGACCCCGAGCAGATCAAGACGCTCAAGACGGGCGTCGGCAACAGCTACACGTGATCGACGTGCTGATCAACGGGGAGGAGGGCAGTAGTGCCGATCTACGACTACAAGGGTGACTGCGGGCACCGCTTCGAGAAGCTCGTGGCATCGTGGCGCACCCCGAACCCGACCTGCCCGGCGTGCGGCGGTGAGACCAGGCGGGTGCCGAGCCGCATCGCCCGCATCGGCGGCGCCTCGGCGCCGGAGTCCTACGACGCGGCTCCGACCTCCTGGGACGGGCTCGGGGGCGGCAGCAAGGACGCCATCACGCACTGGCGCCGCAAGGTCGAGCAGCGTCAGTCGTTCGAGGCGCGCAACCCGGAGCACCTGACCCGGCGTGAGGCCGTCGCCTCGCACGAGGGGGTCTTCGAGGGCAAGGCGCTGACCTACCGGGAGCTCGCGGCTCGCAGCGCCACGAGCGGCGACTCCACGGTGGGCATGGCGCAGGCCTCCAAGGCGCGCACGCAGCTGTCGCCGACCAAGGAAGGCGACTGACGGCACCGAACGCCGCCGGCGACTGACCTCGGTGATCCACGTGGTGATCTTGGTGCAGGGCCCCCGACCACAATGCGTGGACGGGGGCCCTCTTCCGTCAGGTTCCGCTGGTATCAGTCGAGGGGTTGATGCCTCCTTTCCGGTGAGACGTTCAGCCGAGCGCCCCCACCACAGGAGGACCAGCCATGACGACGACGGGCACCACACCGGCATCCCAGATCAGCCGACTGAGCCAGCGCGGGCGCCGGGTCGAGGTGGCGCAGACCGGTGACCCCGATCTCGGCCCGCTGCGGCTGCTGCCCGGCACCTGGCGGAACGTGCCTGGCCGTCAGGAACGGGGCTGGAACATGATCGCCCTGCCGTTTGCCGGTGCGCCGGCCAACTATCGGTTGCTGGTGAACGAGTACACCGAGGAGCTCAAGTTCTCGCTGGTCGACAAGGCGGTGCCCAACCGCGGGATCACCGCCAACCTGCCGGGCGCCACGGCGACCGACCAGCTGGTGGTGACCCTGGACTACGAGCAGATGATCGCGCAGAGCGACTCGACCGACTTCCCGGTCAGCGGGCTGGCCGGGGGCCCCGGACAGGCGATCCACCACGAGCCGGGGCTGTTCTTGCACATGCTCAACGAGTGCGGCGATCTCGACCTCGCCCGTCTCGCCGCCGTCCCGCACGGCGACACGCTGCTCGCGCTGGGGCGCAGTCGCGTCCATCCGGGCAAGCCGGAGATCCCGAAGGTCAACGGTCTGCCCAGCGGCCGGATCCGGCAGGACCTTACCGGCGACCCGTACTTCGCTCCGTACCATCACTTCCGCCAGCACCCGTTCACCGGCACCCGCACCGAGGCAGGCTTCCCCGGCTTCGACCCGAGCCGCCCCGACCGACTGCTGAGACGGGCGAACCAAGGGGTGGCGATCACCCAGACGACCGAGCTCATGGTGGACTCCGAGCTCGAGGCCGGTGGCGTGAGCAACATCCCCTTCATCGTGCGCCAGGCCAAAGCAGACTCGGTGCGGTCGACCTTCTGGATCCAGGAGCTCGAAGAGCTCGACGCCACGGGCCAGCCACGACTGCGCCTGCAGTACCTCCAGGTCGCCGTGCTCGACTTCTTCTCACCGCGCGGCGACGGGCTGCCGGGCCTGGCTCGGTGGCCGCACGTGAGCATCAACACGCTGGAGAAGGTCGTCGGTTCAGCCGACGCCACCAAGGCCTCGATGCCGGCCTAGGGATGCCGGTCTAGAGGTGCCGGCCGGCGGCAGGGGTCAGCCGAGGCCGAGCAGGCCCGGCGACTTCTCGCGCATCTCGCGTTTGCGAATCTTGCCGGTGACCGTCATCGGGAACTCGTCGGTCAGGTGCACGTAGCGCGGCACCTTGTAGCGGGCCAGCTTGCCCTCGCAGAAGGCGCCCAGCGACTGGGCCGTGATCGGCTCTCGGCCCTCACGCATCCTGATCCAGGCGCAGAGCTCCTCGCCGTACTTCTCGTCGGGTACCCCGATGACCTGCACGTCGACGATGTCGGGGTGGGAGTAGAGGAACTCCTCCACCTCCACCGGGTAGACGTTCTCGCCGCCCCGGATCACGAGGTCCTTGAGGCGCCCGACGATGCGGAAGTAGCCCTCGTCGTCCATCACCGCGAGGTCGCCGGTGTGCATCCACCCGCTCGGGTCGATCGCCTCCGCCGTCTTGTCGGGCGCTTCCCAGTAGCCCTTCATCACCAGGTAGCCCCGGGCGCAGAGCTCGCCCGGGGTACCGACCGGCACGGTGAGCCCCGTGACCGGGTCGACGAGCTTGATCTCCACGTGCGGGTGCACGGTGCCGACCGTCGAGACGCGACGCTCGATGGAGGCGTCGATCGCGGTGTGCGTCGAGACCGGTGACGTCTCGGTCATGCCGTAGCTGATGGTGATCTGCGACAGGTGCATCAGGTCGACCACGCGCCGCATCACCTCGGCCGGGCACGGCGACCCCGACATGATGCCGGTGCGCAGCGAGCTGAAGTCGTGGTCGGCGAAGCGGGGGTGCTCGAGAATGGCGATGTACATCGTCGGCACGCCGTAGACGGCCGTGCACCGCTCCGTCTCGATCGCGACCATCGTGGCCTCGGCGTCGAAGGTCGGCGCGGGGATGACGACACAGCTGCCGTGGGCCATCGAGCCAAGGTTTCCCATCACCATGCCGAAGCAGTGGTAGAACGGCACCTGCACGCAGAGCCGGTCGACCTCCGTGAAGCGCTGCACCTCGGTGACGAGGTAGCCGTTGTTGAGGATGTTGTGGTGCGAGAGTGTCGCCCCCTTGGGAAACCCGGTCGTGCCGCTGGTGTACTGGATGTTGATGGCGTCGTCGCGGTCGAGCGTCGCGAGTCGCTCGGCCACAGCGGAGACGTCAGCCGTGGTGGTCGCGAGCTGCTCCCACTCCGGGGTGCCGAAGACGAACACGTCCCGCAGAGAGGTCGCCTCGGGCCGGATCTGCTCGATCATGGCGACATAGTCGCTCGATCGATGGCTCGGAGCAGCAATGAGCAGGCGGATGCCGGCCTGCTCGAGCACGTAGGCCGCCTCGCGCGCCTGGTAGGCCGGGTTGATGTTCACCAGGATCGCCCCGATCTTGGCGGTGGCGTACTGCACGATCACCCACTCGGGCAGGTTCGGGGCCCAGATGCCCACCCGGTCGCCCTGTTCGATCCCGAGCGCCAGCAGGCCCGAGGCGAGCCGGTCGACGTCGACATCGAGATCGCGGTAGGTCCAGCGTCGGCCGCTGGGCACGTCCACCAGTGCTTCCCGGTCAGGGAACTGGAGTGCCACGGCCACCAGACGCTGGCCGATCGTGTCTCCGAGCAGCGGCAGGTCGGCCGGGCCGCTGGCGTAGCTGGTCAGGTGGCGCGCAGGCGTGGTCGACATGCACTCACCCTAGGTTCTATAGAAACCGGGGGTCAACGGTTTGCGCCGAACCGATCGAACCGGAGACTTGGTCGAACGCGGCGTGGCCGCATCTATAGAGAACCGTGCCGCTGGGGGCCACTACTCGGCGGGCTCCCGAGCCGGCTGTGTCTCGTCGAACAGCTGTCCCCTCGCCTCGAGCAGGTCGAGCACGAGCGACCGCGCGTGGCGGATATGGGTCGCCATCGCCTCCCGGGCGCCGACCGGGTCTCGCGTCTCAAGCCCGAACATCACGGCCGGGTGGCCCTCGCAGCCCGCGCGAGACCACCCGGGAATGGCACCGTAGGCCTCGAAGGGAACGTACTCCTGCGTCATCCGCAGATACCAGATGAGCTTCGGCGCGTGACTGGCGCGGTTGATGGTGCGGTGCCACTCGAAGTCGACCCGCTGGGCCTGCTCGAGCCGCCCCTCGTTGACCAGCGACACGATCTGATGCTGCAGCTCCCAGAGCCCAGCGATGTCGTCGTCGGTGAGCTCGGTCGCGGCCCGAGCCGCCAGCTCGCCCGAGATGTAGGCCTGCACGTCGTAGACGTCCTGGAGGTCTCGACGGGTCAGCGGCACTGCAGTGAACCCGCGCCCTGGCGAGAGGGTCACGAAGCCCTCCCCCGCGAGCGTCATCAACGCCTCCCTGACCGGGGTCGCGCTGACGTTCAGACGCTCGGCCAGGCGCTCGGTGCGCAGCCGCTCGTAACCGGCGATCTCACCGGTCATGATCATCGCCCGCACCTGCTTGGCCACCTGCGGGCTCAGCCGCTCCTTGCGCTCGCTGGTCACCGGCTCCACCTTTCTCGGGGCTGCGCCGAACCGAGCCACCCGACCATGATGTGGACGAACGGAGGTGGACACCAGACCACCGATCAGACGTGAGCTCCGCGGCATCCGGCTCTGGGTTCTGTAGAAGTATGCACCGATTATGTCCGGTTGATGGGGACGAACCCCCGTTGACTCCGCTGTTTCTATACAGAATAATGATGTCGTCTTCGATCGCGGTGCAACCGTGGTCCACGCCGACAGGAGTGCACCGATGGACGGTCTGATGATGGACGAGCAGCTACTGCTCACCTCACTGCTCTGGCGCACCGAGCGACTGTTCCCCGACAAGCTGATCATTACCCGCCTCCAGACGGGCAAGTACCACACGTACACCTACGGCGACTTCGCCAAACGGGTGCGCAAGCTCGCGTCGGCCCTGACCAAGCTCGGGGTGGAGCCCGGCGAACGCGTCGGCACGCTCGCCTGGAACCACTACCGGCACTTCGAGCTCTACTACGCCATCCCGGGTGTGCAGGCCGTCTGCCACACGATCAACCTGCGCCTCTTCCCCGACCAGCAGCGCTACATCGTCAACCACGCCGAAGACAGCATCCTGTTCCTCGACGTCGACCAGATCCCGGTGGTCGAGGCCCTGGTGGCCGACGGCATCCCGACGGTCAAGCAGTTCGTCATCATGTGCGACGGCGAGCTGCCGCAGACCACCCTCTCTCCCGTGCTGTCGTACGAGCAGCTGCTCGAGACCGGCGACGAGGGGTTCGAGTTTCCCGACTTCAGCGAACGCGCCGCGGCCGCCATGTGCTACACGTCGGCGACCACCGGTCTGCCCAAGGGCGTGGTGTTCAGCCACCGGGGCATCGTGCTGCAGACCATGCTCATGGCGACCCACGACAAGATCGGGCTGTCTGAGAACCAGGTGTGGATGGAAGTCGCCCCGATGTTCCACTGCAACGGCTGGAACCTGCCGCACGCCTGCCTCATGCAGGGCTCGACCATCGTCTTCCTCGGCATCCACCCCACCTCGATCGACCACGTCCAGACCATCCGCGATCTCAAGGTCACCGGCATCAACGCGGCGGTCACGGTCGGCAGCATGATCCGTGACTTCGTCACCGCCAGCAGCGAGACGTGGGATCTCAGCTCGCTCGACACCCTCTGGCTCGGCGGGTCCGCGCCCTCGCGCGCGGTCATGGAGTGGTTCCAGAACACCTACGACACGTTCGTGCTGCAGGGTTACGGACACACCGAGTCGTCGCCGCAGATCTGCTTCAACTACATCAAGACGACCCTGGCCGACGAGCCGGAGCAAGACCGGTGGGCTCGGCGCCAGACCGGCGGGATCCCCTTCCCCCTCATGAAGGTTCGCATCGTCGACGACTTCGGCGAGGAGCTGCCGTGGGACGGCACGAGCATGGGCCACATCCACGTGCGCTCCCCCTACACGGCGAGCGCCTACTACAACGACGAACGCACCAAGGACGCCATCGTCGACGGCTGGCTCAACACGGGCGACATCGGCTGCATCGACCCGCAGGGCTTCATCATCCTCAAGGACCGCCAGAAGGACCTCATCAAGTCGGGAGGTGAGTGGATCTCCTCGATCGACCTCGAGAACGCCCTCATGTCACACCCGAAGGTGCGCGAGGCGTCGGTCTTCGCGGTGCCCAACGAGAAGTGGAACGAGCGACCCGTCGCCTGTGTCGTGCCCAAGTCGGACGACGACCTCCCGACCAGGGACGAGCTCGCCGCGTTTCTCGGCCAGAGCTTCGCCAAGTGGTGGCTGCCCGACGAGTACATCTACATCACCGAGGTTCCCAAGACCTCAGTGGGCAAGTACGACAAGAAGCGGCTGCGCAGCATGGTCGCCGAGGGCGGCCTCTCACAGGTCGAGGCCACGATCGGGCTCGCGCCGCGAGGGTGACCCGTCGTTCGCCACCCCCAACGAGAGGAACCAGCGTGGAGCAGCTGCCCGATGAGGAACGCGCACTCGTCGACGTCGTTCGTGACTTCGTCGACCGCGAGGTCAAGCCCGTCGCTTCGCAGCTGGACCACGCCAACACCTATCCCGAGAAGCTCATCGAGCAGATGAAGGGCCTGGGCCTCTACGGGTTGGCCATCCCCGAGCCGTGGGGGGCCGGGCGGATCTCGAGCTCGGCCTACGTGCTCGTCACCGAGGAGATCGCGCGAGGATGGATGAGCCTCGCCGGCGCGATGGGCGGGCACACCGTCGTCTGTTCACTGCTGCTGGCCTACGGCACCGAGAAGCAACGCGACCGCTACCTGCCGCGCCTGGCGACGGGCGAGCTGCGTGCGACGATGGCGCTGACCGAGCCGGGCGGTGGGTCTGACCTCCAGGCCATGCGCACGACGGCGCGCCGCGTCGGTGACGAGTACGTGGTCAACGGCTCCAAGACCTGGATCAGCAACGCCCGGCGCTCGGGCCTGGTCGCGTTGCTCTGCAAGACCGACCCGTCGGCGAGCCCGGCCCACTCGGGAATCAGCATCCTCTTGTGCGAGAAGGTCGCCGGCTTCGAGGTGTCACGCGACCTGCCCAAGCTCGGCTACAAAGGGATCGAGAGCTGCGAGCTGTCGTTCGACGACATGCACGTGCCGGTAGACGCCCTGCTGGGTGACACCGAGGGGCAGGGGTTCGCCCAGATGATGCGCGGGCTCGAGACCGGCCGCCTGCAGGTCGCGGGGCGGGCCCTCGGCGTCGGCCGAGCCGCGCTCGAAGACGCACTCTCCTACGCCCAGACCCGGGAGAGCTTCGGCAAGCCGATCTGGAAGCACCAAGCCATCGGGCACTACCTGGCCGACATGGCCACCAAGCTCGAGGCCGCCCGCCAGCTGACCCTGCACGCCGCGCGCACCTACGACTCCGGTCGCCGCGCCGACCTGGAAGCGGGTATGGCCAAGCTGTTCGCATCGGAGACGGCCATGGAGATCGCCCTCAACGCCATCCGCATCCACGGCGGCTACGGCTACTCGACGGAGTTCGACGTCGAGCGCTACTTCCGCGACGCCCCCCTCATGATCGTCGGCGAAGGCACCAACGAGATCCAGCGCAACGTGATCGCCCAGCAGCTGGTCAAACGCGGCAGTGTCGCGCCGTGAGGTGGGCTTCGTGAGTGACCAGCGGTATGCCGCTCACCTCGCCGCCGCTCACGAAGCAGGAGTGGCAGGGGCTGCGGGGGCACGAGCCGCCTCGGCAGCAGCGCTGCTGTTCGTGCCGGGCGACCGGCCCGAGCGCGTCGACAAGGCCGTCGCCGGCTCCGACCTGGCGATCCTTGATCTCGAGGCGGCCGTCACGGCTGAGGCCAAGGGGCAGGCCCGCGAGAACATCCGGGCCTGGCTCGCTGCTGGCGGAGAGGCCGCAGTTCGCATCAACGTGCCCGGCAGCGACGAGCACGTGCTCGACCTCGCCGCCCTCCGCGGGTCACCGGGCGTGGTCGCCGTGGTGGTGCCGCTGGCCGAAGACGTCGATGCCCTCGGCGCCGCGGCTGCGCGCATCGGGGCTCCCGTCATCGCCCTGGTCGAGTCGGCGCTCGGCGTCGACCGGTCGAAAGAGCTGGCGGCCGCCGACGTGGTGCTGCGGCTCGCGTTCGGGTCGCTCGACTACTCGCTCGACGTCGATGCCGTCGAGTCTCGCGAGAGCCTGCTCTTCGCCCGGTCGACCCTCGTCGTCGCCTCACGGGTGGCCGGCATCGCCGCCCCCATCGACACGGTGACCACCGACGTTTCACCCGACGGTCCGGTCAGCTCGGATGCCGCTCACGCCCGAGGTCTCGGGTTCTCCGGCAAGCTCTGCATCCACCCCGCCCAGGTGGCCGCAGTGCGGGCCGCCTTCCGCCCCGATGCCGACGAGATCGCCTGGGCCACCAGGGTGCTCACGGCCGCGCCCTCGCGAGGCGCGGTCAAGGTCGACGGCCACATGGTCGATGCTCCGGTGCTGGAGCGGGCCCGGCGAGTGCTGGCCCGGGCGAGACCCCGCACCACCGACGCCACCGACGCCACCGACGCCACCGACCCCGGCGGAGCGAAGCGATGACGGCCACCCATGACTCGGTGACGCGCACCGAGGTGATCGGCCCCGAACCGTCCGCGTCCCTCGCGGCCCTGCTCGATATCGACGCTCCGACCGACGGGCTGTTGCCCGAGCTGTGGCACTGGGTGCACCTGCTGGCCCGACCCCGAGAGAGCCTCCTCGGCGCTGACGGCCACCCCGTGTCGGGGATCCCCGCCCCGCCCGGCCCGGGTCGGCGACGGATGTTCGCCGGCGGTCGGGTGACGACCCTTCGTCCGTTGCGCGTCGGCGAGGAGGCCACGTTGGTGTCGCAGGTGGCCGGCACCACGGTGAAGCAGGGGCGCAGCGGGTCGCTCACCTTCGTCACGGTGCGCAACGAGATCCGCCAGGGTGGCGCACTGGCGGTCGTCGACGAGCAGGACATCGTGTACCGCGCAGGCGGCACACAACCGCTGCCCGCAGCCCCGCTTCCGGTCGCCCCGCTTCCTGACGCCCCGATCCCGACAAGGTCACACCGGCTCGACCTGGCCGTCGACGAGCGGCTGCTCTTCCGGTTCTCTGCTGTGACCTTCAACGCCCATCGCATCCACTACGACGAGGGCTGGGCGCGGCACGAGGGTTACGACGGTCTCGTCATCCACGGCCCACTGCAGGCCCTGCTCATGGGTGAGGTCGCGCGGCGAGGTGGCGTGTCGCTCGTCGGCCGTGAGTTCGCCTACCGCCTCACCGCCCCGCTCACCGGGCTCCAGACGATCACGGCCGTGGCCGCCGAGAGCGGTCTCGAGCAGGGCGCCCAGGTCTTCGGCGCAGACGGCAATCCCACCGCCACCAGCACCCTGACCTGACCTAAGCTCGACACCGGTTCGACCTTCACGGTGGTCGAGGCACCACCGCAGGCGAGGTGGGTGCCTCGTCAAAGAACCCGGCCCAGGTACTGAACTCCCTCGAGCGGCTCGGCCACGTACGCCGGAATCGGGACGTAGCCGTCTTCCTCGTACAGCAGCCGCGCCTGCGTCATCGTCGGCAACGTGTTCAGCACCAAGCGGTTCACACCGTTCCGGCCCGCCTCCTCGGTCGCGTTGTGCAGGAGACGTCGCCCCAGACCTCGTCCTCGGTGGTCAGGATGGACGAACAAGCGTCGAAGCTCTCCCCGCGAGTCGGTCAGTGCGCGCACCCCCACGCAGCCGGCCGGCTCGCCATCGACCCGCGCCAGCATCAAGAATCCCGGTGAGGAGTAGAACGTGCGGAGCTCGACCAGCTCCGTGGACATGTCGTCGAATCAAGCACAGACGTCGGCGGCCGACGCATAACCCTCGACGGCCCGCCGATAGTGGCCGAACAACCGACGAACCGCCGCAATGTCCTCGTCGTCGACCGCGAGGGACAAACCTGAACCCATGCGGCGAGACTACAACGCCGGCTGCGTGACTCTGAGGTCCTGCGGTGGGACTTGAACCTACCGTGGAGTCGCGCGAGACCACGGCCTGGAGCAGTAGAGCGCCCGCTGCGTCGAAGGGGCCCCGGAAGCCAACGTCCAAGCAGCCGAATAGCGGATGTTCTCCACGGTAGTCGTTTGGTACCATATGCAGTACCATAGGAAAATGTCTTCAGTTGCCAGGATCCTCGCCGACATGCGAGCTAACCCACGCAACGTCCGCTATGACGACCTCCTCAAGGTCTGCGAGCACCATTTCGGCCCGCCGCGTACCAGCGGAGG
>JBBSTU010000112.1:0-12929 GCA_038235595.1 Actinomycetales bacterium | reverse complement strand
CTCAGACCGGTCAGTCCAGGTAGTCGCGCAGCACCTGGCTGCGGCTGGGGTGACGCAGCTTGCTCATCGTCTTGCTCTCGATCTGGCGGATCCGTTCCCGGGTCACGCCGTAGACCTTCCCGATCTCGTCGAGCGTCTTCGGCTGGCCGTCGGTGAGCCCGAAGCGCATCGACACCACGCCGGCCTCACGCTCGGAGAGGGTGTCAAGCACCGAGTGCAGCTGCTCCTGCAGCAGGGTGAAGCTCACGGCATCCGCGGGCACGACGGCCTCGGAGTCCTCGATGAGGTCACCGAACTCGCTGTCGCCGTCCTCACCGAGGGGGGTGTGCAGCGAGATCGGCTCGCGCCCGTACTTCTGCACCTCGACGACCTTCTCGGGCGTCATGTCGAGCTCTTTGGCGAGCTCTTCGGGGGTGGGCTCACGGCCGAGGTCCTGCAGCATCTGGCGCTGCACCCGGGCCAGCTTGTTGATGACCTCGACCATGTGCACCGGGATACGGATGGTGCGCGCCTGGTCGGCCATGGCACGGGTGATCGCCTGACGGATCCACCAGGTGGCGTAGGTGCTGAACTTGTAGCCCTTGGTGTAGTCGAACTTCTCGACCGCGCGGATGAGACCGAGGTTGCCCTCCTGGATCAGGTCGAGGAAGAGCATGCCGCGGCCGGTGTAGCGCTTGGCGAGGCTCACCACGAGGCGCAGGTTGGCCTCGAGCAGGTGGTTCTTGGCCTTCTTGCCGTCCTGGCCGATCCAGTAGAGCTCCTTGCCCGCCTTGGAGAACGTCTCCTGCCGGGTGAACCCCGACATCCGCTCCTCGGCGAACAGGCCGGCTTCGATGCGCTTGGCCAGCTCGACCTCCTGCTCGGCGTTGAGCAGCGCTACCTTGCCGATCTGCTTGAGGTAGTCCTTGACCGGGTCGGCCGTGGCGCCGGCGGTCACTACCGTCTGGGCCGGAGCGTCGTCCTCGTCGTCGTCGCGGATGACGAAGCCAGACTCCTCGGTCTCCTCGGTGGCCGCCGCTTTCTTGCGGGTGCGCCGCGCGGTCGCCTCGGGCGAGTCGTCGTCCTCGTCGTCGTCGTCAGCGTCGTCGGCGTTGTCGGTCGTGTTGGCAGCCTCGCCGCCTTTGGCCCCGGCCACCACCGCCCCGTTGACGAGCCCGGCCGCGCCTGACCCCTTCGCGTCGTCGGGCTCCTGCGCCTCGTCGTCGGCTCCCGCGGCAGCCGCCTTCTTGGTGGCGCGCTTGGCCGGAGTGGCCTTGGTGGCGCGGGCCGTAGTCTTTGCGGCTGGCTTGGCGGCCGCATCAGCCACCTCGCTCGTCGTCGTGGCCGGCTTGGCCGCCGTCTTGTGGGTTGTTGTCTTGGCCGCTGTGGTCTTGGCCGCTGTTGTCTTGGCCGCTGTTGTCTTGGTGGCCGGCGCTGCCTTGACGGCTGTCTTGCGGGTCGCCGTCTTGACGGGCGCAGTCTTGGCGGGCTCGGCCTTCTCGGCCGGTTCTGCCTTGGCTGCGTCGTTGGCGCTCGTGGTGGTCTTGGTGGTCGTACGTGCGGCAGACACGGTGGCTCCCTTGGTACCGGTGCGGGTGTTCTTGCTGGTGCGGCTCAGGCTCGGCGGCGCTTCGACGACGATGTCGATGCCGTGGTCCTCGAACGTGACGAGCACCTTCTTCATGGCGCGCAACCCGAGATCAGCTTCGAGCTGCGCGTGTCGGATCTCTGTGCCGGTGATGCTGCCCGTGGCTGACCCCTTGGCGAGAAGCTGCAGCAGAGCGGGGTGCGCGAACGCCTTCGGCAGCGGCTTGGACGCGGGCTTCGACGATGGGTTGGGCAGGGGTTGCGTCGCTGGCGCAGACAGGGGCGTCGTGACTGAAACGGGCGGGGCTTGCGTCGACACGAACTACGTTCGCCTTTCGTGGCGTGGACTGTCGGCGATGCGACCGGCACGGGGCAGGAGCAATCGCCGAGAAGGGCATGAAGTTGCGAATCGGACGATGCTCGGCCTGGTGGAGTCGATCTGCGATGCGCGAAGCCCCTGGCCCGCGGTGAGTCGATCTCTCGGTCTGCCTTGTGCAATCCGGTACCTGACCATTATAAAGCGCGCACACCCATGATGGAAAACGCCCGGGTGAGACCGGGTGCATCCACTTAGGTGGCGCCAGCTGCGCGAGGAAGGTCAGTCGGCCTTCACAGCGAGCACGGGGCAGCTGGCGTCGAGCAGGATCCGTTGGGCGTTCGAACCGAGGATCAGCTTGCCCACGGGGCTACGACGACGCAGACCGATAACGATGAAGTCGGCAGACTCGGCTTCGGCGACAGAGATGAGATCTTCAGCCGGGTCGTTGCCCCGCACCAGCGACCGGACCTCGTGCTCGAGACCCTTCTGCTGCAGCATCTCCTTCACCCGCTCGAGCTCGGCTTCGAAACGAACCGACTCATCGGCGTCGAAGTCCTTGCCCCCGCGGTGCGAGCTGATCACGACAAGCTTGGTGCCTCGCAGGATGCACTCTTCCGCCGCGCGCTTGAGCGCGGCGCGACCTTCTCTGGTGGCAACGTAACCCACGACAATGGCCACTTGTCCGGTCCTCCTCGCGACGGAAACAACATCTTGACGGACCGTACCGGAAATCGGTCGGCACCGGGTGTGGTCTGATCTGCGAAAGAGACCGGGCGGGGCCTACCGCGCCAGTGCTGCCTGCACGATTCGGGCGACCTGGTCCTCCTCGATGAGAAAGCCGTCGTGACCGAACTGCGAGGTGATGGACGCCCTGGTCGACCGCGGAAGGGCCGCATGCATCTCGTCGGACAGCCTCGGCGGGTAGAGCCGGTCGGAGTCGACCGAGACGATGGTGCAGTCGGCCCGGACCGCGCCGAGAGCGGCCGCCACACCACCGCGGTCGCGGCCGACGTCGTGGGAGTTCATCGACTCGGTCAGCACCAGGTAGGAGTTCGCGTCGAAACGCCGAGCCAGCTTGCCGGCGTGGTAGTCGAGATAACCCTCGACGGCGAACCGACCTCGAGTTGGCGTGCCGAGGGGCTCCTCCCCCTGTTGGGGCTGCCGACCGAAACGCTCGCCCAGCTCGTGTTCGGTGCGGTAGGTGATGTGGGCGATCCGACGGGCCAGCCCCAGCCCGGTGACCGGCGACCGTCCCGTGTCGTAGTAGTCGCCGCCGGCGAAGTCGGGGTCGGAGCGGATGGCGAGCAGCTGAGCCTGGCACCAGGCGATCTGGTCTGCGGTGGCGTGAGCGGTGCTGGCGAACACGATGGCGCGCTCGACGCGGTCGGGGTGAGTGGCGGCCCATTCCAGGGCCCGCATTCCGCCCATCGACCCGCCGATCACGGCAGCGATCCGGCGCACGCCGAGCCGGTCGAGGGCGGCCGCCTCGGCCAACACCTGGTCGCGAATCGTGACGTACGGGAAGCGGCTGCCCCAGGCCCGACCGTCGGGCGCAGAGCTCGAAGGCCCGGTGCTGCCCTGGCAACCGCCCAGCACGTTGGTCGACACCACGAACCAGCGCTCGGGGTCGATGGGCCGACCGGCCCCGATCAGGGAGTTCCACCAGCCCGGGGACGCATGACCCTCGCCGGCCTCACCGGTGACATGGCTGTCGCCGGTGAGAGCGTGCTCGACGAGGATGACGTTGTCACCGAGCTCGTTGAGCCGGCCCCAGGTCTCGATCGCGATCCGCACGTCGGGCAGCACCACTTCGCGCTCGAGCTCAACGGTGCCGATGTCGACGAAGGTTCGCCGACCGACCGGGTCCCCTTCGCGCCAGGCCCCGTCACCGTCGGTCGCCGCAGATGAGGCGGAGGACGCCATTTCGAGAGTCGGCACAGACGCCGTGGCCGGGGCGTCCGCGAGGGTGGACCCGGGTGGCGGCACTGCAGTGACCCCAGGTGTCGACCGTGGTGCCGACGTGAAACGCCTGGTGCGGGGGTGTCGCCCGGTGATAGTCATGGGGTTGGCTCCTCGTGCTCGCGCTTGCACACGTCCTGGGGGACGTGGCCAGGTCTTCACCCGGGGCACCCCACCGCTGAGGAGGGTTGCCGACCAACGAGCCGGGGCTTGTCGCTGGTACTCATGACCTTGTTCAACCATACGGGATCCAGGGCGGGCCGACGAGTGCCCCGTCCACAAGATGGAACCGATCCAGCCGGGCACGGGCAGGAGCAGCCTGCCCTCAAGCGGCCCACCCCGGCAGCGGTGACCGCACCCCGTGGTCGAGTGCGGTGCGAATGAGTCCGCAGAGCCGGTGCTCACCCTCGATCTGCAGGGCGCGGTCGACCGCCATTCCCGCCTTCGTACCGTTGCCGGCCCACCAGGCGTACGCAGCGAAGACCGACAGAACGGGCGCCGCGTGGGCGGTGGGGGTGGACCGGCACAACCGCTCGAGACGGGCCGCCATCTCCCGCGGGGCGATCGCCTCATCATCGTCGTGGGCGCCGGCCAGGGTCAGCCGGCGACCCGAGGACTGAGCCAGCGCCTCGCCCAGTGGCCCACTCAGGCCTTGCCCGGGACTCTGCCCGGGACTCCGATCTGGGAGCTCCTCCCGTGAGCGCACGTCATCGCCGAGGCAGAGCCGCAACGATTCGACAAGGTCAGGATCGACGTGCTCGAGCGTCATGGTGCCGGGACAGACCCATGCGATGATCGCGTCGCGCAGGTCGCAGAACCGCAGCGGGCCGACGATCGCGGGCAGCATCGCCTCGAGGGCCGAGTCGTTGATCTCGTCGCAGAGGAACGCCCGCCAGCACCGCAGGGCGGCATCGACCAGCATCGCTCGGGGCGGACCTTCCTCGTCGCGCTCGTCGTCGCCGTACCCATCGCGAGCTTCCGGTTCGGGGCCGACTCCCGTCAGGGCGCCCAGCCGGTCTCCGACGTCGGTGACCACCGACCACGCGTAGCTCTCCTGCCAGTCGGAGATCGCCCGCACCAGGGCGTCGTGGCGTGGTGCGGTGGCGGCCAGGGGCTCGATGAGGCGAGTCATCGCATCGCGTGTGCCGAGTACCGCCTGGCCCAGTCCGACGAAGGTGGCCAGCGCCGGCACGTCGGCGTCCTCGGGCATCGGGCTGCCCTCGGCAGGGCAGCAGTCGCAGCCGAGGCCGAACCACCGCCCGTCACGAACGAGCAGCCGCTCGCGCAGCGGAATCCGTTCGAGGCCGACCGCGGTGGCCAGTGCGTCGCTCAGCGGCATGGTCTCACCGGCCGTCTGCTCGAACCCGACGATGGCCACCGACGTGGGCGCCTCGCGCACGAGAGCCGGGAGCAGGGACGCGGCGGCGAGAGCGGTGTGTTCGCTGCCCACCGCGTCGAGGCGGGCCATCAGCCCCAGCCGCCTGTCGTGGAAGCAGACGACGACGACGCTGCGGTCGGGCCGGAACCCGAGGTGGTAGGGAATGACGGCCAGCAGGTGGGCGGGCCCGGACAGTGAGATCTTCGGCATGCGCCGAGAGTTGCTGCCCCGCCGGGCTCCGGCATCCGCCGTCGGCTCGGCTGTGTACGAGCTCACCACCTGCCGCGGGGGTGTGGACGAGGTCACGGATGAGGGTGTGTGGAGGGCGGAGTGGGTCAGCGCTCCAGTCGCCGCCGCACCGACTCGAGCAGGTAGGCCCGGGCTGCAGCACGCATGCCGGGCCCGATGCCCTCTCCCCCGTTCGCGGCCGCGCCGGTCGCATCGCGGTCAGGGTGGGGAGCCGAGGTGACGGCCGGTGCGCGCTTCCCACCGGCCGCAACGGCAACCGTGTGCGGGGGTGACGGTTGAGGGCGAGGGCGCTCGCCGGGGCGCCAGGCGTACCGCCGGGCCTCCCACACCAGGAAGCGGTCGGTCTCGTCGACGAAGGCCCGCACCGCCCAGCGCAGCACGAGCGCGTCGTCGGCGAGGCCGACGACCGGGAGCACGGTCTCGGGGATCAGGTCGACCGGAGACGCGACGTAGACGGCCGCAGCGGCCACGAGGGCGAGCCGGGCCGGGGTGACGCCGGTGTACGTGCGGTCGAGCGTGGCACGAACCAGCCTCGGCACGCACTGCGCCCGCTCGGCGACGCTCGGCGAACCGGGCCTGCTGGTGGCGCGCGCCACGGTGAACACCGTGGCCGCCAGCTTCAGTCGGGAGGTCCGCTTCATCGCGACGGGGTCAGGGCCCGAACGGGGTCAACGGCGGAAACTCCTCCATGGCCTGTCCGGCGATCCGCCCGAGCATGTAGACGTCAATGGCCCCTCCGGCCACTCCGCCGAGCACAGGCACCCCCCGTCCGAGCTTGGCGAGGGTGCCCTGGCCGATGCGGCTGAGCAGCCGGAACCCGATCGCCTTGTTGAGCACCATGAGAGCCGGCGCGGGCAACCGGTCGAGGGCGACCGAGGCCAGCTTGCCGCCGGGGGCGAGCAGCCCCGCCTTCTTGAGCAGGTCTTCACTGTCGGCTCCCGCAAGGGTGAGCAGCACCGCCGAGCGGATCTCGGGTTGGTCGATGTCGTAGCCGCGCACCTTGGCGATGGCGGCGGTCATGCGCGTGCCGAGCAGGTAGAACTCGAGCACGTTGGCCGGCAACGAGACGGGCAGGAGGAAGAAGCCTCCGAGACCGGTCGCGAAGCCCCCGGCGGCTCCGAGCTGTCGGTGGTCGCGGCGGATGGCCTTGATCGCCTTCTTGGGGTCGTCGTGGTTCTCCTCGAGCGCCTTGGCCGCCACATCGTGAGCCGACTTGAAGGGACCCTTCCCGTCGATGCCGATGTCGAGCAGTCGCTCGATGAGCCGTGTCGCTGTGCCCGTGAGACCGCCTTCACGACCGGCGTAGGCGCGCGCGAGGGCGGAGTTCTTCGCGACCTTCTGCACGTCACGGGCCGCCTCGTCGGAGGCTCGCTCCGCCTCGTCCGTGTCCCCACTGCCCCAACCGAGCTTGCCCACGTGCGACTCCCCTTCGACGACGTCTTCGGCCTGTCACCGGGATCGGGCCGCCCCGACACCGTAATCGGGATGCCGGGGTGCGCGCATCTTCAGGGTCGCCAGGGTCGCCAGGGTCGGCAGGGTCGGCACGCCGCGTCCACGGTGCGGCGGGCGTCATCCGCGCCGCGCGCCTGCCGAACCGGCTGCCCGGCCGTCTCGACACTCTTCTAGGCTCGGGCTATGGGCCAGCGCATCTTCGACGTCTCCCTCGATGAGCTCCGTCGCTCGCGCACGAGCGTCAAGTGGCGAGCGCACGCCTCCGACGTGCTCCCCCTGTTCATAGCCGAGATGGATGCCGCTCCCTGTCCTGCCGTCGTCGACGCCGTCACGTCTGCCGTGGCTCGCGGAGACAGCGGATACGCGTGGTCGCTGCCGTACGCCTCCGCCTGCGCCTCGTTCGCTGACGTCGAGTGGGGGTGGAGCTTCGACCCCGACCAGACCACCAGCGTGGCCGACGTGCTCACCGGTGTCGTGCACCTGATCGGCCTCTTCACCGAGCCCGGGGGGCCGGTGGTCATCAGCTCGCCCGTCTACAACGCCTTCTTCGACGTCATCGCGTCTACCGGGCGCCGGGTCGTCGACGCGCCCCTCAGCGCGAGCGGAGAGCTCGACCCCGAATCTCTCGAGCGAGTCTTCGGCGAGCTGCACACCGCGAGGGAGCCCGCGGTCTACCTGCTCTCGAACCCGCACAACCCGACCGGTACCGTCCACTCCCTCGCCCTGCTCGGCCGGCTCGCCACGCTGGCCGACGAGTACGGGGTGCAAATCATCTCCGACGAGATCCACGGGCCCCTGGTGTACGACACCGTGTTCACGCCGTACCTCGCGGTGCCGGGCAGCGAGCGGGGCATCACCGTCACGTCGGCGTCCAAGGCCTGGAACCTCGCCGGGCTCAAGGCCGCGGTCATCGTGCCGGGCCCGGACGCCGTCGTCGAGGTGGGCAGACTGCACCCCCTCGTCACCTACGGCGCGAGCCACCTCGGGGTCATCGCGCAGACGGCGGCCTACACTCAGGGCCGCGAGTGGGTGCACCAGCTGGTGGGTGAGCTCGATGACAACCGTGCGCTGCTGGGCGAGCTCGTGGCCGAGCGGTTGCCGGGTGTCGGGCTCGTGGCTCCGCCTTCGACCTACCTGGCCTGGCTCGACTTCCGCCGCGTCGGCCTCGGCGACGACCCCGCTGCCGTGGTGCTCGAACGTGGACGGGTCGCGCTCTCCCCCGGGCCCACCTTCGGTCGGTCGGGGGCCGGCTTCGCGAGACTCAACTTCGCCACGTCTGCCGAGATCCTGCGCGTCGCCGTTGACAGGATCGCGGCCTGCCTTGACTGACCGGCCGGGCATCGTGTCGGGCGCCGGGCACACCGACCCTCCACTCGTTGCGCTGGTGGTCGGACCGACGACGGCCTGCGTCGTGCTGCCCGGTGGCCCTTCCCACGCCCGCGAGACCCGGTACTGGCCCCTCGCCGAGCTGGTCGACCGGTTCGCCGAGCTCGACTCGGTGATGGCGCCCCGCTGGGTGGTCTGGTCGGCTGCGGCGGCCCTGGGCGAGGTGGTCGCGGCCCGGGTCGCGGTGGCTCGCACCTGGGACCTCGCCGAGGCGCACCGCATCGTGCACGGTGGGTGGTGGGCGACACCCGGTCACGTGTGGGCCGGCTGCCAGCGGCTCCCCGAGACTGACGTGCCCAGCCGTCGTCGGGCCCGGTCCGGTTTCGACGGGGGCCTGGGCGACCTGTTCGACCTCGCGGGAGGCGACGAGCAGAACCTGTTCACCGAGACGGGGCACCTGCGCGCCGATGCCCTGACGACCTGGGCCGACCGGCCCTCACGACTGGAGCAGCTGGCGCAGGCGGCCCTGAAATGCCAGGTAGCGCAGGCCGACTCAGTCGCCACCATCGCGGGCAGTGGGGCCGACGGGGGTAGCCGGGACGGCCGGAACAGCGGCGCCAGCCGGATGCTGCGCACCGTGTGGTCCGAGTCGGCGGCCGCGGTGCTCTGCCTCGAGCTCGAACGAGACGGTCTCCCCCTCGACCGCCTGGCCGCCGAAGACCTGATCAGCGCGTCGGCCGGCCCGCGACCCGTCGATGAGGCCGATGCCCACGCCATCCGGTCCCGGCGCGACCACCGGGTGCTGGTTCACGCGCCCGGCCGCGAGCGCACCGACCTGCGCAACCCCGGTCAGGTGCGCGAACTGCTCCGCTCGGTCGGTGTCGACGTGCCGAACACCCGCGCCTGGGTGCTCGAGCCCTACCGCCAGAGCCATCCGCTCGTCGACGCCCTGCTCTCCTGGCGCAAGGACGAGCGCATCGCCACCACCTACGGTTACCGGTGGCTCGACGAGCACGTCGGCCCCGACGACCGGTTGCGCGGTCGCTGGACCGCGTGTGACGGTGCCGCGGGCCGGATGACCGCCCAGAACGGTCTGCACAACCTCCCGGCGCCCCTTCGACCCGCCGTGCGGGCCGTACCGGGTCACGTGTTCGTGCGAGCCGACCTCGGCCAGATCGAACCGAGGGTGCTCGCGGTCGTGAGCGTCGACCGCACCTTCGCCGAGGCGACCCGCAGCGACGACCTCTACGCGCCGGTGGCCGCCAAGCTCGGTGCCGATCGGCCGACGGCGAAGGTGGCCGTGCTGGCGGCCATGTACGGTCAGCGCTCCGGCGCCGCCGGCGAGGCCCTCAAGGACCTCGAGAAGGCCTACCCGGTCGCCATGGGTCTGCTCGACCGTGCTTACGCCGACGGTGTCGCCCGGTTGCCGGTGCGCACCTGGGGCGGGCGCCTGATCCGGTTCGGAGCAGCGACCCCCGCCGCTGACGGAACTGACAGAACCGACGGCGCCGGCCCCGGCGAGCAGGGCGGCATCCGGGAGAAGGCGGGTGGGGCCGACGGCGCCCGCGGACGCTATGCCCGCAACGCCATCATCCAAGGATCGGCGGCTGAGCTGTTCAAGGCGTGGGCGGCCACCGTACGCCGAGCCGTCGCCCCCCTCGGGGGGCAGATCGTGCTGTGCCTGCACGACGAGCTGCTCGTTCAGGTGCCCGAAGAACACGCCCAGGCAGCCGCGGCCGAGGTCGACCGCTCACTGCAGGCCGCGGCCCGAACGTGGGCCGGCACCGAACAGGTACGTTTCGTGGCCGACACCTCCGTCATCACGCGGTGGAGCGAGGCGAAGGGCTGAGTCAGCCCATCCCGGGAGGCCCTGGCCGGCCGGGGCCACCGTGATCGTCACCATGATCGTCACCGTGCTCGCCACCCTGTTCGTCGTCGGCGACGTCCTTGAGGAAGGCCTCGAACTCGGCCCCGATCTCGTCGGCCGTCGGCAGCTCGGACAGGTCGGTGGCGAGCAGGTTGCGCTGCTTGCGACCTTCGAGGAAGGTGTCGTACTGCTGCTCGAGCGCGCGAACGACGGCGGTGATCTCGTCACTCTCGGCCATCTGGCGTGCGATCTCGGCCCGGTTGAGCCCCGCCGTGGCCGCCAGGGCGGTGAGGTCGATGTCGAGCCCGGTGGTCGTCTTGATGCGCTCGAGGCCGAGCAGGGCGGCGTCGGCGAACTCGGTCTGACCGAGATAGTGCGGCACGTGAACGGCGAAGCCGAGGGCGTCGTGCCCCGACTCCCCGAGCCGCATCTCGAGCAGCGACGAGAAGCTGCCGGGCACCTGTACCGTGCCGAAGGCGGCGTCGTTCTCGGCGATGAGCCGAGGCGCGGTGCCGTGCGAGGTCACGCCGAGCGGGCGGGTGTGCGGCACGGCCATCGGGATGCCGTGCACGCTGAGCGTCAGGTCGACGCCGAGGCTCTTGACCAGCATCGTGGTGGCTTCGACCATGCGAGCCCACTGGTAGTCGGGTTCGGGGCCGACGAGCAGCAGGAACGGCACGCCTTCCTTGTCGACCAGCCGGTGCAGCAGCAGGCTCGGGTCGTCGTAGCTGCTCCAGTGGTCACGGTCGAAGACCATGACCGGCCTGCGCCCGCGGTAGTCGAGCAGCTGGTCGACGTCGAAGGAGGCCAGCACGCGCGAATCGTGCGTCGCGAGCAGGTGGTCTGAGATGAGGGTCTGGGTGTTACCGGCATCGATGAACCCGCCCAGAGCGACGATGAGCACGGACGCCTGCTGCTCACGCGGGATCTGCGGCGACACGTCGGCCTGGGCAGCCGGCGTGTCGTTCTCGAACCGGAAGAGCTCGCTGGGGTCCTGCACGGGGGTGGCCTTTCATCTCGCATCTGCTCGGGGTTGTTGACTGCACGGTCCAACGACCGGCCAGACTCCATCATTCCCTCCTGCATTCCCTCCTGCATTCCCTCCTGCATTCCCTCCTGCCGAGCAGCGGCGATGCGATGTCGCGCCCGGGGTCAGGCCCGCTCGGCCCGAGCGACGCAGCAGGTGCGGTTCGCTCTCAGCTGCTCTCGTAGAGGCGGGTGACGGAGTCGACCAGCTCGCGCAGCCCGGGGGGCTGGTGGTCGTGGTCCCAGGCGAGCCGGACCGGGATGCGAGGCCCGTCGGTGAGGGGCCGGAAGGCCACCCCGGGCCGGGGGTGGTGATGCGCCGTGGCCTCGGCGGTGGTCCCGACCCCCCTCCCGGCGGCAATGACGTCGAGCCAGGTGTCAACGTCGCTGGACTCGATGAAGCGAGATGGCTGAGGGCTTCCGCTCCACAGGGCGCTGCTGGTGGTGCCCACCCGGGGGTCGATCACGACGGTGCGGTCGGCGATCTCGCCCATGCGCAGTGATCGGCGCCGGGACCATTCGGGGTCGTCTGAGGCGAACGCGACGAGTCGCCGTTCGAGCCCGACGACGACGGAGTCGAACTTCTTCTCGTCGACAGGTCTGCGCACGATCGCGACGTCACTCAGGCCCTCGGCCAGCCCAGCGGTGGGCGAGTTGTGTCGCACGAGCTCCAGCTGGGTGCGCGGGTGCTGGCGGGCCCAGTCACGTTGCAGCGCAGCGGTGTGCCGTCCGAGTGCTGCCCAGGCGTAACCCACCCGGAGAATGGCGTGCCGAGAGGTGAGGAAATCGGTGAACTTGTCTGCCTCGGCCAACACCCGGCGCGCCTCGGGCAGCAGCTGCCTTCCGGTGGTGGTGAGCTCGCACCCGCGTGGCACGCGGCGTAGGAGCCGCTCACCCACGGTCTTCTCCAACCCCGCGATGGTGCGGGAGACGGCCGCCTGTGACACGAAGAGCCGCGTGGCGGCACCGGTGAAGGACTCTTCGTCGGCTGCCGCGACGAAGAACCGCAGCTCACGCAGACTCCATTCCATAACTACATCGTATGGCATTCACAAATTGCGCACTAGGTTATGGCAAGGGCTAGCCATAGTTTCGACGTATGAAAACCGTCGACGCCGTGACTCACCACAGCCCCGCGGGCGGCCCCCCGCTGTCTGCTGACACCGCCACCGCTCGGCAGCGCGGCACCGGCATGGCGATGATGCTGGTTAGCTCTGCCTCGAACCAGGCGGGCGCGGGCCTGGGTGCGTCGGCGTTCCCGGCCATCGGCCCGGTCGGGGTGGTCGCCGTGCGTCAGCTCGTCACAGCCCTGGTGCTGACCCCGATCGTGCGCCCACGGCTGCGGGGTCTGACCCGAGCGCAGTGGCTGCCCATCCTGGGGCTGGTGCTCGTGTTCAGTGTGATGAACCTCAGCCTCTACGCCGCGATCGAACGAATCGGGCTGGGCCTGGCCGTGACCCTGGAGTTCCTCGGGCCGCTCACCGTGGCCGTTGCCAGCTCACGGCGCGTTCGCGACCTTCTCTGCGCACTCATGGCCGGTGTCGGGGTCGTCGTGCTGGCCGGTCCTGGGCCCACCACCGACGTCATCGGCCTCTCTCTGGGACTGGTCGCCGCTGCCGCCTGGGCCTGCTACATCCTGCTCAACCGCACCGTTGGCCAGCGGCTGCCCGGACTGCAGGGAACCGCGACCGCCAGCCTGGTCGCCGCTGCCATCTGGACGCCGATCGCGTTGGTCTGGTTCTCCGTGCACCCGCCCACGGCTGCGTCCATCGGCCTTGCGGTCGCCT
>JBBSTU010000111.1:0-12967 GCA_038235595.1 Actinomycetales bacterium | reverse complement strand
TGCACCAGACGTGGCGCGATGGCCGCCTGGAGGTGCAGGTGCGCGTCAGGGTTTTCGGCGCCGGGCCAGGGCGACTCGATCCCCGTCATCGACTGCGTCGTGACGGTGAACAGGTGGATGTCGGTCGAGCCCTTGGGCAGAGCCACGTCGACGCTCGAGGTCGACACGTCGACCTCGCGGATACGGCGGAAGGCTGCTCGTCGGGCTGTCTCCGTCAACTCGTCGTACGCCGTCCACAGGGCAGCGAGCCGCACGCCGGGAGAATCGGTCTCGGGTGCCTTCGGGGTCAACCCTCGGTGAAGGCGCAGCGCCGTCTCGGAGACCTCCCAGACGGCGCAGGTGCGAACCCCACCGCCGCCGCCCCCACCGGGCAGCGACCAGTGCACCCTGACGTGTGAACACCCCTGCGAGTCAACGGTGCTGCCCAGGGGAACGCCCGGAGGGGCGGCCGGGGGCAAGGGTGTCACCGGTACCGGGCTCGCGGCGACGGCCCGAGCAGGATGGGTGTCACCGGGCACCCACGCCGTCGGGGAGGCGCCGACGGAGAGGTAGCTGCGCAGCCACACCCGCACCCCCCAGCGCCCGGTGACGGTCCAGTCGATGGTGGGGATCGCAGCCTTGATGGCGTAGCGTCGGCCACCGTCGCCCTGCCCCGGGCCGGCCGCCACGACCGTGGTGCCATCAGCCGAGAGGGTCGAGACCGTACAGCCGTTGGGGGTGGGAGTGTCGCTGGGAAAGCTCAAGGCGAAGTCGCGTCGGAAGCACCCCGAAGGGGTCGGCATCTCGGGGCCGAGCCCGATCGGAGGTTCGGACAGCGCCGTGGCCATGGGGAAGTAGAGCGCCCGCCCGACCAGGTGGGCCGGGGTGCGCTCGGCCCAGTTGAGCGCGACCTCCAGCCGGAGCGTGCCAGGGCAGGCTGCCACGTTGCCGCTGTAGCTGCTGTCGAGGGCCAGCGAGACCACGCGCGGCGCCTGCGGCCCCGGTTCGTCTCCGGCGTAGGCGACATCGCGCCACGCCGACCACACCCCGTGGACGTCGACGAGTGTCACGCCGTAGCCGACGTCCCGACCGCCGCTGCTGATCGGGATGTCGACCCCACCGTCCGCGAACGCGATCCGGTCGTGGCCGGCCTCTCCGGCCGGCGCGTCGGGCGACAGGCTGAGGGGTCGGTAGCCGCCGGAGTCGCGCGGCGGCGCCAGGCACTCGGCCACCGAGCCGGACGCGTCGTACCGGCCGAGAACGCCGGCGCTCACGCGCCCGAGCATGGCGGTCGTCGGCAGGGCGTCCCACGACACCCGCACGCTCTCACGCCACGGGTCGTTGGGATGGGCCGGCCCGACCAGACCGACGCGCTCGGCCTCGAGCCCGGTCGCTTGGGCGCTCACGACGTGCGGCCCGACCTGAGGGGCGTAGGCGGCGAGCCGGCCCTTCCCGCGCCGTGGGCGTCCGAGCGAGCTGTAGTCGGCGGTCACCAGGAAGTCGATCTGCTGCTCACCGTTGGGCCAGTAGTCGACCGGCAGCCTCGTGTCGAAACCGTAGGTCGTGCCGAAGCCGGTCGCCAGATTCAGCAGCGGGTCGGTCTGGGCCGGCAGCACGAGCAGCGAGAACGGGCGGATCGTGGCGGAGGTGTCGAGGCTCGAGCTGCGCCCGTCCTGGGTCGGGCCCGGCACGGCCCGCACCTGTTCCAGCTGCCACTGGGCCCACTCGCGCACGCCGGCGGCATACATCGGCTCGAGCTCGGGCAGCAGCTCGACGGAGACCTCCTTCACCAGTGCTTCCGGGTCGGCGCTCTGCCAGGCCGGGGCGATCCGCCCCGACTGTGTGAGCGGCCACCAGCCGAAGGGGGGCGCGCCCCTCTTCAGGCGGCCGACCGCGGCCTCCATGGGTGAGGTGAGGTCGTCGAGCAGACCCTGGGGGCTCGAGTCGTAGGCGGTCACGCTCCACGGGTCGTCACACGGCAGCCCGACCAGCTCGACCGGCTTCCATTCGGGCGCGTTCACGACGTCGACCAACGACGCGACGCGCACCGAGGTGACCGAGCCGTTGTCGACGCGTACCGAGGTCGCGCCCGAACAGCGCAGCCGCACTACCGTCGGGTCTCCGCTACCCGGCGCTACCGGCACCGCAGCCACCAGGTCGCGCAGGGCTCCCGAGGTGCGGTGCAGCTGCACCCGGGTCGCTCTCGCGACGTCAACCGGGGTGTACTGCACCTCGACCACCGCGGCCTCCACCGGCCCCCAGGTGAACAGCACACCCTCGGCGTCGGCTTCGGGGCTCAGCTCGACGCGGGACAGGTCATCGTCGGCGCCGAGCCGTGTCCAGACCGTGAAGGCGCCCCGCGGCACGCCCAGCCGCCGGCTGCACGCCCACCACACGTGCACGTCACCACTGCGTCGTTTGGCCGCCTCCCGCACGTCACCCTTCGGCATGACCTGCTCGATGAAGGGCGACTGCGACTGGCGCAGGAAGGCGATCTGCCGCTCGAGGGCAGCGCCCCAGTCGAGGCGCATCGCCTCGGCCCGGAAGAGCCAGCTGTTGGCGATCAGGTTCATCAGTCCTCCACCTCCCACGGTGCTCGCAGCAGAGCCATCCGCACGGCCGTCGCCCGCTTCTCGGGGGCCCCGGCCACCGCGTCGGCGGCGACGACGAGGTCGAGCCGCACCTCCTGCCCGCGAGCGCCTGGGGCGAGCACGGCAATAGCGCGGGTATCACCGGGGCAGCGAATGATTCGTGTGACGGCCGCCCTGGGAAAATCGCCCGCTGCAACGGGAGCAACGCTGTCTGCGAGAAACAGCCAGTCTCCCGGCACGGCCTTCCACCACTGATGGGTCGGGTCGAGCGCATCGACCGGCCCGGTGACCACGGCCGGCAGGAGCCTCGAGCGCCAGAGCGGCTCACTCGACTCGAGCACGAGCGCGATCGGCTGCGGTACGGCATCCGCCGACCAGAGCACCTCGACGGCGGGGAAGGCCGGGGTCTGCGGCACCGACAGGCCGGCCCCTTGGAAGGCGGTGTCGACCTCGTCGCCGGTGGGCCGGTCGGGCAGGGCCGAGAGGGCGGTGGGGGTCGGCACGAGACGGCCGCGCACCGTCGCAGGGGCGATGAACGATACGAGGTCGTCGAGGTCATGGAACCGCGAGGTCGTGAACCCGATGCGGTGGATGCGGTTCTCGGTCGTGAGCCCCTCCCCCGAGCCCGCCGCGTGCACGTCGACGAGGTAGTCGGTCAGGGGCTCGAAGTCGTAGGGCAGCTCGAGCACCGTGTGGTGCGCCCACTCGCCCACGGCATCGATGCACCGCATCCCGTCAGTGATCGGCGCGACGTCGCGCACCGCCTGCTCCCACGGGGTGCGAACCGTGAGCTGCGTGGTGTCGGTGAGGAACTCGCCCACCTCGAGAGGAACGACGAACCCCGACCCAGGGGTGCCGCCGGGGGGAGCCGGGTGGGCGCCGGAGGCGCTGCGCACGACGACCTTGAGCTGCTTGCCGTAGGCGGCGTAGAGGTCGCCGACCTTCTGTGTGGCGAAGGCGATGCGAACAGGTTCGCGGCAGAACCAGCCCACATCGTCCATGCCGGGCGCGGTCGTCAGCAGCCAGGGCGCGAGGTCGTGCGGATACTGGGTGGCTGCGTCGGTGCGGAACCGGAACGACTGGGTCACGGCGGGCTGCGCCGTCCCCGGCTCTGTCGGGCCGGGTTGGTCGTCGCCCTTCTGCCACGCCGCCACCCACGCGATGTCGAGGGTGTAGGTCGTCGACGGCGCGAAGAGTGCGTGGTCGTCGGGGTCCTGCGTGAGCGCGGTCTGCAACGCCTCCTGGTCGTGCGTCGTGGTCTCGCTGTCCCAGCTCTGCCGCCAGCCTTCCGACCCGACCACACCGGTGGCCGCTACGACGTAGAACGGCGCTCTGGCCCCGCTCCGCCCGGGGGTCTGTTCCTCGCGCCAGCCGATGACGACCGAGGAGGCCAGGTCGGGCAACCGGTCGAGGTCGACGAGCACGAAGGTGTGGCCGACCGTCGAAGTCGCACGCACACGCGCTGCGTAGAAGCCGGCCCGGATCACCGGGTCGGCCCACGGGCCCGCAGGGTCGACCCAGGCCGGGGGAAGCGGGTGTGCCGCGCCCACGACGTCAGCGGGTTCGACGTCGCGTTCGAACAGGATGCCGCCGTCGCTCTTCTCGGCCGTGATGACGAGCCCGCCCGCGAGGGCGCGCTCGGGCACGAGCAGCAGGAAGCTCGCGGCGTCGAGCCCCGTGCCCGGGGTGAACCGCACGGCGTCGCGCAGGTCGTGGGGGCGAAACCCCACCTCGGACCAGGCCGCCTTGACCTCGGACCGGTCGTCATCGGTACCCCGCGGGGCCGGGTCGAGCGAGTCGCGCCAGGAGGCTCTGAGGATCGCGCCGCGGCAGCCCAACCGGCCGTCGCCGGCCGCGGGGTCCCACGAACGGGACGCGAGCGTCGCCTGCACATCGACCAGAGCCACCCCCTCGTCGAGCACCTCGAGAGCGGCGCCGGCCGGGGCGGCCGACCACGCGCTGGCGAGAGCGCTCGCACGACCGGGGCCGTCGGCGGCCAGCGCCGGCCCCAGCCACGCGAGCCCTGAGGGCTGTCGCCCGCCCTGCCCACCCTGCCGGCCCTGGCACGGCACGGCATCCGCCAGCACGACCGCGGGGTCGGTGCCCTGGACGAGGTCGACGACGGCGTCGCCGCTGCGCCACGGCTCGGTCACGGTCACCTCTCCGTCGACGGGCGCCGATCGGATCGTGTCGGGCGGGTCGGGCCAGGGGACGCCGGTCAGCCGCCAGCCGGGAGCGCTCGGACCGGTCGGCTTGCCGTCGAAGGTCCACAGCGCCGGGGCGGCCGGAGCGGCGGGTTGGCACACCGTTCCCCAGCGGTCGACGACCGACGTCGTCAGCTGCTCGCCGTAGGGCAGGGCCCGCGAGAACGGGGTGGGCAGCCAGTCGAGCAGGGCCAACGCTGTGACCGGAACAGTGGTGCCGGCCGGGGCTCCGGTCCACCAGGCGCTCGGGGTCTTGCCGTCTGGCGCAGGTGGGAGCAGTGGGCCCTGGAGCGTGACTGAGGCCACCTCGTAGCGCCACCACCGGTCGCCGATCCGGGTCCACGGGTTGGCGGCCGCGCCGTTCTGACCGAGCGGCTGGCCGCCCAGCACCGAGTTCGCGACGACTCGCGGAGGCGTGGAGAAGCTGACGACGGGGATGGCGTCGAGGGGCACGACCGGGAGTGGGGGCGGGCTGGTGGTGGCCGCGTCGACGGCATCCCCGATCTTGGCGTCGACGGCACGACCGGTGGCGGTGCCCTCGACGAGCGCGGGTGAACGGGAGACGAGGCTCACCCCGGCCACGAGCGGCTTGGCGGCCGGGTTGTCCTCCGGCTCGCTGCCGATCGTCAGTGACACGCACCCCTTGATCTCGAAGAAGAACAGGTCGACCGAGCCGCACACCTCACCGTGCACGTAGGGGTCGTCGTGCACGACCCCGTCGACGGTGCGCTTGCCGACCATGACGGTCAGCTCAGCCGACGCGCCGATGCTCACGACGAAAAGGCGCAGCTCGCCGCGGACGTAGATCTTGCCGGCGACGAAAAAGGGGTCGAAGCCGACGATCGCGTCGAAGCCGCCCGCCACCTCGAGGTAGAGCCGGGCGGCCTTGCTGCCCATGAGCACCGCGCTGATGTGGAAGCCGGTGGCGATGGCCAGGCCGTTCGGCACGTTCGGGAAGCCGGGGACGGGGATGCTCACCCCGTTGCCGTGGATCATCAGGTAGCCGCTGCCGCTGATCACGTCGAGCACCTCGACGGTGACGCGGTCCTGGTAGGTGCCGAGCTCGACGAACCAGTCGGGCACGTGGTTGGTGTCGAAGAACGCGGTGACGGGGATGCGGATCTTGAGGATGGCCTCGATCTCGTACTCGGCGACGATGCCGATCGTGATGGTGCCCCGGCCGAAGTCGAGGTCGAGCACGGCGAGGAACGTGGCGCTCTGGTTCGGGTCGCCGAGGCTGGGCGGCAGCTTGAGCACGTCGGCCTTCATGACGAAGAGCAGCCTTGGCCCGGGCACCTCGATGACCACGAGGCCCTTGAGATGCACGACGAACCCACCCTCGAGAGTTCCGACGAGAACCCCTGCCGCAAAGGCGAACCCGCCTTGGTGCAGCTGCCAGCCGGCGCCGTCCATCACTCCGCCCGGGCGTCCGAGCTGGTCGCGCAACCAGTCGAGGGCCGGCACCTGCCCAGTGCCTTCGATGCGGGTGTGGTTCACGCCGACCCCGAACATGAACCCGAAGATCCCGAGCCCCGAGCTGCCGAGCACCAAGGGCACCGGGAACTCGATCTCGGCGCCGAGCAGCACACCACTCAGGCCGGTCGCGTCACGGCGGAAGGTGAAGGTGGCGCTGCCGCGTACGTGGATCGGGATGATCTGCAGGTCGAACGAGCCCGAGAAGCCGCCGGGCTCGAAGGCCACCTCGCCGCTGCCGGTGATGACGTTGGCGATGTCGATGCTCGCGCCGAACTTGGTCAGCTGCAGGTCGAGCGGGGGCCCGTCGACGCGCGCCCGCACCCGCACCGTGTCGATGGTGATGATGCCGAGGTCGAGCCCCAGGCCCACCTCGACCTCGAGGTAGGTCGGGTTGTCACGGCTGACCCGCACGCCGAGGATGCGCAGCACGTTGTCGAGCGGTGGCACGGCTGAGAGCGAACCGGCGGGGATGTCGAGCGAGTAGCCCCGGCTCGGGTCGAAGATCGGCAGCGGCACGTAGTCGAGCGAGCCCCCTGCCCCGGCGCCCCACTGCGAACGCACCCCGATCGCCTTGTAGCGGGTGACGATGGGCTGGGCCGGGTCGACGCGCACCAGGGTCAGGTCGAACCAGAACGCGATCTCGAGGTCGAACAGCAGGCTGACCTGGGTGCCGCGGTCGGAGACGGTGGTCGTGCCGTCGGCCCCGAGGATGCCCGGGCTGACGATGACCTCCGCGCCCCGAAGCGTCAGCCGCTTGGTGTGGATGAGGTCGCTCGCCCCGAGCGCGATCGAGCCGAGGGCGACAACGGCCCCCGCCGCCGGCGACAGCTCGGTCGCCGACGACGTGAGGGGGGCGAGGATGCTGAGGGCGCCGAGCACGTTGAGCGTGGCCGCGTTCGACTGGCTGTCGGTCATCTCGGCGAGCCCGTCGAGGTCGCCCTCGGCGGCTCGGAACTCACCGTTCACGACCCACGAGCCCTGGTCCTCCGCGATGCGCAGCCGCACGAGGAAGGCGACGATGCCGTCGCTGGGGTTGCGGGGGCCCGACCGCAACGGTCCGGTGCCGTGGGCCGCCAGCCGCTGCTCCGTGGCGGTCTCGATGTCGAACTCGCCGTACACCTCGCACCGCACGAAGGTGCTGCGCACGAGCTCGACCCGGGCGCCCAGCTTGTGAAAGCAGTCGGGTCGGCCGGGGTCGTGCGGGGGCGGGTCGGTGTCCACGGCAGCGGGCGGGATGCCGCGGGCGACGTCGCCGGTCACGGTGACGGCCGCAGGTGGGTCGGCCGTCACCGCCCGCGCCCTCCACCACCCGGGTGACCCCGGGTGGTCGGGCACCGGTTCACCGTCGAAGGTCGCGGGGTGCTCGGCCCGCTCGGTGCCGAGGGCCTCCCCCTCGGTGAGCGCGGTGAAGCCGGCCTCGGTGAGGGCGTCCATCATGGCGGAGCGGCGACGTTCACTGAGGTGCAGGTTGTGGTCGTGCTGGGCCTCGACGCCCTCGTAGGAGGCGTACCCGCTCACGGTCAGGGGGGTCGCCGCCCCGACGACCGCAAGCCGGGCGCGGGCGTCGTCGATGAAGGTCGGCACCCCTGCCGGGTGGGTGCGGTCGATGGAGGGGTGGGCGTGGGTGTTGGCGGGGTTCACGGCGTAGTCGTGGCCCTCGTCGGGCGCCGGGTGGTCGAAGAGGAAGTAGCAGTCGAGCGACTGCTGCTGGGCGGCGACGGTCGTCGCGGCGACGCTGACCGTCGCGCCGGCGGTGACCGGCACCGTGGCCTCGCTCTCGTTCGAGGCCCCGCCGCCGGCCCACGACCAGTCGGCCGCGACGCCGCTCCCGAGCCGAAGGGTCACACTGGTAGCGGTCTGGGACGCGACGACCATCCGGTCGGTCTGGTGAGAGGTGTCGGTCAGCGTGACCGGCATCCCGCTGACACCCGGGGTGACCGGGTCGGTTCGCCGCGTGGCCGCGAAGGTGCGGGTGGTCGTGTGCATTGCGGCGTCGGTAGCCGTGACCACGATGGCGACGGATCCCGTCGGCGGAGTCGTGATCGTCACGCGGTCGACGTTCGGGTGCGCGACCCCGTCGACGCTGATCGAAAGGGTGATCGGGGCCAGGCCGCCGTGAACGTCTACGTAGAGGGTCGAGCTCTCGGGCAGCTGCGCCGCCCCGACACCCGGGTCGCCGATCGGCTCGCCGGCAGCGGTGGCGAAGTGCACATCGACGCCGGGGTTGGTGCCACGGTTGACGACCTCGGCCTCGAACACCCCGGTGACGCCCTCGTGGATGCCGATGCCGATCCAGAGGTTTCGCACCCCGGCGCTGACGGCGATGCCCTCCATCCCGTTCGGCGACACGAAGAGACGCGCCTCCGGCAGGTAGAAGCCCTGCCAGTCGCCGGGCATGGCCCGTGCGCCCGCCGGCACCCCAGGACCGGCCGTGCCCGAGAGGTCGAGCACCGCTGTGCGAAAAGCGAACCCGACGGCATCCGACGGGCCGACGAGGGCATAGGGCGGGTCCATCCGGATGAGCTCGTAGATCTGGTCGACGGGCGGCCCGCCGGTGCTGGCCGACAGCACCGAGAAGCCCACCGAGCCACCGGCGAGCTGCTTCAGCTGAAGCCGCAGGGCGGGCAGCACGAAGCCGACCGTCGGCTTGCTGGGGTCGGCCCGCAGCTGCCCCTGAGGGTCGAGCATCGCGCCGCGCAGGAACGGCAGCCGCACGAGGAACGACGGCGACCCGACGCGCACCCGCCAGCCCCCGTCGGTCGAACCTCCGGGCCCGTCGAGGTGGAGCCCGACCTCGGCGGTGACGTGCGGGTCGGTGAGCTCGATCGGTGTTCCGGTGGAGCCCTGGCCGGCCCCGAACCCACCGGTGCGCGGGTCGAGGGCCAGCGGGCCGGTCAGGTTCTGGTCGGCGGTCCAGCTGCGCCACGTGCCGTCGGCGTCGGTCGTCTCGGTCGGGCCCGACCCGGTCAGGTCGTCGAGCAGCGGGCGAACGCCATCGAGCGAGCCCGAGTCGCGAAGCGGTTGCGGTAGGTCGTCCCACATCGACATGGCATTGCTCACCCGTCGTGAATGGAGCCACGAGACTGCGGAGGAACTGCGATGGACGAAGCTGCGGTGCATCGAGCGTGCAGAGACTCCGTCGCGCTGCCCTCAGCCGCTGTCGGCGGTGAACGGCGCCGGGGGACGGTCGGCGTCTCTTCTGATGGTGCGATACGGCCCGCGGGCCGATCCTTGCCACGCTACTCGGATGCTGTCGTGCTCGTGGGCGAATCGGCAGATCACCCGCCGTCGTCAGTCGGAGGGCGCGGCGCTGCGGTCGGCCTCGAGCAGCCCACTGCTTTTGAGAGCATGGAGCACCACGTCGTACGCTGCGCGGCTGGCGGCCGGCACGAGCCCACCGGTGTCGTTGTCGCGCGGCTCGTACGAACGGCCGCTGACCGTGCCCACGAAGCCACCGACCTCGGCCAGCATGAGCGACCCCGGTGCGTGGTCCCACGGGGCGGCGCCGCGGTAGAGGATGTAGTCGGCCTCGCCCTCGACGAGCTTGGGGTAGTCGATGCCGCACGACACCCAGGTGAGCGTCATCGGCGACAGGCCGTCGAGCGAGGTACCGATCCACGAACGCTTCGAGGTGCGGCCCCGCAGCTCGGCGGGGTCGGTGAGTGCGGTCGGGGTCTGACGGCTCACGCGAACGCCGTTGCGGTAGCAACCGCCGCCCAGCTCAGCGGCATACCCGAGCCCGTGCTGGGGCTGCCAGATCCACGAGCGAACGGTCTGCCCGCCCCGGGTCTCGGCGACCATCACCGCGTGGTCGGACGAGCCGTGCACGAAGTTCTTGGTGCCGTCGACCGGGTCGACGGTGAAGGCGTGGTCGGCGGCGAGGTAGCGCTTCATGAGCGCTGGGTCGCCGGCGTAGGCCTCCTCCCCCAGCACGACGGCATCCGGGTACTCGGCGTTCAGCACGCGGGTGATCAGCACCTCGGCCTCGTGGTCGGCGACGGTCACGAGGTCGCCGGGGTTCTTCTCGTGGATCTCACCGGCCGTCAACGATCGGAAGCGGGGGTTGATGACCTCGTCGGCCACGTTCTGCAGCAGGGTCATGACCTCGTCGGTGTCCACGGTCTCCACGCTAACCACTTGGGCGGGGTCGGCGTCGGGCGCCCCGCGAAGCAGGCCAGAAACGGCTCGCCGGTCGTTGGGGTTGTTTGACAGGCTGGCCCCATGTCGAGCGTCAGCGCCTCCGTGCCCACCCTCAGCGACGGCGTCGTGACCCTCCGGGCCTACACGCTCGCGGACGCCTCCGCCATCACCGAACAGTGCACCGACCCCGAGATGCAGCAGTGGACCACGGTGCCCCGGGGGTACACCCGCGACCAGGCGGTGGCCCGTGTCGAACAGACCCTGAAAGACTGGGCTGACCCGCTCAGGGCCCGACAGTGGGCGATCGAGATCGTCCGCAACGGAGCCAAGGTCTACGCCGGCTCGATCGACCTGCGGCCCGGTGAGGCGCCGACCACGGCCTCTCTCGGTTTCGGCCTGCACCCCGCGGCACGAGGTCAGGGAGTGATGGCGCGCGCCGTTCATCTCGTGGCGGCCTACGCCTTCACCGCCGAGCCCTGGGGCCGGCCCGTGACCCGGCTCCACTGGCGGGCCGTCGTCGGCAACTGGGGGTCGCGGCGGGTGGCGTGGGCGACGGGGTTCACCTTCCACGGCACCCTGCCCGAGACCCACATCAACACCTCCGACCCCGCCGGCCCGGCCCTCGACTCCTGGCACGCGAGCCTGGGGCCAAGTGATGCACTCACCCCACAGACGCGCTGGCTCACGCCGACGGTGATGGAGGAGAACGGCATCCGCCTACGGCCGTGGCACGCCGCCGACGCCGACGCCATCGAACCGCGTGACGCCGACCCTTCGCACTGGATGCCGGTACGTGCCATCCTGCGACGCGAGACCTTTACCGCCACGCTCACGCAGAACCAGGAGCGGATGGCCGGCGGCATGGGCGTGCAGTGGTGTGTGGCCGACGCTGCCACCGACCAGGCCCTGGGCGGGATGGGCGTGTTCAGTCGCAGCGGGCCTATCGGCGACGTAGCTGAGCTCGGCTACCAGCTGTTCCCGAGCGCGAGGGGCCGCGGGGCGGCGAAGACCGGCGCCCGGATGGCCAGCCGGCACGCCTTGGCTCCGACGAGCGAAGGCGGGCTCGGTGTGCGCCGGCTGGTGGCCGAGACGGCGGCCGACAACACGGCGAGCAACCGGGTGCTCGAGTCGAACGGGTTCGTGGCCTTCGGTCGAGAGCACCGGGTGGACAAGCTCGCCGACGGAGGGTGGGGTGACGGCCTCCACTGGGAGCTGCTCCCCGAATCGGGGCCTGAACCCATCGCCTCGGCGGACGGTTGAGGGACCCGAGACCGGGGCCGCTCAGGGTCGGTTCGGGGTCATCCCCGGTTGCCACCATCGGCACGCAGGCACGACCCTGGTGTCAGCACCTTCGCCACTCGGCGTGGTGCGCTCAGCGAGGGAAAGAGATTCCACCATGACTTTCGGTGACGACATGAAGCGCAAGGCCGACGAGGTTCACCTGCAAGGCAAGGCGAAGGACTTCGGCGACGCCGTCACCGAGCTGGTGAAGGCCGCCGTCGGCATGGTGGGGGGCTTTGCCGCGGAGAACCGTGAGAAGGTCGACGGGGCGCTCGACAAGGCGCAGGAGACCGTGGGCGGCAACCTGAAGGGCAGGAGCGCCGACCAGGTGACGAAGGTGCGCGCCCAGGTCGACAAGGGCCTCGACAAGCTCGTCGACCAGCACGACAAGGCGGGCGGGGCCCCACGCGCCTCCGCTGCCCCCACGAGCGACTCGCGACCCGATGCCCAGTGGCCCGCTACTCCGGTGCCCGACGACGTGCACTCCGCCTTCGACGACGACCGGACCGTCGACCCCCACCCTGACGAAAGCGACGACGAGGCTGGCACTGGTTCGCCGAGCTGACAGGAGCTCCCGTCACCAATCTGCCTAAACACTGGACGCGTCAAGCCAGGTGGTCCTAGCCTCAAGGCATCCGCTCCCACCCGACGAGGAGCCGCTGCCGTGGAGTTCGTGACCGCAGCAGCCGAGGGGGGCGGGTTCGGCTACCGCTGGCCCGACGACGTGTCAGCGGTAGCCGAACTCGACGTCGCCGGAACCGGTCTTGACCTGGACCTTGCGCGGGCTGTTGGCGTCTGTGTCGACGGTGACGCTTTGGTCACCTGACCCCGTCTGCACGCCGACGGCATACGTGTCGGCGGCTGGCACCTTGACGTCGACATCGCCCGAACCGGTGTCGACGGTGAGCTGGTTCGGAGCCTGCGACAGGCCGAGGTCGATGTCTCCACTGCCGGAACGGGCCGCGACAGCTCCCGACTGCAGGTCGTTGGCCTTGATATCGCCCGAGCCGGTCTTGACGTCGACGATGCCCAGCGTCCCACCCAGCTTCAGGTCACCCGAACCGTCGTCTACGGTGACCGCGGTGCCGTTGGGCACGCGCAGCGTGTAGTCGACCGAACAACCGAACACGAGCGGGCCACACCCGGGGTTGGCATCGATGACCAGGGTGCTCCCCTCCCAGGTCTCGCCTGCTGTCGATGACAAGTCAGTCCCCTTCGGCACTCGCCGGGTCAGCTCGACGGTGCCCGCCGGTGCGCCCCCCGAGACCTCGACGTCACCCGCGACACCGGCGCCGA
>JBBSTU010000110.1:0-12998 GCA_038235595.1 Actinomycetales bacterium | reverse complement strand
TGGCGGCAGCCTTGTCGGCCAGCGGGTGGCTGCGTGGCACCACCAGGCGCACCTCGTCGACCAGCAGGCGGCGCGTGACGAGCATGGAGAGGTCCTCCTCCGGCTCGCCCGAGTGGCTGGTGCTGCCGGAGTCGGTCGCGTGGGTCGAGTCGGTCGCGTCGGTCGCGTCGGTCGAGTCGGTCGAGTCATTGCCGTAGACGAAGACGATGGCGATGTCGCAGTCGCCGGCTCGAAGGGCGGCGAGAGACTGCGGCGGCTCGCCCTCGGTGAAGGTGACCGTGAGGTCGGGATGGTTGCGCTTGACGATGGCCAGGGCTCGAGGCACCAGCGTCGCCGACGAGCTGGGAAAGGCCATCAGCCGGACCCGTCCGGCCCGCAGCCCGGCGATCGCGGTGATCTCCTCCTCGGCGGCGTCGAGGGCTGCGAGCACCCCGACGGCGTGCCGGGCGAGCACGTTGCCGGCCTCGGTGAGACGCACCTGCCGTCCGTAGCGCTCGACCAGCACCGTGCCGGTGCGCTGCTCGAGGCGGCGGACCATCTGGGAGATCGCGGGCTGGGTGAAGCCGAGGGCGTTGGCGGCACTGGTGAAGCTGCCCTCGTCGGCGATGGCCTTCATGACCCGCAGGCCCGCAGCATCGATCATGAGTTCATCATAACCAGATATTATGGATGCTAGGACTTTCCCCGGCCGTTCGAGCAGCAGCCGATCTGAGCTTGCTGCTGCGCGGTTCGGCAGTCAGGGCGCGGCTCCGTCACCCCTCGGCAACGCGCGAGAGCGATGCGGTCGACGTAGGCTGAGTCGGTGCATGAGCCGTCCGTCCCCTCGACGCCCGCGGTGAGCTCGGTCAGCTCGATCAGCTCGGCAGGCTCGGTAGGCTCGGCAGGCTCGGCAGGCTCGGCAGCGCCGCTAGACAGGTCGAGCGGCAGGGCGACTCGGCTGTCCACCTCGCGGCCCCTCCCGCTCGAGGTCAGCGACCTCGGCACTCTGGATGACCTGGTGGAGCTGGTCGGTGGTGGTGGTGTCGTGGTGCTGAGCGGCGCCGGGCTCTCCACCGAGTCCGGCATCCCTGACTATCGCGGGCCCGACGGCCTGCGCCGGGTCGAGCCGATGACCTTTGGGGAGTTCGCCGGCTCGAGCGAGGCGAGGCGGCGTTACTGGGCCCGCAGCTACATCGGCTGGCAACGCTTCAACGCGGCCTCGCCCAACGCCGGCCACCGGCACGTCACCGAGCTGCAGCGAGCGGGCTACGTCGGCCCGGTCATCACCCAGAACGTCGACGGACTGCACCAGGCTGCGGGCGCGATCGAGGTCACCGAGCTGCACGGGTCCCTCGACCGCGCCGTGTGTCTCACCTGCGGTGAGGTGACGTCCCGAGCGGGGTTGCACGACCGTATGAGCGAGGCCAACCCGGGGTTCCGGGAGCGGTTCGCAGCGGCAGCGGCAGCCGTCGGTTCGCAGTGGGGTGAGCAGGTTCGTCCCGACGGAGACATGGTGCTGGCCGACGAGCTCGTGGAGGTGTTCTACGCGCCGCGGTGCCTCGTCTGCGGACACGACACCGTCAAGCCCGACGTCGTCTTCTTCGGTGAGTCCGTGCCCAAGGCGCTCGTCGAGCGATGCTTCGACCTGGTCGACCATGCCGGCGCGCTGTTGGTGCTCGGCAGCTCACTTGCGGTGATGAGCGGCTACCGCTTCGTGCGCCGCGCGCATCGAGAGGGCACTCCGGTCGCCATCGTGACCCGGTCTGCCACCCGGGGTGACGCCGAGGCGAGCATCCGGCTGCACGCCCCGCTCGGGGAGACGCTCGACCGGCTCGTCGAGGGGCTGCGGGGGTGACTCGGTCGGCGGGTGCGGCGGGTGCGGCGGGTCACTGCGCCACCCTGTCGACGTGGCGGCCCTCGTCGTGGGAGGTCGCGCGCAGGTCCCACAGCTCTTTGGTCTGCACCACCCAGTAGCTGCCGAAGAGCACGATGACCACGACCTCGGCAACGAGGATGACGTGGCGCAGGTCGCTGACCGTCAGGGCGACGACCACGATGAGGCCGAGCATGAGACCCAGGGCGACCGCCAGCCCGAGGTAGATCCGCTTGTAGGCGGTGGCGACACCTTGGTGTCGCTCGTCGACGCCGAGGGCGCTCAGCACCATCACCGTGATCACGCCCGCGACCATGGTGCCGGCCGCGACGCCGTGGCTCACGGCGATGAAGCGATCGCGCAGCACGAGAAAGAGCACGAGCTCGAAGAGCAGTACTGCGCCACACGCCACCGAGACCCAGATCGTGCCCGGGCTCGGCGGGCTCCGGTGGCCCTGTTGCACGGTGCGCCGCTTGAGCACCGAGGCCACCACGGCGCAGATGACGGCCGCGACGACCAGCGTCCAGACGTTGTTGCGTACCGACATTGAGATCTCGGTGGTGCTCAGGGCGAACCCGCTCGGGCCGCAGAGGCCGTCGGGCACCGTCGGCACCATGGCCACGACGAACGCCATGAAGCCGGAGAAGTTGAGCAGCACATCCTCGGCGGGTGAGTGGCCCTTATAGGCGATGAGCACTGCCCCGAGCGCACACAGCGAGCCGACGAACACGGTGCGCGCCGGCGTGTAGTAGTAGGCGCTGATAGAGCCGAGGAAGCACGACTGCCCCGTGTCGCGCCAGTGCCAGAACCATTCGTAGCCGACGGAGAACAACATCATGAACAAAAGCACGACCATCGCGGCCCGCAGGTAGCGGTAGGTGTAGACGACGTCCCGGTTCGGTGTGGTCACGGCGCGCTCCTTCAAGAGTCACTGATATCAGAGCCACCGCCGTGAAACCTGATAGGCGGTGAGCACCTACCTGCCCGAGGATGCCGGTGCGCCCCGCCCTGCGCCACCGGCACGGATGTCCCGCAGTCGTGGATGCAGGACGACTTGCGCGGGGTCAGATGCGGCGAAGCACCGCTGTGACCTTGCCGAGGATCGTGGCGTGGTCGCCGTCGATGGGGGAGAAGCTGGAGTTGTGTGGCATGAGCCAGACGTGCCCGTCGGTGCGCTTGAACGTCTTCACGGTGGCCTCGTTGTCGAGCAGGGCGGCCACGATGTCGCCGTTGTCGGCCGTCTGCTGCTGCGCCACCACGACCCAGTCGCCGTCGCAGATCGCCGCATCGATCATAGAGTCGCCGACCACCTTGAGCAGGAACAGCGAGCCTTCGCCGACGAGCTGCTTGGGCAGCGGGAAGACCTCGTCGACGACCTCGTCAGCCAGGATCGGCACGCCGGCGGCGATCCGCCCGAGGACAGGAACGTAGGCCGCTTCTGGTCTGGCGTCACCTGAGCCCGTCTCGAGGTCATGTGACGAAGCCGAACGGTCGGAGGGCCCCGAGATGGAGGCCGAGCGCCGATGCGCCAGCTCGGCGGGAGTGGCATCGGGGGAGACGACCTCGATGGCGCGCGGCCGGTTCGGGTCGCGGCGCAGGAAGCCCTTGCGCTCGAGGGCAGCGAGCTGGTGGGAGACACTCGACGGGCTGGCCAGGCCGACGGCCTCGCCGATCTCGCGCATGCTGGGCGGGTAGCCGCGGCGGTCGACCGAGTTACGGATCACCTCGAGCACCCGCCGCTGCCGCATGGTCAGGCCGTCGCCCCGGTCGCGCTCGGGAAGCTCGGTCACGTCAGCCATGGTGCACCCTTCGTCGGTTCGCGCCGCTGTGCGTGGCCCGATCGTCTCGCCCCGGACGGCGGCGGATCGACCCAGTGTCAGTGGTGACTGGTGTGGTTGTTGTTGTGAGCACAGACTACGAGTTTCGAACACAGTTGCCAAACACCTGTTCGAGGCGTGTCTCGACTTTCTCGAACAGGCGTGCTAGACATCGTACAGACGTTCTATCGAACAACCGTCCCTGCACTGTCTGCACCACCTGTTACCCGATCTGTTCCCCACTCGATGAGGAGGGCACCATGGGCGCCACTGTCCTGACCTTCACGGATGCCGCTGTCATGACGCCCGGGGCCCCTCTGGGCACGCCGGATGAGTGCCCCCTGGGCCAGCCTGCGCGACCGCGGCTGAGCCTGGTCCCCACAGGAGGGCGGGTGGGCGAGGCGGCGCGAGCCGAGCGCCCCCGCTTGCGACTGACACGGTTCGGTCGGCTGACGGTGACGGTGGCCACGCTGGCCGTGGTGATCGCCCTCGGCATCGGGTTGACCAGTCAGCTCGCGTCCGCAGCCGTCCAGGGGCGGCCGCTGACGGTCGAGTCAGGCCAGACCCTGTCAGAGATCGCTGCCCGTGAGCTGCCCGACGTGCCCGTTCGCGAGGGCGTGGTGTCGCTCCGGCTGGCCAACGGTCTGTCCACCGACCAGGTGCACGCAGGGCAGCAGCTGCTCGTACCCGTTCCCTGAGTCTCCCCCTCCTGCTGGCCTCAGCCAGCCCTGAGACGGCCGTCCTGGTTCCACCACCAGCGGCTTGGCCCGAGTGGCGCTTCGACCCCGCCGCGCGTGCCTGAGCGCCGCACCCCATGTTGGGGTGCGGCGTTCTCAGGTGCCCGCGGCGGCAGCACGGCCAGGGCCTCGGGCGTCATCCCAGCCTCGCTCGAGTGGGCTCGGCTTCGGGCTGTGGATAGCCGGGCGCACGAAGGCGACTGGGGTCGTAGCGTTTTCGTGGGGAGTGGGCACGACGAGAGGTGACGATCATGCGATACCAGGTCGATCCCGAAGTGGTCCTGGTCGAGGCAGCCGCTCTCGCGGGCGCCGCCCGCGCTCTCGGTGAGACGAGAGTGCCCGAGCAGCTCGGCCCACTGCGCGGGGCGATCCCGGGTGGCGCCACGGCGGCGGCGGTCAGCGACCTCCAGTCGAGCTGGCGTGCCGAGATCACTGACGTGCGTTCACGAGTGCGCTCACTCGGCGAGGCGCTCACCGCGGCCGGCGCCGGCTATGCGCAGGTCGAGACCGTGACCCAGCTGGCGCTCGGTGCGACGCGATGAGTGCGCTGACTGTGGCTGACCTGCGCCGGGTGCGCCCCGGCGTGCTCGATGAGGTCGCCGGCCGGTTGCGGCGCGAGCAGGCGCGCGTGCTCGAGGTCGCGGCCGTGGTGGTGGTCGCTCGCGTCTCCCGGCTGGCGTGGGCCGGCGAAGCCGCCGACGCGGCGGGCACCCGCTACCTGGTGCTGTCGGACAGGCTCGGGGCCGTCGTCTCCCGGCTCGGGGCCAGCGTGGAGGCACTGGAGACTGCCGCGCCGCGGCTGCGATCGGCGTTGGCGCTGCTCTTCAGGGCTGGGAGCCGCGCAGCCGAGGAGGGCGCCTCGGTCGATGAGTGGGGCCGTGTGCGCTTGGCGGCGCGGATGGCTGATCCCGATGTCGTGGCAGCGGCCGTTCAGGCCAGGCGTGAGGCCTTGCTGCGTGCCGAGGTGGAGGCTCTGGTGCAGCGGTCGCGCGCCATGGCGCGCGACGCCGACGAAGCCCGCGCTCGCGCCCTCGTGGCGGCGGTGAGGGGCCTGGGGGGCGCCAGCTCGCTGACCGGAGCGTCGGTGCCGCCCCCACCGGCCCTCTCAGGCGCGCTGACCCCGTTCGCCACGCAAGCGTGGTGGTCGAGTCTGGGCCCTGGCCAGCGGCGGCAGGTGCTGCGGGACCATCCGGAGTGGGTGGGGCCTCGCGACGGCATCCCGGCCGCCGACCGGCACGCCGCCAACCTCGTGCTGCTCAGCCGTCTCGAGCGGCAGGCCCGTGCCCGGTACGACGAGGTCGTGAACGCGTGGCCCGTGCCTGACGGCGCGGGTCGCACCGCGGCCAGCAACCGCCTCGCCGACCTGCGGGCCGTGCGCGAGGTGTTGGGCCGCCACGACGGCGGTGAGCGAACGTTGCTCATGGTCGACGGCTCGGGTGAGCTGCTCGAAGCGGCGGTGGCCGTCGGCGACGTCGAACGTGCCGGGCACGTCGCCACCTACGTCGGCGGCCTGTCGACGACCGTCAGAGGTGACCTGCTTCGCTATGACAGCACCTTTGCCCGGATGCGGGCCCAGGCGCTGCCGGTCGGTGACGACGAGGACGACCTCGCGATCATCACCTGGCTGGGCTACCCAGCCCCGCAGAACACACGCATCGGCGTTCCGGGGGTCAGTGTGTTCGCCAGCTCTCGGGCCCAGAGCTACGCCGCCGAGCTGGCGGCCTTCACCAACGGTGTCGCGGCAGCCCGCGGCCGCTACGTGCACCAGACCGTCTGGGCGCACTCTTATGGTTCGGTCCTGGCGGGCTTTGCCCTGCTGCAGCCGCATTCGATCGATGATGTCGTGGTGTTCGGTGCGCCAGGGCTGCCGTTCCGCTCGATCGAGCAGGCCGCGCTGAAGCCGGGCGGCCTGAATGTGCTGAGGGCTGACCTCGACCCGGTGGCCACGGCCGGCCCGGTCGTGCATGACGTCGAGGCGGAGAACGTGGCCGGGTCGATCTGGCTGTCGACCGCCGCAAGCAAGGATGCCGTCAACCGCTGGCGCGCATCGTCAGGACACAGCGGGTACCTCGACGCCGGCTCGACGAGCGAACGCAACCTGCTCGCCGTGGCCCGGGCGCGGCCCGACCGCACGGTGGCGGCGAGCCCGGACGAGCGCACCTCCCACGTCAGCGCCGACCGGGTCGGGTCGTGGTTCGTTCGCGCCCGGCAGGCCATGCCCTGGGGGTCGCCGTTCGGCGCGCCGGTACGCCGCGAGTGGGCCTCGTTCCCGCCCCGGTGCCGTCAGCTCGGCCCGACACCCCCGTCGTGAGCCATGGCTCTGCGACGTTTGCGCACGTCAGCGGGTCGACACGCCGAACGGTGTGGGTTGCTCTTGCGGTCGGGGTGGCACCATGTCTACAGTTACCCCTACATCTAGTAGTTACATTGCTGTAAGTCGTCCACATGTAGTCCCCAGCCAGGTGGGACTTACCCACAGGACATCCCCAGATCGTCCCCAGCTTCGTCCCCAGGCCCGGCCCCGCGCAGGGCCTCGGGGAGGTGACGCAGCGGCATACGGGGCGGCTGGTGGGCGTTGAACGTGTGGCGAGCAGACGCGGCCCACCGAGGTGCTCGTTCTCAGGGAAGGAAGGTGGCACCCGTGCACTGTCCGTTCTGCCGATACACCGACTCGCGGGTCATCGACTCGCGCACCACCGATGACGGCACAGCGATCCGTCGGCGCCGCCAGTGCCCCGAGTGCAACCGCCGGTTCACCACGCTCGAGACCTCCAGCCTCAGCGTCATCAAGCGGTCGGGGGCGGGCGAGCCGTTCAGCCGCGCGAAGGTGCTGTCGGGGGTGCGCAAGGCCTGCCAGGGCCGACCGGTCACCGAGGACGACCTCGCCCTGCTCGCCCAACGGGTCGAGGAGTCCATCCGTGGCCAGGGCAACGCCGAGATCGAGGCGCACGAGGTGGGAATGGCAGTGCTCGAGCCGCTGCGCGAGCTCGACGAGGTGGCCTACCTGAGGTTCGCCAGCGTCTACCAGGCGTGGGGCAGCCTCGAGGACTTCGAGGGCGCTATCGCGGTGCTGCGTGCCGAGCGCGACGCCGTCGGTCAGCAACCGTCCGTCCGCACCAACCACTAGCCCGCAACAGCATCTCAGCAACACCTCATCAACACCCCTGCAGCACCCCATCGGGTGTCAGACCCCCCGGGCACACTCGAAGCACGGCAGTCGCGCCACATGACCCACCAGCACCACGAACCACCAGTACCAGCATCACGAACCATCGCATCACGACCCAAAGCACCACGGTCAGGGAGGCCGCAGACAATGACGGAGATCGGTAACCGGAGCCCGCGCTCGAAGGCAGCCACGGGCGGCGCCGCGAAGAAGGGCGTTCACATCGAGCGCATCTACACCACGCCCGGTGTGCACCCCTACGACGAGGTGACCTGGGAGAAGCGCGACGTCGTTCAGCAGAACTGGAAGACCGGCGAGACGATCTTCGAGCAGCGCGGTGTCGAGTACCCCGACTTCTGGTCGGTCAACGCGAGCACCATCGTCACCACGAAGTACTTCCGTGGCGCCCTGGGCACCCCCAAGCGCGAGAACAGCCTCAAGCAGCTGATCGACCGCGTCGTGCTCACCTATGGCGCGGCCGGCAAGTCCAACGGCTACTTCGCCACCCCCGACGACGCTGAGGTCTTCGAGCACGAGCTGACCCACGCCCTGCTGCACCAGGTGTTCTCGTTCAACTCGCCGGTGTGGTTCAACGTGGGCACGTCCAGCCCGCAGCAGGTGTCGGCGTGCTTCATCCTGGCCGTCGACGACTCGATGGACTCGATTCTGAACTGGTACAAGGAAGAGGGCAAGATCTTCCAGGGCGGCTCGGGCGCCGGCCTGAACCTCTCGCGCATCCGCAGCTCGAAAGAGCTGCTCAGCAGCGGCGGCACCGCCTCGGGCCCGGTGTCGTTCATGCGTGGCGCCGACGCCTCTGCCGGCACCATCAAGAGCGGTGGCGCCACGCGCCGCGCCGCCAAGATGGTCGTGCTCGACGTCGACCACCCCGACATCGAGGAGTTCGTCGAGACCAAGGCCAACGAGGAGAACAAGATCCGCGCCCTGCGCGACGCCGGGTTCGACATGGACCTCGGCGGCAAGGACATCGTCTCGGTGCAGTACCAGAACGCCAACAACTCGGTGCGGGTCAACGACGAGTTCATGAAGGCGGTCGAGGGCGGTACCGAGTTCGGTCTGCGCTCGCGCCTTGACAACTCCGTCATCGAGACCGTCGACGCGCGGGAGCTGTTCACCAAGATCGCCAAGGCCGCGTGGGCTTGCGCCGACCCGGGCATCCAGTACGACGACACGATCAACGACTGGCACACCAGCCCCGAGACGGGCCGCATCACGGCGTCCAACCCGTGCTCGGAGTACATGTCGCTCGACAACTCATCGTGCAACCTCGCTTCGCTCAACCTGCTGAAGTTCCTGCGCGACGACGACACCTTCGACGGTGAGACCTTCCAGAAGGTCGTCGAGCTCGTCATCACCGCGATGGACATCTCGATCTGCTTCGCCGACTTCCCGACCGAGGCGATCGGCCAGACGACCCGCGACTACCGCCAGCTCGGCATCGGCTACGCCAACCTCGGCGCGTTGCTCATGGCGACCGGCCACGGCTACGACTCCGAGGGTGGGCGCTCGCTCGCCGCCGGCATCACCTCGCTGCTGACCGGTGCCGCCTACAAGCGTTCCGCCGAGATCGCTGGGGTGGTCGGCCCGTACGCCGGCTACGCCCGCAACGCTCACGCGCACCAGCGGGTCATGCGCAAGCACCAGGCCGCCAACGACGACCTCCGCACCATCGACGCGATGGACGGTGACGTGCACAAGCTCGCCACCAAGGCGTGGGACGACGTCGTGAAGGTCGGCGAGAAGAACGGCTACCGCAACGCGCAGGCGTCGGTGCTGGCGCCGACCGGCACCATCGGCTTCATGATGGACTGCGACACCACCGGCATCGAGCCCGACTTCTCGCTCGTGAAGTTCAAGAAGCTCGTCGGTGGCGGTTCGATGCAGATCGTCAACCTCACCATCCCGCGGGCGCTGCGCAAGATGGGCTACACCGGCGAGACCGTGGAGGCCATCGTCGAGTACATCGCCGACAAGGGTCACGTCATCGACGCCCCAGGCCTGCGGCCCGAGCACTACGAGGTGTTCGACACCGCCATGGGCGCCCGCTCCATCTCGGCGATGGGCCACGTGCGGATGATGGCGGCAACCCAGCCGTTCCTCTCGGGCGCCATCTCCAAGACGGTCAACCTGCCCGAAGACGCCTCGGTCGAGCAGATCGAGGACGTCTACCTGCAGGGCTGGAAGCTGGGTCTCAAGGCGCTCGCGGTCTACCGCGACAACTGCAAGGTGGGTCAGCCGCTGTCTGACGGTGGGTCGACCGCCAAGGACAAGAAGGATGCCGCTGACTCGGCTGCTTCGGCGGTGAAGGTCGAGAAGGTGATCGAGTACCGCCCCGTCCGTCGCCGTCTGCCCAAGCGCCGCAGCTCACAGACGACCTCGTTCGCCGTCGGTGGCGCGGAGGGCTACCTCACGGCTGGTACCTACGACGACGCCCAGCTCGGAGAGATCTTCCTCAAGTTCGGCAAGCAGGGTTCGACCCTGGCCGGCGTGATGGACGCTTTCTCGATCGCCGTGTCGATCGGTCTGCAGTACGGCGTGCCGCTCGAGACGTTCGTCGAGAAGTTCACCAACCTGCGCTTCGAGCCGGCCGGCCTGACCGATGACCCCGACGTGCGGATGGCGCAGTCGATCATGGACTACGTGTTCCGTCGCCTGGCCCTGGACTACCTCGACTTCGACACCCGCTCCTTCATGGGCATCCACACCGCTCAGGAGCGGGCTCGCCAGCTCGAGACCGGCTCGTACGAGGCCGACGGTGACAACTCCAACGAGGACCTCGCCGACGAGCTCGCCTCGCTGCAGCAGTCTGCGCCACTTTCGCGGCGAGCGCAGGAGGCAGCCAAGGGTGAGGACAAGCACGTGCTGGCCGCCTCCGAGGTGAAGTCGGGCGCCGGCGCGGCCTCAGCCCGCGAGATCTCAGGCGAGGTGCACAGCTCCGCCGAGCTGATGGAGAAGTTCCAGGGCAAGTCGGCCGATGCGCCGATGTGTTTGACCTGCGGCACGAAGATGCGCCCCGCCGGCTCCTGCTACGTCTGCGAAGGCTGCGGAAGCACCAGCGGCTGCAGCTGATCCAGTCAGCGACGAGGGGCCCGGACGGCATGGCCGTCCGGGCCCCCTTGTCGTCTGACCCACCGCTGAGCAGCACGAACCGTGCCACCGCGAGGCGATCGCCGAGCACGGGAAGGGCGCCCCGACGATCAGCTCCAGCGGCATCCGTGCCCGCACGCCTGAGTGTTGTCTGAGTGGTCACAAAGCCGCCCCTTCTCAGGGCGCGTGGCGAGACGATGGAGGTGCCCGGAGCAGCGGCCCGGCGCCGACCCACGGAAGAGGTGTTGACCATGAACGGCCAAGCACGGACCACGCACGGCGTCGTCGTCGTCGGATACGAGGGCACGCCAGGGTCGCAGCCCGCGCTCGAATGGGCGGCAGAGACGGCCCGGCGGCAGGGCAAGGGCCTGACCCTGATGCACAGTGTCAACCTCACCACGGTGCCCTCGTTCCCCGCGATGGAGATCTCGCAGCCTGACCCGTCGGTCGAGAGCGCCGCGAAGTCACTGGTCGACGAGGGCGCGGCTCTCGCCGGGGCCACCCTCGACGCGTCGCAGGTCGAGACTCAGTACTGGTTCGGGAGCCCGGCAGCACAGCTCATCGAGGCGTCCAGGGATGCCGACCTCGTGGTCGTCGGGAGTCGCGGCCGAGGTCGTATCCTGGCCGGCCTGCTCGGCTCGACCTCGTATGCCGTCGCCGCGCACGCTCACTGCCCGGTCGTCGTCGTGCGCGGGCCGGGTGAGGTGCCGGTGCCGCCGCGGCCCGGTCCCGGCCATGACGTCGTCGTCGGCACGGACGACTCCGACGCTGCCGCTCGCGCCGTCGACGCCGCCGCCGAGGTCGCCGGGGTCGAGGGTGCCGCGCTGCACATCGTCAGCGTCGCCCATCCGCGCTCCATGGAGTCGTGGGCCTACGTCGAGACCGCCAAGGGTGGCACCGAGGAGACGCACGCCCTGCGCGAGCACGCCGAGCAGTCGGTGACCCGAGCGGCGAACCGCGTGGGGGAGCTTCACCCGAATGTCACCGTGACGACCGAGGTGCTCTACGGCGACCCCGGTCAGTCGTTGGCCGACCTCGGCGCGACGGCTGGTCTCATCGTCGTCGGATCCCGCGGGCACGGCGGGTTCACGGGCATGCTGCTCGGCTCGGTGAGCCACCGAGTGATCCATGACGCGATGTGCCCGGTCATGGTGGTGCGCTGACCGCGCCTCAGGCGGCGCGCTGGTCGCGAGCACCCTGACGGATGACGGCCCCGTCGGAGATGACCTCGTCGGGTGCGATGCTCACGCTGTCCCACAGGTGGGCGTTGTCGCCGACCTTGACGCGGGCACCGAGCTTGGCGCCCCGGCCGACGACTGCGCCGGCTCCGACGTGAACTGCCGAGCCGATCACGGCCCCGGCGCACACCACGGAGTCGTGGTCGACCCACGCGCCGACGCCGATGCGGGCTCCAGCGCCGACGGTGGCGCCGCGATCGACATAAGCGGACGCGGCGACGTAGGCCGTGGGGTCGACGTGGGCGTTCACCTCGACGGAGCCGCCACCGTTCTCGTGACGGGCGTAGCGCAGCACGATGCCGTTGTCCTCTTCGAACTCCTCATACTTCTTACGCCTCACTGTGCACCTCTTCCTCGTCACGGGTGGGCACCTGGCCCACCTGCCGTCACCTTCGTCAACGTTCAAGCCAACTTCAAGATTCCGCAGTGTCGACCCGTGTCCACCCGTGTTCATCCGCGGGTTCGCCACTGACCCAGCAACGGTTGACGCTACCGAGCCAGTTCCCGATGGTGGGCCATCCGTGACACCCGACGTCCCAAATGTCCACCACGTGGGCAGCGCTCACCCCCCATCGGCTCAGGGAGGCGGTCGACGGGGGCTTCCGCCGCGCCCCGGCCGGGCCCACCTGCCATGATCGGGAGTCATGACGAACACGGTCTGGCTCGTGCCCCACACCCACTGGGACCGGGAGTGGTACGAGCCCTTCCAACGCTTCCGTCTGCGCCTTGTCGACCTTCTCGACGACGTCGTCGCCAGGGCCGTTCGCGAGCCCGACTTCCGTTTCACCATGGACGGGCAGATGGCCGCCGTCGACGACTACCTTCAGGTGCGCCCCGAGCAGACGGAGGCCGTGCGGGCCCTCGCCGTGAGCGGCCGGCTGGCCATCGGGCCGTGGCGGGTGCTGATGGATGAGTTTCTCTGCTCGGGCGAGACGATGATCCGCAACCTCGAGATCGGATGGGCCGACGCCGCACGGCTGGGCCCGGTGATGGCGATCGGATACCTGCCCGACATGTTCGGCCACTGCGCCCAGATGCCGCAGATCCTGCGCCACATCAGCATCGAGCAGGCCGTGGTCTACC
>JBBSTU010000109.1:0-13034 GCA_038235595.1 Actinomycetales bacterium | reverse complement strand
ACACCGCATCGGCCAGGACGAACCGGTCACCGCGTGGCGCATCCTGGCCGCCGGCACCATCGACTCCAAGATCGCCGAGCTCATCGACGCCAAGCAGGGGCTCGCTGCCCGCGCTCTCGACGGCAGCGACGAGGAGGTCGCATCGGGCGACACCCTCCAGCTGGAGGCGCTCGTGCAGCTGCTGCGCCAGGCCCTGACCGACTGACCGACTGACCGACTGACCCCCGGTCATAGCGGTCGCCCCGAACGATCGCCGACCACGAACGATCATGAGCGGCCAGGACCGAACCTGACCCCCCAGGGGGCGCAGCCGGGCCCACCGCACCCGAGCATAATGAGCAGTGCCTGTTTGGGGTGCCGATCTCGAGAGGACTCAGATGCCGTCGATGCGCAGCACGGAGAGCATCTTCCTGCGCCTCGAACGCGGCGGCTACCCGATGGACGTTGCCGGCATCTACATGCTCGAGGCTGCACCGGAAGGGCCGCTGCCCTTCGCCGACGTTCGGGCGGTCTTCGCCCAACGGCTCTCCGGCTCGCCGATCGCCAACCGGGTGATCGCGCATGCCCCACTGCGCATCGGCGAGGACCGCTGGTCCCAGGCAGACTCGGTCGACCTCGACGCGCACATGCACTATCGGGTGGTCCCGGCACCGGGCGACCGGGCTGCCCTGATGGACACCGTGCTGGAGGTCACGAGCCTGCCGCTCGACCGTGGTAGGCCGCTCTGGGAGGCCTGGTACCTCACGGGACTGGCCGATGGGCGGTCGGCGCTGGTGCTGCGCCTGCACCATGCGGTGATGGACGGCATGGGCATGATCGCGCTGCAGCAGCTGCTCTTCGACGTCGCCCCCGCCCCGGTCTGTCACGACCTCGAGCCAGCGCCGATGATCGGGCGGGCCCACCCCTCGTTGCTACGACGGGCAGTGGTGGAGATACCCAGCCGCCTGGCGGCCAACACCGTCGCCACGAGGCGGCTCCTGGCCAGTGCCGCCGAACAGGTTGGCGTGCTTGCCCGATCGCCCCGCCCAGCGCCTATTCGGCTGCCGGAGCTACCGGGCTACGTGCCCTCCCTGACCAACGCCCCGCCGTTGACGCTCTTCAACCAGCACGTCACCGATCCGCACAAGTCGATCGCGATCGTCAGCCTGCCCTTCGCGCAGGTGCAGGCGGTGCGGGTGTTGTTCCCTGGAACGACCATCAACGAGGTGCTGCTGTCGCTCGTGGCCGGCAGCATGCGCGAGTACCTGGCGGCGCACGACGACCTGCCCGACCGACCCATCCGCACCACGTGCCCCGTCAACGTGCGGGCCGCGGGCGACGGCGGCCTACCTGGCAACCACCTCACGACCATGTGGGTTGACCTGCCCGTGCACCTGGGCGACCCCGTGCAGCGGCTGGCGGCGGTGCACACGAGCTCAGCGGCGGCCAAGGCCGCCCTGCCTCGGTCTCGGGCCGAGTGGGACTCCCTCGCCGACGTCGGTGACCTGTTGCTGCCCGGCGTCGTCTCGGCGGCCACGGCCTTCGCCGGCACCAGGGCGTCAAGCCTGTTGCCGCCCACCCAGAACCTCACCGTGTCGACGTTGGCCGGGCCGCGTCAGCCGCTCTACCTGGCCACCCGCCGCATCACCAACGTCTTCCTCCGCGGCATCGTGAGCCCGCCGGTTCACCTCTTCGTTGCGGCCATCACCTACGACCAGCACGTCGATATCAGTGTCACCACGGTGCGCCAGCTGTGCCCCGACCCACAGGCACTGGTCGACGGCCTGGCGGCCGAGCTCGATCGGCTGCTGGCCGCCGTCGCCTGACGCCGCTGACAGCTCTGAGAGCTCTGACAAGGGCCAGTCTCGCTCCGAGCGGTACGGCGGCGGCCACGTCAGTCTCGAGGTCGTCGGCCGCGAGGTCGAGGTGCATCTGCTGCAGCTGAGGGCCGTTCGGCCACGAGGGGGCTCGTAGGCCTCGCCGGGCCTCAACGTGACTCAGAGCTCGACGTGCATGATGCTGAGCCCCACCCGCTCGCCAGTGGGCAGCTCGTGGGCCCGAGGCACCGTGCCGACCACCGCAAAGCCAAGGCTCTCGTACAGCCCGATCGCCGACCGGTTGGTGTCGACCACCGCGTTGAACTGCATTGCGGCGTAGCCAGACTCCCGCGCCCAGGCCAGTGAGTCGACGACCAGGGCCCGACCCACACCACGTCCGCGCGCCGCCCTCGTCACCATGTAGCTCGCGGTGGCCACGTGAGCACCCGGCCCTGGTCGGTTGCGGCCCATCTTCGCGGTTCCCACCACCACGTCAGCGCCGACCACGGCCACGCTGGCTCGGCCACCCGGACCGTTGTCGAGCCAGATCTCTCGGGCGACCTTCTCGCTCAGGTCGGTCGGGAAGGGAAAGGTGTCGCCGGCTCGAACGACCTGCTCGATGATCGACCACACCTGCGCCCAGTCGGCCTCGACCAGCTCGCGGACGACGACGGCATCCGGCGCGCTCACTGCCCACCCTCCGTCGTCACTGCTCGGGCACGTTGGCGTCGAGCTCACCGAGCCACGTCGTCGCGCTGGCGTCAGACGGCATCCGCCAGTCTCCTCGGGGTGAGAGCGATCCGCCGGCCACCACCTTCGGCCCGTTCGGCAGGGCGGAGCGCTTGAACTGGTTGGCGAAGTAGCGGGTGATGAACACCACGAGCCACCTGCGGATGGTGGGCAGGTCGTAGGCCGCGCGCTCGGCGTCGGGGTAGCCGGCGGGCCACTCCCCCACCTCGACGTCGCTCCAGGCGTGGTGGGCCAGGAAGGCGATCTTCGACGGGCGGTAGCCGTGGCGGAGCACGTGGAAGAGGGTGAAGTCCTGCAGCGAGTAGGGCCCGATACGGTCTTGCGTGCTCTGCGGCTTCGCACCCTCCTTCGCCGGCACCAGCTCGGGCGAGATCTCGGTGTCGAGGATCGACTCCAGGGTCTCGGCCACCGGCTCCTCGAACTGAGCGGACGAGATCACCCATCGAATCAGGTGTTGTATCAAGGTCTTCGGCACGCCGGCGTTGACGCCGTAGTGAGACATCTGGTCACCGACACCGTAGGTGCACCAACCGAGGGCCAGCTCGGAGAGGTCACCGGTGCCGAGCACGATACCCCCGCGCTGGTTGGCGACGCGGAAGAGGTAGTCGGTGCGGATGCCGGCCTGCACGTTCTCGAAGGTGACGTCGTAGACCTCCTCGCCGCGGCCGTACGGGTGGTCCATCGCGGTCAGCATCTCGGTCGCCGCGGGCCGGATGTCGAGCTCTGCCCACGTCACGTCGAGCGACCCCATGAGCGAGATGGCGTTGTTCTTGGTGTGGTCGCTCGTGGCGAAGCCGGGCATGGTGAACGCGAGGATGTCGCTGCGAGGGCGACCCAGCCGGTCCATCGCCTTGGCCGCCACGATGAGGGCGTGGGTGCTGTCGAGGCCCCCGCTCACCCCGATGACGATCTTGGGCTGTCCGATGGCCGTCAGTCGCTGCTCGAGCCCGGAGACCTGGATGTTGTAGGCCTCGTAGCAGTCGAGCGCGAGACGCTGCTCTTCGTCGGGCACGAACGGGAAGCGGTCGACCTTGCGCAGCAGACCGATGTCGTCGGTGGGCGGGTCGAGCCGCACGTCGACGGTGCGGAAGGCGCTCGTGCGGGCGGCGTGGGTGCGCCGGTTGTCATCGAAGGTGCCCTGACGCTGACGCTCCTGACGCAGCAGGTCGAGGTCGATGTCGGCGATCGAGCTGCGGTCGCCCTCGGGAAAGCGTTCGGTCTCGGCGAGCAGGGCACCGTTCTCGTAGATCATCGTCTGGCCGTCCCACGAGAGGTCGGTCGAGCTCTCGCCCTCACCGGCCGCGGCGTAGAGGTAGGCGGCGAGGCACCGCATGGAGGCCGCGCGGCAGAGCAGGTGCCGGTCCTCGGCCTTCGACACGGTGATCGGGCTGCCCGAGACGTTGGCCAGCACGGTGGCTCCGGCGAGGGCCGCTTCGTGGCTGGGTGGGATCGGCACCCAGAGGTCTTCGCAGACCTCGACGTGGAGCACGAGGCCGGGCACGTCGACGGCGCGGAAGAGCAGGTCGGGGCCGAACGGCACCCACTGGCCGGCTACCTCGATGTCGAGGCCGCGCTGGTCATCGCCGGGGGCGAAGTGCCGGCGCTCGTAGAACTCGCGGTAGGTGGGCAGGTACGACTTCGGGGCGACCCCGATGATGCCGCCGCCCTGGATCACGACCGCACAGTTGTAGAGCCGGCTGCCCCGAGCCAGCGGAGCCCCGACGACGAAGATCGGGCGCAGGTCGGCGGTCGCCTCACAGATGCGGGCCAGAGCCTCGTCGACGGCGTCGAGCAGAGGGTCCTGCAACAGCAGGTCGTCGATGGCGTAGCCCGACAACCCGAGCTCGGGAAAGATGGCGACGGCCACTCCGTCGTCGTGCAGGTCGCGCACCCTGGCAATGACGGTGTCGGCGTTGCGCTGCGGGTCGGCGATGGCAAGCGGCACCGTGCAGGCCGCGACGCGGGCGAACCCGTGGCGGTACGAGCTCCAGAAGTCCATGACCACAGTCAAGCGGATGCCGGCCTGTTGTCGCGCGCCGGGCCGCAGATACTACACTTCGTAGGACAAGGCCGCCGACGGCCAACGGGGCCGTCCTCCCGAAAGGTGACGACGATGTCTGCGAATGACGAACCGACCCACGAGCTGCACCCGGAAGAGAGCTGGGAGTTTCTGCGCGGCCATGAGTTCGGCCGGATCGCCTTCCATCTGCTCGACGAGGTGCACATCGTGCCGATCAACTACGTCATCGAGGGCGAGCGGTTGCTCTTTCGCACCTCTGAGGGCAGCAAGCTGCTCGGCCTGAAGATGAACGCCGACGTGGCCTTCGAGACCGACGAGATCACAGACGAGGTGGCCACCAGCGTCGTGCTGCGCGGCCAGGCCCGCGAGCTGACCGGCGACGCCGGCAGACTCGTCGAGCAGCTCCCCCTGCGACCATGGGTCGACACACCGAAGATGCGCATCATCGCCATCGAGAAGATCGAGGTCACCGGCCGCCGGTTCGACCTCTCCCGCCCGTGGCTGCGAGCCCGGGTCGACTGACGCCGAGGCCATCGCGACCGCAGGCGGCTCGGTCCAGTGGCCACCACGGTGTGTCTTGCGTCGTGCGTTCGGCACCTCCGAAGACGGGCAGGTGCCAGACGCACACGCTGTGGCGCGGCTGGCACCTCTGAGCACTGGAAGGTGCCAGACGCGCATCCGCCGGCCGCTGTGCGGCATCCGATCTCCCACCCGTGAGTGCCTGCCGCTCAGGCGTCGACGGTTGCGCCCTGCAGCTGCCGGATGATGTCGTGCACCATCGCCACGAACACGACAACCCAGGCGGCCAGGGCCACCCAGATCCAGCCGGCGCCGATCGCCTCGAGGCTCGGCAGGTGGTCGGCCCGGCCGAGGTAGGTGCTGGCGACGGCGTACATCCCGAGGGGGAAGACGATGCTCCACAGCGCCGGCGAGTAGTCGAGCCGCACTGCCTTGAACACGTGCCGCCAGAGCCCCGCTGCCACGAGCGCGGGGATCAGCCAGGTGGCGAAGCACCAGAAGACGACCGACATGCCGGCGATGAGGGCCCGGGTCGCATCGACCATCGGGGCCGTCTGCATCTCGACGATCCGCGCGCCGGCCAGCACCGTGATCGCCACCGCCCCCATGGCCACCCAGTAAGGCGGGTCGAGCTGCACCGGCTCGAGGCGGTAGAGCATCAGACGCAACGACACGAAGACGCCGACCGCCGCGTACAGGAACACCCCGACCGACCACGAGAAGACCGCGATGATGGCCAGCCCGATGCGACCGTTGGTGACCACCACCTCGAGACTCGCCGCTGCGATGGCGACCGACTGGCTGGCGACGACCCAGATGAACCAGGTGCCGTTCGCGCTCGTGAGTACCGGCCGCTCGACGTGGCCCAGCACCGCGCTCCACGGCACGACGTAGCCGAGCACGAACCAGCACAAACCCGCCACGACGAGCAGCACGCCCGTCACCTCGTGCCACCCCTGCTCGCCGGCCCGCACGCCGAGCACATTGGTGCCGGCCACGAAGGTGAAGAACCCGAACGCACGTCTGGGGTCGGTGAAGTCGGTGCGCATGGCGTCAGGGAAGCTGACCAGACGCCATGCGTTCAAGACCACGAGCACCACGTAGCTGACCACGCCGGCCACGAACAGCACCGCCGAGACCGCCGTGAAGCCACCGAGGTCGAGCCCGAGCGAGATGATGCCCGACGCCATGACCATCGCGAAGTATCCGGGCGTCAGACCCCGAACGCCGGCCGCCACCCGACCGTCGCGGGCCAGGAGGCCCTTCGCTGCACCACCCGTGGTGAGCTGTGTGCTGTGACGACCCGCGTCAGCGGACGGCATCACGGGCCCCGATGAAGGCCGCCACACAGGCGCGCACGTCAGCCTCGGAATGAGCCGCCGAGAGCTGCACCCGGATGCGAGCCTTGCCTCGGGGCACCACCGGGAAGCTGAACGCGATCACATAGACGCCGTGGGCCAGCATGTGGTCGGCGACCGCCGCCGCGAGGCGCGCGCCGTCGTCGCCCGGGAACATGACCGGCCGGATCGGGTGGGTGCCGGGCAGCAGCTCGAAGCCGGCCTCGGTCATGAGTCGATGGAACAGCGCGGTGTTGGCCTTGAGGGTCTCGCGCTTGTCGGCCGACCCCTCGACGAGCGCGAGGGCGGCCATCGACCCGGCCGCCACGGCCGGCGCCACCGAGTTGGAGAAGAGGTAGGGCCGCGAGCGCTGGCGCAGCAGGTCGACGACCTCACGGTGCGAGCTGACGTAGCCGCCCGAGGCGCCGCCGAGCGCTTTGCCGAGCGTGCCGGTGATGATGTCGACGCGGTCCATCACGCCGAAGAGCTCAGGGGTGCCGCGTCCACCCTCGCCGACGAAGCCGACCGCGTGCGAGTCGTCGACGAGCACCATGGCGCCGAACTCGTCGGCGAGGTCGCAGATCTGGTCGAGGGGGGCGTAGGAGCCGTCCATCGAGAACACCCCGTCGGTCACCACGACGACCCGCTTGGCCTGGGCCGCCTGGGCGGCGGTCAGCTGTTCACGCAGGTCGGCCATATCGGCGTTCTTGTACCGGAAGCGCTTCGCCTTCGACAGCCGGATCCCGTCGATGATCGACGCATGGTTGAGCTCGTCGCTGATGATGGCGTCGTCGGCACCGAACAGCACCTCGAAGACGCCCCCGTTGGCGTCGAAGCACGACGAGTAGAGGATCGTCGCCTCCGTGCCGAGGAAGTCGGAGATCTTCGCCTCCAACCCCGTGTGCAGGGTCTGGGTGCCGCAGATGAATCGCACCGACGCCATCCCGAAACCCCACTCCTCGAGTGCCGTCCTGGCCGCCGCGACGACCGACGGCTCGTTGGCCAGACCGAGGTAGTTGTTCGCGCAGAAGTTGAGGGCGTCGGCCTTGAGGGTCGTCACGTGAGCCGACTGGGGCGAGGTGAGCTCGCGCTCGTTCTTGTAGAGACCGGCATCCTCGATCTGCTGCAGCGTGGCGGCGATCTCGTCCTTGACTGAGCCGTACATCGGTGTCCTCACTGGGGTCGGTTGGGGTCCACTGCCAATGTATGCCGCCCAGGCCCGGTCACCGACCGACGGCGTAGCGGGCGTACGTCATCCCGCCAACGAGACGGCGACCCACGAGCAGCGGCCTGCTCGAGTGTCGCGGTGTGGACCAGACGTGACACGGCGGCCCTTGTCGGCGCGGACGGCGGGAGTTGGCCGCCCCTCGCACGACCAGCGTAGGCGGCCGGCCGTGGATGCCCCACTAAGGTTTTCTCGTGAGCGGTCTGATGTTGACGGTGGTGCTGGTGGTGGGGGTCATCCTGCTCACCCCGGTAGCCGACAAGGTGCGGGTGCCCCAGCCCGTGCTGCTGACCATCTTCGGGCTGGCGCTCGCCCTCGCCTCACCGTCGACGACGTTCTCGCTCGACCCCGCTCTCATCCTTCCGCTCGTGCTGCCGCCGCTGTTGTTCGCCGCCACGCAGCGCACGACGGTGAACGAGTTCCGTGAGCACGCGTCGGCCGTTTTCGTGCTGGCGGTCGGGCTCACCGTGGCCACCGTCGCGGTCGTTGCGGTGGTCGCGCACGCGGCCGGGCTGCCGTGGTCGGTCGCCTGGGTGCTCGGGGCCATGGTCTCGCCGCCCGACCCGGTCGCGGCCACGGCGGTGGCGCGGCGACTGCGACTGCCGCACCGCCTGGTCACCATCCTCGAAGGCGAGGGGATGTTCAACGACGCCACCGCGCTCGTCGCCTACAAGGTGGCCATCATCGCGGCGGTCACCGGTGACATCAGCGCCGCCGATGTCGGGCTGGAGCTCGTCGAGGCGCTCGTGCTGGGGGTGCTCGTCGGGCTGGCCCTCGGCTACATCACCCAGCTGGCGCTGGCCCGGATCCACGACGGCTACGCCGAGACCACGCTGACGGTTCTCGTGCCCTTCGGGGCCTACGTCGGGGCCGAGCACGTCAACGGTTCCGGAGTGCTGGCCGTGCTCGTGCTCGGGCTCTACCTGCGCACCTTCGGGCACGCGGCCACCACATCGGGTGGGTGGCTGCTCGGACGGGCCGTGTGGTCGTACGCCGACTTCCTCATCACCAGCCTCGTCTTCGCACTGCTCGGCTTCGAGCTCGTATCGGTCATTCGCTCGACGGCGGTGACGATGCAGACCGTCTGGCTCGCGCTGCTCGTGGTCGCCACGCTCGTGGTGTTCCGCGCGGCGTGGATCTTTCCCGCCGCCTCGCTGGGCCGGTTCCGCGCGAGGCGTCGGGACATGCCGGTGCCGAGCAACTGGCGCGAGTCGGCCGTGGTGTCGTGGGCCGGGATGCGCGGCGTCGTCACGGTGGCCACCGCGCTCGCCCTGCCGACGGTCGTCGAGACCGGTGAGCCCCTGCCCAACCGCAACGAGATCGTCGCGGTCGCGTTGGCGTGCGTGCTGTTGACCCTGGTGGTGCAGGGCCTGACCCTCGGCCCGCTCACCCGGCTGCTCGGGGTGGGCAGCGACGCCGACGAGGCCAAGGAGGTCTCGGCCCTGCGGCTGCGCGCGACCGAGGCTGCGCTGGCGCAGATTCGCGAAGAGGCCGGGGTGAGCGGCGCCGACGACGATGTGCAGCAGGCGGCGATGGCCCAGTACGAGGGCTACCTCGCCGCTCAGCAGCGGATGGACGAGGCCCGTGGCGGTGGTGGCAGCGAGCAGACGGAGCAGCGCGGCCGGGCCCTCGAGTCGTTGCTCAGCCGGGCCAGCGACGTCGAGCGACAGCTTGTGCTGCGCGAGCGTCGTCGCGGCGAGGTGTCGGCCGGGGCCGCCGACGAGGTACTGCGTGACATCGAGAACCGGGCCCTGCGCGACTTCTCCTGAGTGGCGGTGAGTGAAGTGGGACCTCGTTCTCGCGGGGCGGTCCCTGAGGCCCCCGGCGGGCAGTGGCACTGCGCCGTTACATCGCCGCGAACCAGGTCTGGGCCTCCCGGGGGCGGGTCCCCGGGATACTTCTTGGACCGCGGGCACGTGGGGTGTAGGAACGGGGGCTATGACGACATACACGGCGGCAAAGGTCTTCACCGGTGCCGGCCCCGACACTTTCTGTTCGGCCTTCACCATCGAGGGCGGGGTGTTCACCTGGGTCGGTGATGCTGACGAGGTCGACGCGGCCACTGTCGATGGTGAGGTCGTGGACCTGGGCGAGGCAACCGTGCTGCCCGGACTGATCGACGTCCACACCCACCCGTCGTTCATGGCGACGCTGACCGACTCCGTGGCGCTGCTCCAGCCGTTGGTGGCGACCTGTGCCGGGCTGGTGGAGCAGCTGCGCTCCCACCCCGACCTCGGTGCCGGCTCCGACGCCTGGGTGATGGGTTTTGGCTATAACGAGGACAACTACCCCGACGGTGCGCCCACCCGTCACACGCTCGATGCGGTGTCCACATCCCAGCCGGTGTTCGCCCGTCGCGCTGACAGCCATACCGCCGTGTGCAACACGTTCGCGCTGCGGCTCGCTGGCATCACCGCGCAGACCGTCGATCCGCGGCACGGCCAGATTCTTCGTGATCGGGTCGGCAACCCGACCGGCGTGCTCGTTGAACCCGCCGCGGTCGACCTGGTCTACAAGCTGCGCCCGGAGCCGGGCCGAGAAGAGATCGTCCGCCGTCTGGTGGGCCTGAACGAGCACTTCCTCTCTCTGGGTCTGGTCAGCGTGAACGACCTGTACGGGAACTTCATCGCTGACCCGCTCGCCACCTTCCGCGCCGCCGAGCAGGCAGGTTACCTGCCGTCGACCGGCATCTTCCTCGTCTACGCCGGAAGTGACCTACCGACGTTGACCGACCAGGACCGTAGCGGCCGGATGCGTATTGCGGGGGTGAAGGTGTTCATGGACGGGGCGTTCTCCAATCGCACCGCCTGGGTGGAGGACCCTTACCCGGGAACCGACAGCCATGGCGTCGTGACCGTCTCCGACGAGGAGCTGCGCACGGCCGTGGCCTGGGCGCGAGAGAACCAGGTGCAGTGCGCCGTGCACGTCATGGGCGATCGCGGCATCAACCATCTGATGGACCTGTTCGAAGACGAGGCGCCGTGGATGGGCGCGCAGCCGAGCATTCGGTTCGATCACGCCACCCTGGTGACCTCGGCCATGATGCAGCGAGCGAACCGGGCCCGGATGAGCTTCGGCATCGTTACCCACACCGTGTTCTTCTTCGCCGAGTACGACTCGTACGTCAAGAATTTGGGGTCTCGGCAGTTCGACATTGCCTACCCGATCCGTACCCTCTACGACCACGTGGCCAGCCTCGCGCTGTCCTCCGATGCCCCCGCAACGGCGTGGAGCAACTGCGACGACCCGTTTCTGTCGGTCAAGACCGCCGTCACCCGAACCGCCTACACCGGTGATCCGATCAATGCCCAGGAAGCCGTCACCGTCGGAGAGGCCCTTCACCTGTTCACCGGCAAGGCTGCGCAGATCAGCGTGGTCGGCGACGTCGGTGTCATCAGCCCAGGGTTCGAGGGGAACTTCATCATCGTGGACCGCGACCCGTTCACCATCGATGCGAACGAGCTCGACCAGGTCGGAGTGAGGCAGACGTGGATACGGGGGGAGCGCGTGTACGAGAAGACGTGAGGTCAGGACGGCGTCAGGCTCCCTGAGTCGTCAAGCGGTCGGGGCAGGATCATCAGGTAGACCGGTTCGGCGGAAGCGGGCAGCCACATGGGTCGAGCCCGGCCTACCTCGACCCAGCCTCGGGCCAGGTAGAGGTGACGGGGCTCGCGGTGTTCAGCCACCACGTCGAGCACCGGGGCTCCACCTTCAGCGAGCGCCTGATCGGTGGCGCGCTGGAGCAGCGCCGAGCCGATGCCCCGACGGGCCAGCCGACGATCGGCGAACAACACACTGATACAGCGCAGAGCCGCGATGGGCACGCTGTGAGCGGTCGCCCACACCTGCCCGAGCTCGTCGTCGTCGGCCACCGACTGAATCGCGACGTGGCCGACGACGACCCCGTGCAGCTCGGCCACCCACGACTCGAGCTCACCCGGGCGGCGGATGAAGTCCTCGGGCGCCCGGTCTGACGGCCAGTGGAACGGGTAGTGCGTCTCGGGCTGCTGGCGGACGAGGATCTCGACCAGGGCCGGCACGTCGGCATCGCGGCGGCGGCGGGTCAGCAGGTCAGGCACCCGCCGAGTGTAGGAGCCGGCGTCGTCTGCGCCGCGCCCGCGTGGTGGAGGCACGCCGGCCGGCCGGCCGGCCGGCCGGCCCGGTTACGGTCGACGGCATGAGCCCGGTCGACCCGAACAACCAGAGCCCTGCCGACATCGTCTTCTCCGGCGGCCCGATCATGACGATGGATGCCGCTGGGTCCCACCCAGAGGCCGTGGCCGTGCGCGCCGGTCGCCTGGTGGCGGTCGGGTCGCTCGATGAGGTGAACACCCTCGTGGGCAAGGACACCGAGCAGGTCGCCCTCGACAGGCGATCGTTGTTGCCCGGGCTCATCGACCCGCACATGCACTCCGCCATGGTGCAGCTCGCCGACTGGGTCGACGTGAGCCCGATGTCCACGCCCACCGCCGACGCGGTCCACACCGCCCTGCGCGGGGCCGCCGCCACCCAGACCGGTTGGGTGCTGGCCCAGCAGTTCGACCCCAGCATCACCGACGGGCACCCCCGCCTCGACCGCGAGACCCTCGACCGGCTCGTGCCCGACCGGCCTCTGCTCGTGCTGGAGAGCAACGGCCACATCGCCTGGGTCAACTCCGCGGCGCTGGCCCGCGCCGGTATCGACCGCGACACCCCCGACCCCCCAGCGGGTCGCTACAGCCGAGACGAGCGCGGTGAGCTGACCGGGCGACTGGAGGAGTCATCGGCCGTGCGGGCCTTCACCATCGGCTTCCCCCTGGTCACCGGCGACGCCCTCGTCGGCCGCATCCGCGAGCTGCTCTGGAACGCCGCCGGTCAGGGCGTGACGCTGCTGCACGACTGCGGCATCGGGTCGATCGACGGCGCCACCGACCTCGACGGTCTGCGCAGCGCGCTCGACGACGAGGCGCCGGTGCGCTACCGGGGCATGCTCGTCTCGAGCGCGTACGACGCTTGGAGCGAGCTCGGCCTGAAGCCCGGGTTCGGCAACGACCGGTTCCGCGTGCACGGCATCAAAGCGTGGTCTGACGGCTCGAACCAGGCCGGCACCGGCTACCAGCGCAAGCCCTACCTCGGCAGCGACTCCTGCGGGTCGCTGAACTACTCCGCCGAAGAGCTGGCCGAGGTCGTGCTGCGAGCACACCGCGACGGCTGGCAGGTGGGCGTGCACGCCAACGGCGACGCCGCCATCGACGTCACCATCGACGCGTTCGAGCGCGCTCTGGCCACGGCTCCTCGAGACGACCACCGGCACCGCATCGAGCACTGCAGCGTGCTGCACCCTGAGCAGATCGAGCGGATGGCATCCCTCGGGCTCTCCCCCTCGTTCCTCATCGGTCACCTCCGTT
>JBBSTU010000108.1:0-13065 GCA_038235595.1 Actinomycetales bacterium | reverse complement strand
TCGAGCCGAGCACGCTCGTCATCAGGCAGGCTGGTCACGGCCTTACTCGTGACCACGAGGGCGTAGCGGTTGAGCCGCTGCACCGAGGGCCAGTCGATCGTCTTGGCGGAGGTCATCAGCCACGTCGACGGAACGCCGGTGAAAGGGACCACGATGGCGGCCGGGGACACCGACAGGTCAGAACCGGCGATGGTGACCGCTTCTGCCACCCCTACGACCGTTCGTCCAGTGGTCTGTCGGGTTTCGTCGACCCCGACCTGGGCAAGGTCGACGCGGCCTGAGTCCGGCAGACCGAGGGCGATGCCGTAGGGCGTGACCACCACCTCGTCGTCGCTCGCCGCCCACCTGCCACTTATCCGGTGGGCGCGCTGACCGAGGTCGGCGCCGGCCGGCAGCGAGATGGCCAGCCCCGGGACCGGGGTGCGGGCGCCGTCGATCGTGGCGCGCAGGTCGAGCCTCTCGAGCGGGATAGCAGTACCACCCAAGAGCTTCGAGATGGCCTGGGTCGGGTTCGCCTCGAAGCCCGGTATCGGTGTGGCTTTCGGCGCGTCGTCACTCCAGCCGGTTCCGTTCCCGTCCACCGACTGTTCGATGGCGACAGGGGCGGTGGGGCCGGAGACCAGGGCCACCCCGGTGCCGTAGGCGTAGGGTGCATCCTCCGCGGGGGTGCGGTCAGCCGTCATGGCGAACGTGGCGCCGAACACCAGCAGCATGACCGGTAACCCGATCATCAGCAGCACCAGGGCGCTTCGGCCGCGGTGGCGTCGTACGTCTCGGCGGGCCAGCCGCAGCGCCACTCGCCACCCGGCCCACCACTGCGCGCGCCGGGTGGGCTCCGGCCGCGTGCTGCTCGGTGTGTCGTCGACCTTGCGGTCGAGGGTGGTCGTCATCGCGCTGCCCTCATCGGGCGGTCGGCTCGAGTAGTGCGTCGACCGTGTCGGGTTCGCCGGTGGTGTCGACGACGACCCCGTCGCGCAGGAACACGACCCGGTCGGCCCAGGCGGCGTGCCGGGCCTCGTGGGTGACGAGCAGGCCGGCGGCGCCGTCGTCGACCCGTTGACGCAACACCCGCAGCACGCCCTCGCCGGTCGTCGAGTCGAGGGCGCCCGTGGGCTCGTCGGCGAGCACGAGCTGGCGCGACCCGACCAGGGCTCTGGCGATGGCGACCCGCTGCTGCTGGCCACCCGACATCTGGTCGGGGAAGCGGTCGGCCAGCTCACGCAGCCCCAGCTGGTCGAGGGCGTCGAGCGCGTTGCGCCGTGACCGGCTCACGGAGTCGCCGTCGAGCTCGAGCGGTAGGCCGATGTTCTCCGCCGCGGTCAGGCTCGGAATGAGGTTGAGGTCCTGGAAGACGACCCCGACCTGGCGGCGACGCAGTCTGGCCAGGTCGCGGGGGCGAAGCCCGCCGAGGTCGATGCCGGCGATACGCACGACGCCGCTCGTGGCTCGGTCGAGACCGCCGGCGAGGTTGAGCAGGGTCGACTTGCCCGACCCGCTCGGGCCCATCACCGCGACGAGCTCGCCGCTGCGCACTCGAAGCGTCACCCCGTCGAGCGCCTTCACGGCCGTCTCGCCCTCGCCGTGCACTCGCGTGACGTTCTCGAGCTCGAGCAGAGGCGGCCGAGCCGCTAACCGTCCAGCCTGCGCCTTCGCATCATCCGGTTCACCGGGCACGACCGGCGCGGCCCCTGACCGCTGCCCGCCGGTCATGCCCGGTCTCCCATCCGCCGCGTGCTGGCTGGTTCGGGCTCGACCGACACCGCCACCGGGCCCACCGGCATCCCGGCGGCTCGCGCGAGGCGGGCCTCGACGTGGTCGAGCCACCGAGCCTCTGCTTCCGCCGCGAACAGGTGGTTCTCGAGCACCAGCGACCAGGCGAGGTCGCGGCCGTCGACGGGTTCGTCGGTACGGGCTTTGAGGCGGGTCAGGTCACGCAGGTGCTTCAGGGTCGCGGTGCGCTGAGTCTGCACCACGCGCGGCACGTCGATGCCCGGCAGGGTCACGGCCAGCGCGAGCTTGATGACGAGCTCGTCTCGTGGGGTCGACTCTCGGGTGACCGGCGTGAGCCACCAGCGGGAGATCTCGGCCCGGCCCGAGTCGGTCAAGGCGTAGGCGATGCGGCCCTCGTCGTCGGCGCCTCCGAGCGGCTCGACGAAGCCGTCTCGCTCGAGCCGGGCGAGGGTGGTGTAGACCTGACCGACGTTGAGCGGCCAGGTGCCTCCGGTGCGGGCCTCGAACTCTGTCCTGAGGCGGGCTCCGTACATCGGCTCCTGGGCGAGCAGCGCCAGCAGCCCTTGTTTGACCGACATCCCCACTCCTCCATACCGAGTATTACCTGCGTGACGAGCAAGGTATACCGGGTATCTCCAGAGGTCAACCACCGAAAAAGAGGGAGCCGTCGTCGCAGGCGTGGCATCCAGCCGTGCCCGTCGCCGGTGGCTGGCTCAGGCCAGGCGCTTGGCGATGAACGCCTCGGACCGCCGGATTGAGAGCGGCCACTGCGAGGTCATCGTGTGCTGCTGGCCCGGATACACGTAGTAGCTCACCGGTTTTCCCGCTGCCTTCAAGGCGGCCACGGTCTGCTGGCTCCAGGCGATCGGGCACTCCTCGTCGGCGGTGCCGTGATGGATCATGAGCGGGTCCTGGGTGCGGTCGAAGAAGGTGCGCGGGCTGACCGCGGCCCAGTTGGCCGGCTGCTGCTCAGGGGTGCCGAGCCGGGTGATCACTGCGTCTGCGACCATTGAGCGGGACCGGTCAGGCCGCACCCACTTCTCGAAGTTGTCGACGGCATCCGAGCTCACGGGTGCGTAGGCCACCGCCGCCTTGAAGAGCCCGGGCCGCACGACGAGGGCGTTGTAGACCACCCCGCCGCCCATCGAGCGGCCGATCAGGGCGATGCGGTCGGGGTCGACCCGCGAGTCCTGCTGGAGGGCGAGGGCGGCGTTGATGGTGTCGACGGTGTAGCCGAGGCGCAGGGTGTCGTCCGCCTGCGGGTCCTTGCTCGACTGGGCGTGGTTGCGGTAGTCGACGTGCAGGGTGACGTAACCCTGGCGGGCGAGGTAGTCGCGCTCGCGCAGCATCGTCTGCCCGTTCGTGTACTCGAGCGGGTCGACGTAGCCGTGCGCGAGCACCACGGCCGGAAAGGGCCCCTCACCCCGAGGGATGTTGATGCGGCCCGAGATGGTCAACCCATCCCCCCGGTAGGTCGCGTAGTACTGGCGGTACGCGCTGGTGCTCCCTCGCTCGGCGCCGAGCCTGAGCCCGCTCCCGTCGTAGGTGCGGTCGATGAGCGCCTGGATCGACACGGGGTTGGGTGCCGTGGTGGCCGGTGCCGGGTTGACCGTCGTCGTGGCCGGGCGGGGGGATGCAGAGGCCCCCGACGACCCCGCGCCTGCGGAGCGAGACGGAACCGGCTGCGTCGGTTGTGTACCGGCGACCCTGATCGGCACGGCCGTGGTGGGGCCGGAGTCTTCTGTGCAGCCGGCCAGCGTCAGCCCGGCGAGCACGACGACACAGGTCAGTCGGAGGCGTCTTCGAGGTCGGGGCACGTCTTTAGTCTCACCCGCGGTCGCGCCCGCGGTCACGATCTCGGGTCGGCATGTCCTGCCCGGCCACCAGCTGTCGGCCGAAGGCCCAGTAGGCGCCCAGCAGCATGCTGACCACCACCCCCACAGCAGCCGGCCAGCTGGCCATGCTCACCAGCACCCAGACCGCTCCGGTCAGGATGGAGAGGATTCCACCAATGGCGTTTGCCTTCTGCATCGCGATCTCCCATGGTCGCCTGGTGGGGATGCTACGCGGAAGGTGCCGTCATCGGGTGGGGCGAGCCCGAAGCATTTTCGGGCGGCTGCTGGCCGCGGGTCAGACCCAGAGCGTGGCGGCCCCTTCCAGGGTCATCCAGGCCTGCAGCTGGGTCGAGAGCTCAATCGCCAGGCCCGGCGGTTGGGCCTCGGCGGCCGGCCGAGCAGCATCCGGCGAGAAGACGCTGGCCCTGCGCCCGTCGGGGAGCGTGCGTTCGTCGCGCCCGAGCCAGAAGCCGTCGCACGTGTCGAGCACGAGTCGTTGGGCCGTCGAGCGGGCCTCGCCGTCCAGGGACGGGTGGCCCGCGGCCAGCGCCAGATAGCGAACGAGGATGCCGGTGAACAGCCCGCCGTCGCCGCCGCCGTGCGTCACCAACGGGCTCCGGTCCACCCCTGGCGCAGTGAGATGGGCCGCGACGGCGTTCACGAGGCGGCCGGCTCGTTCCAGGCTGGTGTCGTCGCCCAGGGTGAGCAGGGCGCCCAGCACCGTTCCCTGGTTGTAGGTGTAGACGTCGGTGACCACGTGCTCGCCACCGGCAGTGAGGCGGATGCCGTCGAGGAAGAGTCCGGTGTCTGCCGCCAGCAGCCGGGCGTAGACCCAGTCGACGAGCAGCCGGGCCGCCTCGAGGTCGCCGCTGCGGGCCAGGTGCAGCGCCGCCGGGCCGGTGGCCGGAACGTTCTTGAAGTCGCGAGCCGTGTTCCAGAAGAGGCCGCCGCCGAGGTCGCCGGTCATCGCCGAACGCAGCCGGGCGGTCAGGGCCCGGTCGCCCACCCGAAGGCGGCGAGGCGAACGAGCACTGGGCAACCGGTCCGTCAGCAGACGCAGCCGGTCGATCGCGAGCGCGAGCCAGGCCATGTCGTCGTAGTAGCGGTTGGTGAACCGCCCGACGTTGCGCACCCTGATCGTCGCCACGAGCCGGTTGCCGAGAGCGACATGCTCGAGGGCGCCGCGGTGGTCTCCTGACCGCAGCAGCCGCAGCCCCGCGTCGACGATCGCATCGAGGTAGTGCGCCTGCCACCAGTAGTTCCACGAGCCGCCGACGAAGGATGGCGAAGGGTGGGCAACGTGCGCGAGGTGGGTGAACGGCATCCCGACCAGGCGGGTACCGAACAGGATGCCCACCGAGCGCTCACTCTCGGCCGCCCGGGTGTCGGCGTCGGTCGGAACGGGGTCGGCGGCCACGTCCCGACGCTACCGCGAGCGCGGCCGCTGCACCGTTGCGCCGGGCTGCTGTGACAGGCTCACCCGCTATGGAGACGGGCGACCGCGCGGTCGAGGAGCTCTGGCGGCACTTGACGCCTCAGGTCATCGGCGCGCTGGTTCGCCGCTACGGCTCGTTCGACCTGGCCGAGGACGCCACCCAGGAGGCGCTGCTGGCGGCGTCGATCCAGTGGCCCCACCAGGGTGTGCCCGATGACCCGCGGGCGTGGCTGATCACGGTGGCCTCCCGGCGACTGATCGACCACCTGCGCAGCGACGAGGCTCGCGCTCGCCGCGAGGTCGACCGTGCGCAACGAACTCCGGCAGACGAGTTCGTCACACCCGCAACCGATCTCACGTCGAGCGGCGATGACGACACGCTTGTCATGTTGTTCCTCTGCTGCCACGACACGCTCACTCCGGTGTCGCAGATCGCCCTGACCCTGCGAGCGGTGGGGGGCCTGACGACCGCTGAGATCGCGGCCGCGTTCCTCGTGCCCGAGCCGACCATGGCGCAGCGGATCAGCCGGGCGAAGTCGAGCATCAAGGCGTCCGGGGCAGCCTTCCGGATGCCGGCGCCAGACGAACGCGCGCGCCGGATGCCGGCCGTGCTGCACGTTCTCTACCTGATCTTCAACGAGGGGTACACGGCCACCGCTGGGCCGCAGCTGCAACGGCTCGACCTCACTGCCGAGGCGATTCGGCTGACCCGCCAGGCTAGGAGGCTGCTGCCCGACGACGGCGAGGTGGCCGGCCTGCTCGCCCTCATGCTGCTCACCGACTCGCGGCGGGGCGCTCGAACCTCGCCTGACGGCAGGCTGGTGCCGCTGGAGGAGCAGAACCGCGAACACTGGCACACGGCATCCGTCGAGGAAGGTGTGGCCCTGGTCACCGACGCGCTCACCCGGGCCAGGCTCGGGACCTACCAGGTGCAGGCAGCCATCGCCGCCGTGCACACCGAGGCTCCCACCGCCGAGCAGACCGACTGGCCCCAGGTCGTCGCTCTGTACGACCTGCTACGACACCTCGACCCGAGCCCGATGGTCGATCTCAACCGGGCCGTGGCGGTCGGCATGGCGAGCGGCGCACCGGCGGGGCTCGCCGCGCTGGCCGAGACCAACGCGTCGGGCAGGCTGGACCGTCACCATCGCCTGCACGCGGTGCGCGGCCACCTGCTTGAGATGGTCGGCGACGTCGAGTCTGCCCGAGAGGCCTACCGACTCGCGGCGAAGCTCGCCACCAGCCAGCCGGAGCAGCGCTATCTGGCCGAGCGGGCCGACCGACTCTGAGTCGGCGTCTGGCCAGGAAGCCGACGCTGCGACAGAGTTGACCGCACACGACTCTCGGAGGTAGCGAATGAACCAGCCCGCGGGCCCCGCCCTCACGGTGCCGACCGTCGAGGAACGATGAGCCAGGAGGTCACGGTGCTCGGCCGGGTCGGCCCCGAAGGCCCGGGCGTCTTCGTGCTCTACACCGGCGGCACGATCGGGATGGTGGTCGGCCCCGAGGGCGGGCTCGTGCCCCTTGACCTGCGCGAGCTTGCGGCCCACGTGCCGGTCGTGCACGAGCTGCCGATCGGGTTGACGATGGCCACCGTGGCCGAACCGGTCGACTCGGCGACGATGGGGGCAGGCGACTGGCTGCGCATCGCCGACGCCATCGTCGAGCACGCACCCGGTCACCTCGGGGTCGTCGTGCTGCACGGCACCGACACGATGGCCTACACGGCCTCCGCCCTCAGCTTTCTGCTGGAGGGCATCGACCTGCCGGTGGTGCTGACCGGGTCGCAGCGGCCGATCACGGCCGTGCGGTCAGACGGTCGCGAGAACCTGGTGACCTCGCTCGAGCTGGCATCGGCGCGAGTGAACGGCGGACCGGTGGTTCCCGAGGTCACCGTCTTCTTCGACCACCTCCTGCTGCGAGGCAACCGGGCGGTCAAGGTCAGTGCAGACAGCTACCAGGGCTTCGCCTCACCCAACCTGCCGCCGCTCGTGACCGCCGGCGTGACCTTCAGCCCGACCAAGGGTTTGGTGCGCCCGGCCCAGGTGGGCCCGGTGCGTCGGGCCTCCGGGCTGTGTTCGGACGTCGCCGCGATCCACCTCTATCCCGGGCTCGACCGCTACGTGCTCGATGCAGTTCTCGACCGGCCGGGGCTGAGGGGGCTGGTGCTGCAGGCCTACGGCGCCGGCAACGGTCCGAGCGACCCGTGGTTCGCCGCGGCGATCGACCGAGCCGTGGGTCGCGACGTCACCGTGGTGGTCACTACCCAGTGCCCCGCGGGCGCGGTTCGCGGTGGGCTGTACGCCGCCGGGGCCGCCATGTTCGACGCCGGAGCCGTCTCGGCGGGAGACATGACCTTCGAGGCTGCCTTGACCAAGCTGATGGTGGCCCTCGACCGGCACGACCACCCCGACGAGGTGCGTCGGTTCATGCTGAGCGACCTCGCCGGTGAGCTGACTGTGTGAGTGCGGCCGCGTGAAGGCGCCCGCGTGAAGGCGCCCGCGTGAAGGCGCCCGTGTGAAGGCGCCCCTGTGGCTGGGGTCAGCGTGAGCCCCTCGGCGGTGACAGCTCCGGCTGGTGCTCCTACGTCACTGATGCGCGGGGTGGATCAGTGACGTAGCGAGTTCACCGAGCTGCCCGCTTGGGGCCATCCGGCCGCCCCGCCGTCAGAATGCGCTCGAGGGCAGGTCTCGCTCGTCATCAGCGATGGCCCGCACGATCCGCCGAGCCACGTCGGCGGGGTCGAGGCCCTGGGGGAGTCGCGGCGAGCTGCCCGCGATCGGTCGGTTCGCCAGCCCGGTCTCGGTGTGCGGTGGGCGCACGTCGAGCACCCGGATCCGGCGCCGGCGCAGCTCGGATGCCGCAGCCGAATCGAACGCGGTGAGTCCGGCCTTCGCTGCGCTGTAGGCCGCCATGCCCGCGGTAGGGCGTTCCGCGACGACAGCGCTGATCTGCACGATGAAGCCACCCTCGCCCAGAGCAGCGACGGCTTCGCGCACGACCCGGATCGGCGCAATGAGGTTGAGTAACAGCAAGTCATCGAGGGTGTCGTCGTCGAGCTCGGCGCTGGCCCCGAACGCCACGACCCCGGCTGCGTTGACGACCCCGGAGAGGGGAGTGGTCGTCGAGGCCTGCGACACGATCCTGGCAGGTGCATCGGGTGTCGTCAGGTCGGCGGCAACCGTGGTGACCACGCAGTCGCCGAGGGCGGCGGCCAGCTGGTCGAGGTGGCCGGGGGTGCGGGCGGAAAGGCTCAGACGAGCGCCGGCGGCAGCGAGCTCGTGGGCGATCGCCGATCCGAGGCCGCCGGTCGCACCGAGAACGAGAACGTGGGCTCCATCAAGAGTCGTCATGTCTCCATCGTCATCGATCGCGGCCCGGCGCGCAGATCTACCCCGTTGGCTGCCTGGCCACGGCACAATGATCGCGTGCTGCTCACCCTCACCTCCACCGCCGACCACGCCACCGATCTGGGGTATCTGCTGCACAAGCACCCCGACCGGGTGCAGACCTTCGACCTGCCCGTCGGCCACGCTCACGTCTTCTACCCTGAGGCCACCGACGAACGGTGCACGGTGGCCCTGCTGCTCGAGGTCGACCCGATCGGGCTGGTGCGCGGGCGGCGCTTCGGAGGCGAAGGCCTCGCGCTCTCGCAGTACGTCAACGACCGCCCCTACGCGGCCTCGTCGATGCTCGCGGTCGCCCTCGGCCGGGTCTTCAAGACTGCGCTCCAGGGACGGTGTGCGGCTCGGCCCGACCTCGAGGCGCAGGCCCTGCCGCTGGTCGTGCACGTGCCTGCCCTGCCGTGCGGCGGCGACCCCGGCCTGGTCGAACGCCTCTTCACCCCGCTCGGGTGGGCGGTGTCGATGGCTACCAGCCTCCTCGACCCCGACCTGCCCGAATGGGGCTGTTCGCCGTTTGTCGACGTCACGCTCACCGGAGATGTAGTGCTGAGCCAGGCGCTGGGCCACCTCTACGTGATGCTGCCCGTGCTTGACGGCGCAAAGCACTACTGGGTGAGCAACGACGAGGTCGACAAGCTCGTTCGCAGCGCGGGGGGCTGGTTGCACGACCACCCGGAGCGTGACCTGGTCACCCGCCGGTTCCTCGCTCACCAACAGCGCCTCGTCGCCGACGCGACGCAGCGGTTGGCGGCTCTCGACGACGCACCGGATGCCGTGATCGTGACCGACGACGGTGGCGCCGGCCCCGGTTCGGCCGCCGAACCCCGCCTCGCCACGAGCCCCGAGAGAACACCCCCACCCCCACCCCCGGTGGCGGTGCCGCTGCGAAAGCAGCGGCAGGAGGCCGTTCTGACCGCCCTACGAGACGTGGGCGCGCGGCGCGTCGTCGACCTCGGGTGCGGCGAGGGCGCCCTGCTCGCAGGCATGCTCGCCGACCCCTCCTTCACCGAGATGCTCGGGGTCGACGTGTCACCACGAGAGCTCGACCGGGCCACGAGGCGTCTTGGCCTCGACCGGTTGTCTGACAGCCAGCGCGCCCGGCTCACCCTGCGGCAGTCGTCCTTGACCTATCGCGATGCCGCCCTGGCCGGCTTCGACGCCGCAGTGCTGATGGAGGTCGTCGAACACCTCGACCTCGACCGGCTCCCGGCGCTGGAGACGAACATCTTTGCGCACGCCCGGCCGGGCGCCGTCGTCGTGACGACCCCGAACGCGGACCACAACGCGCACTACGAGCGTCTTGCGGTGGGCGCTCGTCGTCACGCTGATCACCGGTTCGAATGGGGCAGAGCAGAGTTCGCGGAGTGGGCCGATCGGGTAGGCCGACGGTTCGGCTACTCCTGCGAGCTGCGGCCCGTCGGTGACGTCCATCCCCAGCTCGGGCCCCCCACCCAGCTCGCGCTGTTCCGTCGAGACTCAGGCGCGGACTCGGGTGCGGCATGACCCAGATCGGTATTCCGCAGCTGTGCCTCGTGGCGCTCGTCGGCGCGTCCGGTTCCGGCAAGTCGACCTTCGCCGCCGAGCACTTCGGCCGGTTCGAGGTGATCTCGAGCGACTTCTGCCGGGGCCTCGTGGCTGACGACGAGAACGACCAGTCAGCGTCGAAGGACGCCTTCGACGTGCTCGGCTATATCACCGGAAAACGTCTGGCTGCAGGGCGGCTCACGGTCGTCGACGCCACCAACGTCACGAAGGAAGCCCGGCGTCAGCTGGTCGAGCTCGCCAAGGCGCACGACGTGCTGCCGGTCGCGATCGTGCTCGACGTGCCGGCCTCCGTGGCTTCGGAACGCAACCGGTCGCGCGCTGACCGCGACTTCGGGCCGCATGTCGTCAAACGGCACACCGACCAGCTGCGGCGCTCGCTCAAAGGCCTGGGCCGCGAGGGCTTCCGCAAGGTGCACGTGCTGAGCGGTGTGGAGGCGATCGAGACGGCCGAGGTGGTGCGCGAGAAGCTGCTGAACGACCGCCGCGACCAGCACGGGCCCTTCGACGTCATCGGTGACGTGCACGGCTGCCGCGGCGAGCTCGAGAGCCTGCTCGAGACCCTGGGCTACCTCGTTGAACGTGACGAGCGTGGGCGCCCCGTCGACGCCAGCCACCCCGATGGCCGGACCGTCGTGTTCGTCGGCGATCTCGTCGACCGTGGCCCCGACAGCCCGGGGGTGCTGCGCCTCGCCATGGGCATGACCGCATCCGGTCACGCCCTGGCGGTGCCGGGCAACCACGAGCACAAGCTGGTGCGTGCGCTCGACGGGCGCAACGTGCAGGTCACCCACGGCCTGGAGACGACACTCGACCAGCTCGCACAGGAGGGGCAGGAGTTCCGCGGCGCCGTGCGGGATTGGTGCTACGGCCTCGTCTCGCACCTGGTGCTCGACGACGGCCGGCTCGTCGTGGCTCACGCCGGCCTCAAGGAGGCCTATCACGGGCGCGCCTCCGGACGGGTGCGCTCGTTCGCGCTCTACGGCGACACCACCGGCGAGACCGACGAGTTCGGCCTGCACGTTCGCTACCCGTGGGCCAACGACTACCGCGGCCGGGCCATGGTGCTCTACGGGCACACTCCGACGCCGGTTCCCGAATGGGTCAACAACACCCTCTGCCTCGACACCGGCGCCGTCTTCGGGGGGCATCTGACGGCGTTGTGCTACCCCGAGAAGCAGATCGTGCAGGTCGCGGCGGAGAGCGTCTGGTACGAGCCCGCCAAGCCGTTCCCCACCGCCGGGCAGACCGGCGACGGGCCGGCCGGCACGTTGGTTCCTGGTCGTGGAGAGGACGAGCTCGACCTCACCGACGTGCTCGGCAAGCGGGTCGTCGAGACCGCGCACCACGGGCGAGTCTCGATCAGGGCCGAGCACGCAGCCGGAGCGCTCGAGGTGATGAGCCGCTTTGCGCTGCACCCGCGGTGGCTGCCCTACCTGCCTCCGACGATGTCGCCCGTCGCCACGTCGGCGCGAGACGGCCTCCTCGAGCACCCCGACGAGGCGTTCGCCTACTTCGCGCACGTCGACGTGTCCCGCGTGGTCTGCGAGGAGAAGCACATGGGTTCACGCGCGGTGCTGCTCGTCTGCCGTGACGCCGACACGGCGACTCGTCGCTTCGGCGCGACCAGCGGAGAGACCGGGGCCGTCTACACCCGCACCGGTCGCTCGTTCCTCGGTCGCGAGCTCACGGAGGAGCTGCTGCAGAAGGTTCGAGCCGGCATCGAAAGCGCATCTCTCTGGGGCGGGCTCGACACCGACTGGGTGCTGCTCGACGCCGAGCTGCTGCCTTGGTCGCTCAAGGCGGAGCCGCTGCTGCGCGAGCAGTACGCCGCGGTGGGTGCAGCCGCTCGCGCGTCGCTGCCGGCGGCCGTGTCGGCCCTCGAGGCAGCTCGTTCGCGTGGACTCGACGTCGGCGACCTACTGACGCGCACGCAGGAACGGGTGGCGAACGCGGAGGCGTTCACCGCCGCCTACCGACCCTACGTCTGGTCGGTCGACGGGCTCGACGGTGTGCACGTGGCGCCCTTCCAGCTGCTCGCCAGCGAGGGCCGCACCTGGCACGACCACGACCACCTGTGGCACCTGGAGGCCATCGACCGGCTGGTGGCGGCCGACCCGGTCACCTTCCGGCCCACCCGGCGGGTCGTCGTCGATCTTGCCGCTCACGGCTCACGCGACGAGGCAACGCGCTGGTGGGAGGAGCTCACGGCATCCGGCGGCGAAGGAATGGTCGTGAAGCCGCTCGGTAACCTGACGCGCGCCCGCAAGGGCCTCGTGCAGCCGGGTCTGAAGGTGAGGGGACGCGAGTACCTGCGCATCATCTACGGCCCCGACTACACCACCCCTGCGAACCTCTCGCGGCTGAAGAGCCGCACCCTCGGGCACAAGCGGTCACTGGCCCTGCGCGAGTACGCCCTCGGGCTCGAGTCGCTCGAGCGCACGGCACGGGGCGAGCCGCTCTGGCGGGTGCACGAGCCCGTCTTCGCCGTTCTGGCGATGGAGTCGGAGCCGGTCGACCCTCGGCTCTAGATCCAGTGGTTGCGTGCGGCCCAGGCGATGACCTGCACGGTCGAGGTGGCCGACACCCGGTCGCACAGCACGCGAAGGCGCCGCCGGAGCGTTCGTTCCGATAGGCCCAGGCGGCGGGCGACGACCTCCATGACCAGTCCGTCGGCGAGCAACGCCAACATGCGCAGCTCGTCGATGCTGACCAGCCCGGCTGGCGGGCTCTGTGGTCGTGGACGACGGGCGGGCGGGTGGTGTGGCGGCGCCCGGTGACCAGCCACGACGGGCCAGGAAGCAGGGGTGGCTGGCTTGTCCGCGGCGGCCAGCCCGGCTCTTGGACTCGACATCGAGATCCAATCTGATTCGTTTCAATTCCGACGACTTCAACGTACGGTGTGACCTGCCGTGCGTCAACGGATGTCCGCCAGAAGGGACCCCACCATGCCCCCCGCTGTCCCCGCCGTCCCCGCTGTCCAGACCGCGCCGATCATCGACTCGCACGCCCACGCGTGGCGCCAGTGGCCCTACCAGCCCCCGGTTCCGGACCCGGCCAGTCGTGGCCATCTCGACCAGCTCAGGTTCGAGATGCGGGCGAGCGGGGTCGACGAAGC
>JBBSTU010000107.1:0-13294 GCA_038235595.1 Actinomycetales bacterium | reverse complement strand
GTTCAAATCCTGTCAGCCCGACCGTGTTCTTGCAGGTCAGAGGCCCGCACCGAATCTCATCGGTGCGGGCCTCTGGCGTCTGATGTGCCCCGGCACGAACGTCCCGACTGCCGTGCACGTTGGCCGCTGGACACGTTGGCCGTTCACGGTCGGCTCGGGTCGGGTGTCGCAAACGCGCCGAGCTGAACCAGCAGGCCGAGGTCGTTGCGGCAGGCCCAGTGCTCGGCGGTCATGTCGTTGCTGACTCGGAACAGGTGCATGAAGGTCCAGACGAGGGGCTTGCCGGTGGGCGGAACAGCATTGAGCAGCGGAGACCTCGACGCGGCGTGAGTGCCGACCAGGTCAAGGTGGACTGAGACGAGGTCCCCGGAGGCGACCACGTGGTGGATGCGGATCTCAAGATGGCTCAGGTCGTCGCCGGCACCTGGGCCACCTCGACCCTTCCCGCCCCGGCCGGAGCGTCACTCGACAAGGCGGTACTCGTGCTCGGCAAGGCGGGCAACCACCAGTGGCTCGGGCCCCGTTGGAGGCCTGACGAAGGTCCTGCTCGTCGGTCTCGCAGCACTGGTGTGCACGGGGCCGCTCGCGCTTGTCGAGACCTCCGTGATTCGCCGGATGCTGCGGGCCTCTCGGGTAGCGGCGCGCCCCACCACGTGGCCCGCCGCCTGCTGGGCCCTTGCCCTCACCGTCAGCGAGGTCTGGGCTGCCTACCGTCACCTTCGCGTCACCGACATGCGACCTGTTCGCCGTGCTCGACCCGTCGCTCTTCGTCATCCTTCCCGCGTTCCTGGTCGGGGCTCTCGCCGCCGACATCGGCTGGGTCGACCTTCCCTTTCGAACCCCGACGTCACTGGCAGGAGTTCCTGCCTCCAGGCTCGTCGACCGTCAACGTCGAGCAGTACCGCTCACGGGCGCTCGTCGACCCGTCGATCCGAGTCCGCTACCCGGTCGACGGCCCACCGAGCGGGGTGAGCGTCGCGCCTCAGGGCCTCCGCCGCCAGCGACCGCGTGGCGCACGCACTGGCCGCCGGGATGCCCCTGGCGTACGTCGTGCCACGGCTGACCGCTGTCACTGCGGCCAGTCCCCGCGCCGGTCGGGGCTGGCCCTGGTCACCGGCACGGCGGATGCCGTGGCCGCGGCCATCGACTGGCAGCAGGCTGAGCAGGACCAGCCCGCAACGTCGCTCGCGCTCCACGTCGCCGAGGTGACCTACCGGGCCGATGCTGCGGAACCCGCATCTGTCGCGCTGGTTCCCGAGCTTGCCGAGCGGGGGCACCCGGGCGACGTCCTCGCCACCGAGGTCGTACGGATGCTCCTGCCCACGCCGGCCCCGGCCTACCTGTCCGACGAGCTGGCCACGTCGATCGGGCAGCCCGCCCAGCTGGTGCATGCCATCAGGTGGCCGCGAAACGTCGGTGCCGCGCCCATCACGGTCGTCGTCGCAGAGGACGTTGCACTCGTTCGTGCCGGACTGGCGGCCTGTTGCGCGACGACGGTTTCGGCGTCGTCGGTGCGGTCGGCTCGGTCCTGGCCACCGTGCGGGCCACGCGACCGCGCCTACTCATCACCGACGTTCGGATGCCGCCCGAGCAGGGCGACGTGGGGCTGCGCGCGGCGTCGTTGCTGCGGCGTCCAGGCGGTCATGCGCTGGCTCGACCAGTCCTGAGCCGCGGCCCTGGTGACCAGTCGAGTGACGGATGCGCGGCCGAACGACGTCGTGTCACTGTGGCGAGATGACCGATCACACGTACACGACCACGCTGCTTTGGAGCGGCTCCACCGGCGAGGGCCTACGCGCCTACACCCGTGACCACCGGGCTACCGCCCCACCGGCGACAGCGGCGGTCGAGCTGAGTGCCGGCCCGCGCTTTCGTGGTCACGGCGACCGCCTCAACCCCGAGCAGCTGCTCGTCATGGCGGCCAGCTCGTGCCAGCTCCTGGCGTTCCTCGCCGTGGCCACTCGCGATCACGTCGACGTGCTGCACTACGAGGATGCCGCTGTCGGCACGATGAGCGAGGGCGACGGGCCGATGAGCATCGAGACCATCCGTCTGCGGCCGACGATCACGGTGGCAGCCAGCACTGACCACGACCTCGTGGTTCGGCTGGTGCACGAAGGCCACGAAGGGTGCTTCATCGCCAACTCGCTCAAGTCCGACGTCACCGTCGAGCCGACCGTGGTCGATGCGCAACCGTGAGCTCAGCGAGCGGTGACCTCGGGACGCGGCTGCCACGGCCATCGGCCGGTCACCTCGAGCTCGAGGGCCAGGCTGAGAAAGCTGCGGATGAGCACGATCGCGGCGAGCACGGTGACGCTCGCGAGGGTCGGGCGGGTGGCCACGGTGCGAACGATGTCGGCCGCCACGAGCAGCTCCAGGCCGAGCAGGATCGATCGGCCGAGCCCTCGACGAAAGCCGACATAGACATCGGGCTCGTGTCGGGCGAGCCGGCCGAGAGCCTGCCCCGCCACGATGAGAGTCCCGAGCAGCACGGCCAGCACCCCGGCCGCCTCCATCACCTGACCGGCTGCCTGGACCAGCTCGTCGAAACTCACTGCTGCGCCGAAACGGTGGTGTTCTCGCAGGCGGGCCGGTCCAGACTCCCGTTCGGGACAGGCCAGGCCGCAACGCCGATCGAGGTCACGAACGCCAGTAGTGGTTCGCCGCGGCGATCGTCTGGAACTCCACGGCCACGACGTGTCCGGCTGCGATCAGGCTGTCGGGTGAGGTGGCGTAGTTGGGGCGCCCGCCGCCCAACACGTCGAGGTCGGGCTGGATGTTGTGGATGGTGTGTCGCGCCATGGCGAAGGCGAGAGCCCGGCCCTCTTCCGGTGTCGCGGTGATGAGGGTTCCTCCCGGAACCATGGTGAGCTCGGAGTCGGGAACGCGGTTCATGGTTTCTCCTCGATGGCTGAGCTGGGTGACATCGCCTGGATGCAGGCGCGACGGCTGCTCCGACGGTAGGCCCGCGGTAAACCGGTGCGGTATCGGTCGGATGACTGAAAGCGCCTGCCGGAGGTCATCGTTCGCCCGGCGTGCCCCGCGTTGTTGTGTCGGGTGCGCCGACACCGCGTGCGCACTAGCATCAAAACCAGCCCCGAAGGGGCCGATCCCTACTGCTCGTCCTCGGAGGGGGCGCAGATGCGCAGTCTCGAGCCCGGTGAGCTGCTGTTCGGACGCGACACCGACTTCGGCGCTATCGCGGCCTGGCTTCGGGGGGTCAGAGACTCGGGCACGGCGGCGCTGGTCACCGGCCCGGCCGGCATCGGCAAGACCTCGCTGCTGCGACACGCCTGGGAGCAGTCCCTCGACCAGGGAATGCTGGCCGTGTCGGCCACGGGAGTGCAGTCTGAGACGACATTGCCCTTCGCTGCCCTGCACCAGCTGCTGCATCCGATCACACCCCGCATCGAACAGCTGTGGCCCGACCAGCAGGCGGTGCTCCGCACCGTGTTCGGGCAGGTGAGAGGCCAACCGGCGGAGCCGTATCTCGTCGCGCTGGCGGTTCTCGAGCTCTTGACTCACGTTGCCGCCGACGCGCCCTTGCTCGTTGTCGTCGACGATGCACAGTGGATCGACAGCGCCAGCGTTCACGTGCTCTCCTTCCTCTCGCGGCGCATCGAGGCCGACCCGATCGTGCTGCTCGTCGGGCTGCGTGACGGCTACCCGACGCCGCTGTCCGAACTGGGTCTGCCGCGTATCCAACTGCAACCGCTCGACGCCGAGGCCGCCGGCATGGTGCTTTCCCAACGGCATCCAGACCTCGCCGACACTGCTCGCCGACGCGTGCTCGACACTGCCGCGGGCAACCCCCTCGGTCTCGTCGAGCTACCCGGTGGGATCGGAGGGGGCAGTGGGAGCACCAACGACCAGTCGACCCGTTGGGGCGTCGGCTCAACCTCCGAGCCGACCCTCACGGCGCGGCTCGAACGCAGCTTCGCCGCCCGGCTTCCCGACCTGAACGCCATCACCCGTACGGCGCTCGTGACGGCGGCCGCGTCTGATGGGCTCGACCTCGAGGAGATCATCGCGGCCACGGCCAGACAGGTCCCCGGCGAGCTGGTGACCGCCGCGGTCTTCTCACCGGCCGTGGCGGCGGGGCTGGTCGACATGCTGGGCACCCAGGTGAGGTTCCACCATCCCCTGGTGAGATCCGCGATCTACCAGTCGTCGGGCCTCGACCAGCGACGGCAGGCACACGCGGCCCTCGGGGCGGTGCTCGCCACGCGGCCCGACCGTCAGGTCTGGCACCTGGCCTCGGCAGCCGGGCGACCCGACGAGGCAGTGGCGGCCGCGCTGGAGCGGCGGGCGAGGTCGGGCGACCTGCACGGCTCGAAGGCGTTGAGTGCGAGCACCTGGGAACGGGCTGCCGAGCTCAGCCCCGACCGCCGCCGCGAGGGTGACCGCCTGCTCCACGCCGCCGAGCTGCGTTTGGAGATCGACGAACGGGTGCGCGCCGCGGAGCTGTTGGCCTGGGCCGAACCCCTCGTCGCCGGTCTTCGAGCGGAGGCACGGGTCGCGCTGGTGCGTGACGCCCTGCTGGCCCAGACACCGGGTGACCCCGGACGAATCCGTTCCCTGGCGAACCTCGCTGCACGCCTGATCGACGATGGGGCCACCGACCTCGCGGTGCGAGTGCTGCTCGCCGCCGCAGCACACGCCTGGTCGAGCGACCCGGGCCAGCAGGCCTGTGACGAGGTGGTCGCGGTGGCGGAGTCCTTGCCCCTGGGCCCTGCTGACCCACGACGACTGTCGATCCTCGGCTACGCCGACCCCAGCAGGCACGGCAGGTTGATCGTCGACCAGGTTCGGCGTCTGCGTCCTGACGAGCTTGACCCGGCATCCGCCGAGCTCGCGGTCTCGGTGTTCCTGACGGGGGCGGATGCCGGGGTGTCGGCCCTGCAGGCCCGCGTGGTCGACACGCTCCGGTCGCGGGGTCAGCTGACGGCGCTGCCGCGTGTGCTCACGGTCCAGTCCTGGACGGCCATCGCGCTCGGCGACTGGCAGACCGCCGTCCCCGCCCTCGATGAGGCCGTGCGACTGTCGGACGAGAGCCACCAACCGCTGTGGCGAGCGGCCGCGATGACCGGCCAGGCGATGATCGCGGCACTGCGCGGTGACGCCGAGGCTGGCCTGCGGCTGACCGAACAGGCCGAACGGCTCGCTCTCCCGTTGCGAGCGAACCCGGTGCTCAGCGGCATCCAGTACGTTCGCGGCGTCAGCGCCATCGCTGATGGTCTCTACGACGAGGCCCACGCCCAACTGCGACGCCTGTTCGACCCGTCCGACCCGTCCTATCACCCCGTGCAGGGGGTGTGGGGGCTGGGCGACCTCGTCGAGGCCGGCGCACGCTGTGGTCGCTCGGCCGACGACCGCACGCTGCTCGAAGCCCTACGCGCGCGACCCGGCGTCGCGGTCTCGCCCTGGAGCGACCTGGCCTTCCGTTACGCGGCCCCGCTGCTCGCCGACGACGACAAGGCAGACGCCGCCTTCCGAGATGCGCTCGCCTCCCCCCTGTCACGCTGGCCGTGGTACCGGGCCCGTCTGCTCCTGGAGCACGGCAGATGGCTGCGCCGGCAGCGACGGATCTCGGATGCCCGAGCGCCGCTGCGTGCCGCGCGAGACAGCTGCGACGCCCTCGGAATCGTGCCTTGGGCCGCCCGCGCCCGCCACGAGCTGCGAGCCACGGGTGAGACGAGCGCCGAACCGCGCGGTCGACCCTGGGAGACCCTCTCACCACAGGAGCTGCAGATCGCCCGGCTGGCGGCCGAGGGGCTGTCCAACCGCGACATCGCCCAGCGGCTCTTCCTCTCGCACCGCACCGTCGGGTCGCACCTGTACCGACTGTTTCCCAAGCTCGGAGTGACGTCGAGGGGTCAGCTTCGTGGTGCCCTGGACCGCCCTGTGCCCTGAGCAGCACCGGCGCCACCCGCTGCTGAGGGCGAAGTATCGTGGCGACCTGCGTCAGGCCGCGGAGCGAAGAGCAGGGGTCACAGCTCCTGGGCGTCCAACCACGACAGGCAGGACTCCGCCACGAGCCGCCAGCCACCGTCGACGGTGAGCGAGTGACCCCGGCCCGCGAACTCGACGAGGTCGGTCACGGCGGGGGAGCCGTGGTACTGCTTGAGGGTCGATCTGGTGATCGCCTCGGGAACGGTGTGGTCCTCGCCGCCCATGATGAGCAGCAACGGGCCCCGGTCGGCGTTGTCGGTCGCGACCTTCGCCGGAGAGTGCAGCGAGAAGTTCGCGGCGGCCGCCTCGAAGAGCGGCCGACCCGGTGACGGAATCGTCCACGCCTCGTACAGCCGGTCCGACTCCTCTCGTGGCAGGGCATTGCCGAAGGCGAAGGCGAACTGGTCGGCGGTGAGTGACACGACGCGGTGCCGGTTGGCGGGGTTCTTGAAGACGGGCAGGGTGGCGCGCAGGGAAGACAGCGGCAGCGGCAACACACCCTTGATCTGAGCGGCGTCGATCGCGATCCCCCCGGCGCCGTGGTTCTCCCCGAGCAGCTTCTCGACGAGCATGCCGCCGAAGGAATGGCCGATGAGCACCGGCGGCTGGTCCAGGCCGGCGATGAGCTTGACCAGGTGCGCGAAGACGTCGTCGATGCCGCGGTCGGCCATGTCGTCACCGTGCTCCCGCGTGTCCGCGACCGTGGCGCGCTCGCCGGGCCAGTCCGCCAGGTGGGGTTCGTAGCCGTGCTCAGTGAACAGGTCGGCCCAGGGCTGCCACGATGTGGCGTGGAGCCAGAGTCCGTGGATGAAGACGACGGGAAGGCGGTTGTCGGCCATAAGAGGCTCCCGATCTGGTTGTCGTGGGTCGCCCTCGTGGATCGAGGGCGCGCCGCCGGAGGTGGCACCTGCATCGCTCATCGTGCGCCGGTCAGCGATGGTGGGCATCGGTCAGACGACTCAATCGCGCTCGTCGAGGCGGGTGCGCCTTCGTCCGATCCGGCGAGCTGATGCCGGGCTAGCGTAGAAGGATGAGCTCACGGGTCTGGCCGCAGCCGTTGGTCGTCGTCACCGATGTCGGCGCCTCGAGCGCCTTCTACTGCAGTCTGCTGGGCGGTGAGAGCGGTCACGGTGGCGAGGAGTACGAACAGATCACCTGCGACGGCGAACTGGTGCTGCAGCTGCACCGCATCGACATCGAGGACCACCACGGGCTGCTTGCGGATGCCGCTGACCCCCTGGGCAACGGAATCCTGCTCTGGTTCGAGGTCGACGACTTCGAGGCGGCGTCGGCGCGGGTGAGCGAGCTCGACCCACCCATCGTGCGTGACGTCGAGCGGAATCCCAACGCTGGCCAGCTGGAGATCTGGTTGCGCGACCCTGACGGTTACGTCGTGGTGCTGGCGGGGCCGTCGCCCTACCGACCCAGGGTCGGTCGCGACTGACCACTGGTGTCGACCGAGGTTTCGACGCAGGTGTCGACGCAGGTGTCGACGCAGGTGCCGACGCTGAGATGACGACGACGTCACGAGCGGGTGACCAGAGCCGTTCGGGCGCGGGCCACGACGGGCTCGCCGATGAGCTCTGCTCACCCGGCGGCGGTTAGGCTCGGCGCGTGAACGAGGACCAGACAGGGGCCGCTGAACCGGCTGGCGCGTCGGAACGCGTGATCACCCTGCCCAACGCGCTCTCGACCCTGAGGCTGCTCGGGGTGCCCGTCTTCCTCTGGGCCATCCTCGACGAGCGTGACCTGCTGGCGCTCGTGATCCTGATGCTGTCGGGGATCACCGACTACCTCGACGGCAAGATCGCCCGAGCCTTCAACATGGAGTCGCGCGTCGGCGCCTTCCTCGACCCGATCGCCGACCGGCTGTACATCCTTACGACGATGATCGGTCTGGTCTGGCGCGACATCATCCCGGTCTGGCTGGTGGTCGCCCTCCTGGCCCGTGAGGCGGTGATGGCGCTCATGCTGCTCTACCTGCGAGGCCGAGGCCAGACCGGACTGCCGGTGCACTTCGTCGGCAAGGCTGCGACCTTCAACCTGCTGTACGCCTTCCCGATGTTGCTGCTCGCGCACCGCGACGACTGGCTCGGCGAGCTCGCCCGGCCCATCGGGTGGGGGTTCGCCTGGTGGGGCGTCTCGCTGTACTGGTTGTCAGTGGTGCTCTACGCGGTGCAGGCCAGGGCCGTGCTGGCTCGTACCCACCGGACGAGCCCATGAGCGAGCCGGTGCGCAGCCCCAGCGACGACGGGAACCCTGGCGGGAACGGCGGCGCGAAGCCACGACCTGACGCGTCGATGACGCTGATCACCACGATGCTCGAGCGCCCCCTCGAGCCCGGGTACCAGGAGGCAGCCGATCGCCGCGCCGCCGGCGGTCTACCCGCCGCCACCTCGACCCGCACCGTGATCGTGGTGGTCATGGCCATCATCACCGGTTTTCTCTTCGCAGTTGCGGCCCAGTCGCTACGTCCGAAACCGACGGCGGCCGCGACGGTGAAGGGCGAGCTGGTGAGCCGTATCGAGGGTCTACAGACCCACGGCACCACTCAGGAGGCCAGCATCGTCGCGCTGACCCGGCAGGTGCACGACCTCGAGGCGCTCGAGCTGGCTCAAGCCGGGGGCAGCGATCTCACCGCGAAGATCAACACCCTCGAGCTGCAAGCCGGCATCGTGGCGGTCACCGGCCCTGGGCTCACCCTGACGCTTGACGATGCCGCCTCGGCGGGGGCCAACGCCGATGCCGGGAACCGCCCGACCGGGGGGTTCGAGGCCGGTCGGGTGAGCTCGGCAGACCTACAGGTCGTCGTCAACGGCCTGTGGTCGGCGGGCGCCGAAGCCGTGGGCATCAACGGCCACCGGCTCACCGCGACGTCCGCGATCCGGTTCGCGGGGCAGGCGGTCATCGTCGACTTCCGACCGCTCACCCGGCCCTACACCGTGACCGCGCTCGGCGACCCAGACACCCTTCGAGGTCGGTTCGAACCGTCGTTCGGCGGCGTCTACCTCGCCCAGCTGACCAAGGAGTTCGGCATCCAGTCAGACGTGAGCGCCGGCGACGCCCTGAGCGTGCCGGGAGACCCCGGCGCCCGGCTCTTTGTGGCGGAGCCTCTCGGAGCGCCGCTCGGCAATGCCCGGGCGCCCGCCGTGTCGACGGCCACGCCAGCGCCCACCACCCCGCCTGCGGCAACCACCCTTCCCTCAGGAGCCGGCACACCATGATCCCCGTTCTCGGTCTCGTCGTCGGCCTGGTGGTGGGCCTGCTGCTCGACCCGTCGGTGCCGGTCTGGCTCCAGCCCTACCTTCCCATTGCCGTGATCGCCGCCCTGGATGCCGTCTTCGGCGCCGTGCGCGCCGTGCTCGACGGCATCTTCAACGACAAGGTCTTCGTGGTCTCGTTTCTTTCGAACGTGGTCGTGGCGGCCTTCATCGTCTTCCTCGGCGACCAGCTCGGCGTCGGCGCACAGCTGTCCACCGGTGTGGTCGTCGTTCTCGGCATCCGGATCTTCTCCAACGTCGCCTCGATCCGGCGACACCTGTTCAAGGCCTAGCCGATGACATCCCCACCTGAGCATCCGACGAACGAGCGGCCCGAGCCCTCGACCAGACGCGACGCGAAAGCGTCGAACCAGCCGCGACAACGAGTGAGCTCGGGTTCGGTCGACGGTGCCGCTGCCTGGCGGCGGCTGCTGCGTATCGGACGCCCACGAGCCACCCGGGCGAACGCGCTGGCGGCGGTGCTGGCGATCGCCCTGGGCGGCGCCATCGCGGCCCAGGTGAAGCTGACGAACGACCGCGACCTGGGTCAGCTCAGCCAGAGCGACCTCATCCGGGTGCTCGACGACGTCTCACTGCGGGCGTCACGTCTGGACCAGCAGGTGCGCGAGCTGGAGGCGACCCGCGACCGCCTCAGGAGCGGCGTCGGAACCGGCAGCGAGGCCATCAACCAGGCTGAGAAGCGGGTCGACACCCTCGGCATCCTGGCCGGCACTCTCGGAGCACAGGGACCAGGGATCGTGCTCACGATCCGCGACCCCGATCGCGCAGTTACGGGCCCGATCATCCTCGACGTGATTCAGGAGCTGAGAGACGCTGGTGCGGAGGCGATCGATATCGGCGGCGTGCGGGTCGTCGCCTCGACGTTCGTCGGTGACAACGACGGCACCCTCACGGTCGACGGGGCCGGGGTGCCGCGTCCGGTGGTGATCAAGGCCATCGGTGACCGGAAGACGCTCGCGTCGGCGATGGCGATCCCGGGCGGGATCGTCGAGACCGTGCGCCAGAAGGGTGCGTCGGCCTCCATCGCAGAGCAGAGCACACTGCAGATCACCTCGCTGCACACACCGACGCCGATGACCCACGCCAAGCCCGTCCCCTGAGGCGCGAACGTGCGCAGACGGGCGCGATCCGGGAGAACGGCGCCACGACGACAGAAATTCGGTCTTGAGGACGCACGAGTGCTCGACTCATGGCATCCTTGCCAACTGCTGGTCGGTGCAGTCGACGACCGGCCCACCCCTCAGTTCCCATCGGCCCCACAGCGCCCTCGCGCCCAACCCGGCCGGTGGCAGATCCACAGGAGCGACATGAGCGACCTCGACTACCCCGACGACCTGCGTTACACCACCGACCACGAGTGGATCCGGGTCGGCGCCGACGGAATGGTGCGCATCGGGATCACCGCGTTTGCGCAGGACGCTCTCGGCGACGTCGTCTACGTGTCCCTGCCCGCTGCAGGCGAGACGGTGGCGGTCGGAGACGCCTGTGGCGAGGTCGAGTCGACCAAGTCGGTCAGCGACGTCTATGCGCCCCTGGAAGGCGAGGTCACGGCGGTCAACCCGGCTCTCGACGCCACCCCCGAGCTGATCAACTCCGACCCCTACGGCGAGGGGTGGATGTTCGAGATGAAGCTGGCTGACAGCTCGGCGCTCGAGGCCCTCATGGACTCCGAGACCTACCAGGCCTCGTTGACCTGACCAGTGCCGCAGTCCCGCCATCACGTCCACGGGCCCGAGGCGGAGCCGGCACGCAGGCTCACCCTGTCCTGTCGTCTGCGTCTGCGACTGCACGGCGTTAGCGACGTCGGTGGGGTGAACTAGAGTGGAAACACACCAACAACTTCAGCCTGATCCGTCCGAGGAGGAGCGCATGTCGAGCCAGCCGCCCGAGTCCGACCCACGACACGAGCAGCACGAACGCGACCAGCGCCCGGAGCTGGCTCATCCGCTCGACTCCGACCGTACGAGCACGGTCGATCCCAGGACCATGCGGTTTCAGGGCGTTCCCGCCCAGGAGCAGCCGGAGGCCCCCGACGGTGGTCGACTCTCCGCCGAAGACCAGGCCACGATCGAGGCGCTGCGTCCGGGCACAGCGCTGCTCGTCGTGCTCCGCGGCCCCAACTCCGGGGCCCGGTTCCTGCTCGACGACTCCGAGGTCGTGGCCGGTCGGCATCCGAACTCCGACATCTTTCTCGACGACGTGACGGTCTCTCGCAAGCACGCCGTGTTCGTCAAGGGCGCTTCGGGTTACTCGGTGCGTGACGCCGGATCCCTCAACGGAACCTACGTGAACCGGCAGCTGGTCGACGAGTCTGCCCTGCACACCGGTGACGAGGTTCAGGTCGGCAAGTTCCGCCTCGTCTACTACGGCGCAGCCTGAGCGTCTGGCCTTCGGCTCACCGTGACGCAGGCATGACCTCTCCCGTTCTCGACGTTCCCCTCACATGAGCACGACATGACGTCGCACCCCGGTGGGGGGAGCGCCCGTCCCCCGGGCGGCGAGCGCCTGACGATCGGCAAGGTACTGGCCCGGTTGCGGCCGGAGTTTCCCGACGTGACGGCATCCAAGATCCGCTTTCTCGAGGCCGAGGGCCTGGTGACTCCGAGCCGCACCGCAGCCGGGTACCGCACCTTCACCGGCGCCGACCTCGAGCGCCTGCAGTACGTGCTGGCGGCGCAGCGAGACCGCTTCTGGCCGCTCAAGGTCATCCGCGACGCGCTCGATGCTCTCGACCGGGGCCTGACCGAGCCGAAGGACGGCACCAGCAGGCCCCGCCCTCCCACCCCGGTGAGCGACCCTCAGGTGCCCGACGGAGCCGGCCTGCGACAGCAGCGGAGCGTCAGTCTCACCGGGCCCGAGCTGCGCCAGGCCACCGGCATCGACCGCGACACCCTCGTGGCGCTCGAGAACTTCGGGCTGGTGCAGGCTGACGCCCGTGGGCACTTCAGGGGTGACGCACTGGCCATCGCGGCGGCCGCGAAGAGCCTCTCTACACACGGGCTCGAGGCGCGCCACCTGCGGTCCTTCCGAACTGCAGCCGACCGCGAGGTCGGCCTCGTCGAGCAGGTGCTCGCCACCCGTCGAGATGATGGCTCCGATGACGAACGCGCGGCCGAGATCGCCTCGGCCTGCATCGCATTGCATGTCGCCCTGGTTCGTTCTGGTCTGAGCCGCGGCTGATCCCGTGGGGCCCGTCGTCTGTTCCTGCGGTGTCGCCCCCGAGGTGGACCGAGCCGGAGTCGGGCTCGGCCGGGCCGGGGCGTCAGGGCCGGGCGCCGGGGCACGGCGCCGGGGTACGGTGGGGGAGTGAAAGAGGTCGAGGTCCTGGGTGTGCGGGTCGAGATGCCGACGAACCAGCCGATCGTGCTGCTGCGCGAACGTGACGGGGGCCGACGGTACCTACCGATCTGGATCGGAGCAGCCGAGGCTGCAGCCATCACCTATGCCCAGCAAGGCGTCGTGCCTCCGCGGCCGTTGACGCACGACCTGATGCGCGACATGTTGGCCGTGCTCGGCCACGAGCTCACCGAGGTGCGCATCGTGGCACTGCGAGACTCGGTCTTCCACGCTTCGCTGATCGTCGACGGCACCTCCGAGATCGGCTCCCGAGCCTCTGATGCGATCGCTCTGGCGCTGCGTACCGGGGCGAAGGTTCTTGTTGCCTCCGCGATTCTCGACGAGGCGGCCATCGTCGTCTCCTCCGACGAAGACGACGAGGTTGAGAAGTTCAAGGCGTTTCTCGACCACGTGTCGGCCGAGGACTTCGAGCACCCAGAGACGCCAGACGAGGGTCCGTCCGACCGTCAGACGTCGTGACGCCAGCACTTTTGACACCCTGAGATGTCCGTTTCGTGCGTGTTATAACTAACCGTGAACTAGAACTTTAAGGTTCGTTCGTCGCTCGCCGACACGCGGGTTGAGGCCGCGCCGGTGATTGACGGAGGGTCACTGGCGCTCTACCGTCAGTGAGAACGACCCAGAACGACGTTGCTGTAGTTATCGGGATGTGGTCTGCGCGAAGGTGTGCAGGCGACCAGTGCAGGAGGAGCCCTCATGGCCGC
>JBBSTU010000106.1:0-13362 GCA_038235595.1 Actinomycetales bacterium | reverse complement strand
GGCGGGCCGGCTCCCCCGGCCGCCCCCCCCGGGCGCCCACCCCCGCGGGGGCGGGCGGCGCCCCCACCTCTGGGGCTGGCCGGGTGCCGAACGCCCAACGAGATCGTGGTCACCCGACCTGGGATCCCGCTCGCGACTCAGTTCTGTCGAGCGAGCTGGCGCTTGGAGGGCGCGCGATGGCGACCAGGCGCGAGCTTGACGGGGCTGTCGGGCTCGTCGGTCACCTCACGCCGGGCATCGTCTGAGACCTTGACGTCGGGCGCGGGCCCAGCCTGCTTCTCTCCCGGCTTGGGGCCGAGGTCGACGTGGGGCAGGAACCACGACACGATGAACGCCGCCAACAGAATGAAGGTCGCCGTGAGGAAGACCGACTGCATGGCCGAGGAGAACCCCTCGAGGTAGGGGTGAGCCAACCGGGGGTCGATGCGCTGGACGAATGATGAGTCACTTAGCCCACCACTGAAGCCGCCGCCACCTTGGATGCCCTTGATGAACTGGGCGTTGGACGCGGCGTCGCCCTGCGGGTTTCGTAGGGCCGCTTGGAAGTCCGGCGTACGGAACGCCGCGGCGTAGGCGGCGGGGATGTTCTCGGCCGCCTTGGAGAACAGGATCGACAAGAAGACGGCCGTGCCTAGCGTGCCACCGATCTGGCGGGTGAACGTCGCCGACGAGGTGGCGACGCCGATGTCACGACGGCTCACCGCGTTCTGCACCGCCAGGGTGAGCGGCTGGAAGTTGAAGCCGAGGCCGATGCCGAAGAAGACCATGATGATCATCGTCTTCCACGTGGGTGTGTCGGCGCCGATGTAGTGGAATCCCCACATCGAGCCGGCGAGCAGGCCGGAGCCGATGATCGGGAAGTGCCGGTACCTGCCGGTGCGCGAGATGAGCTGCCCCGAGAGGATCGACCCGAACATGATGCCGAGGGTCAGCGGCAGCAGCAGCAGGCCCGCCTCCGTCGGGCTGGCGCCCTTGACGATCTGCAGATAGAGCGGCAAGGAGGCCAGGCCACCGAACATGCCCATGCCGATGAAGACCGAGACGATGGAGGCCACGGCGATGGTGCGGATCTTGAACAGCCGTAGGGGAATGAGGGCCTCTTCGCCCATGGCGCGCTCGACGAGGAAGAAGGCGATGACTCCAGCGACGCCGACGCCGAAGCAGAGCAGCGACTTGGTGGATGCCCAGCCCCACTCACGGCCCTGTTCGGCCACGATGAGCAGGGGTACGAGGGCGACGGTGAGCGCGGTGGCGCCCCAGTAGTCGACGCGGTGGTTTCGACGGGTGTGCTTCAGGTGCAGGGTGCGGGTGACGACGAAGAGGGCCGCGATGGCGATCGGGACGTTGACGAGGAAGACCCAGCGCCAGCCGGTGACTCCGAGGATCGTGGCCTGGCCGGCGAAGAAGCCGCCGATGACCGGGCCCAGCACGCTGGAGGTGCCGAACACCGCGAGGAAGTAACCCTGGTACTTGGCGCGTTCGCGGGGGGCCACGATGTCGCCGATGATCGCCAGCGCGAGGGCGAAGAGGCCACCGGCGCCGAGACCCTGGATGGCCCGGTAGGCCGCCAGCGAACCGATCGAGGTCGCGAGCGTGCAGAGCATCGACCCGATGGTGAAGATCGAGATGGCGAGCAGGAAGAACTGCTTGCGTCCGTAGATGTCGGAGAGCTTGCCGTAGAGCGGAGTGACGATCGTGCTCGTGATGAGGTAGGCCGTCGTCACCCAGGCCTGGGCCGAGAGACCACCGAGGTCATCGGCGATGGTGCGGATCGAGGACGCCACGATGGTCTGGTCGAGCGCAGCCAGGAACATGCCCATCATCAACCCGGTGAGGATGGTGATGATCTGCTTGTGGCTGAGGTCTGGCAGCTCGTCCTGGGCCAGGGTCGGCTGGGCCGTGGATTCGGCCATGTCAGTGCTCCTTGTCGGAGGTTCGGTCGGACGCCGGGAAGATCGTGGGCGCTGCTGCGCCACGGTCCCGGAGGTTCTGGTCGAGTGAGTCGCCCAGGCGCTGCAGGCGGTCGGTGAAGATGTCGGTCTCGTCGGCCTGCCAGTCGGCAAGCAGCTCTTTGAACCACTCGCCTCGCACCAGCTGCACCTCGTCGAGCGACTGCCGCCCGGCGTCGGTGAGAGACACGAGGGTGGCCCGACCATCGGCGGGGTCGGGCTGCTTGTCGAGCAGGCCGTGGGCGAACAGCCCGCTGACCTGACGGCTCACGGTCGAGACGTCACTGTGCAGCATCGTGGCCACGTCGGAGATGCCGACCGGCCCCATGGTGTGAACCATGAACATCACCGGGTAAGCGGTGGACTCCATGCCAGGGTGAACCTTCGGTGCGATCGCGCGCGCGGCCAGAAGGAGCTTCTGGACGCGGATGAGCGCATGAAAGAGATCGTTCGCCTGGCTGGTGCTGACCTGCACGCTCCTACCTTCCCGTAGTACTTGTTTGCAGCAAGCAAGTATTAACCCAGGTAGTTGAATCCGTCAACATGACTCCTTCGAAACGAAAGGATTGGGGCCGGCCGCAAGGGCGAGCGAGCGGGTGCGCGAGCGGGCTTGCGAGCGGGTGACCGCGGTCGCCCTCGCGTGCGAGGATTGAGCCACTCCGCCGGGTCGTGGGCCGCAGGGGCTTCCCGTCACGACCACACGATCACGACTACGACGCCACCAGGAGGGACCATGTCACCCGACATCCCCGAGGACAGCTCGATCAACGAGGTGTTCCGACAGCTCTCGCACCTCATCTATGCGGGCGCCGATGCCACCTCGATCCACGAGGCACTGGTCACGGCCTCGCAGCGTCTGGTCGACGGTTGCGACCGCGCATCGCTGCTGCTGCGCGAGCGCGACCAGTACCGCACGAGCGCCAGCACCGACGAGATCGCTCGCCGGATCGACCAGATCGAGCTCGAGATCGGCGAGGGCCCCTGCGTCGACGCCATCCTCGATGAGGCCTACCAGCACGACCCCGACCTCACCGACAGCGTCTCGCCCTGGCCGATCTTCACGGCGCGCATCGTCGCCGAGACGCCGGTGCGCTCCGCGATCGGGTACCGGCTCTTTCTCGATGGTGACAAGGTCGGCGCCCTGAACCTCTTCTCCGACACCCCTGGAGCCCTCAACGCATCCTCGGCCGACACGGGCGCCGTGCTCGCGTCCTTCGCCTCGGTGGCGCTGATGGCACTGCGAGCTCGCCAACAGGCCAGCACCCTTCGTGAGGGTCTGCAGAGCAACCGCGAGATCGGCAAGGCGGTGGGACTGCTGATGGCGACCCACCGGGTCACGGCCGACGAGGCCTTCGCCCTGCTGCGAACGACGTCGCAGGAGCTCAACATCAAGCTCGCCCAGGTGGCGGCGCAGGTCGTGCTCGGGCAGGAGACCCAGCTCGCCGCCCGAGCCACCGTGCCCAACCCCTCCCAGCGCTAGCGGAAGGCGGGCGGCCCGGCATCCGGGACGAGCAGGAGCGGGCCGGGCGCCGCCTCGCGCCCCCGGGCACGGGTGGTAGCGGCGGGCTGGCTCTCTCGCCGCTCAGGAAGTGACACCTGCGGAGCTGAGCTGGCTACGCAGCTCGTCGAGCACGCGCCGCAGCAGTCGACTGACCTGCATGGCGCTGAGCCCCATCGACGACGCGATCTCGGCCTGCGTGAGGTCGGCGTCGAAACGCAGCTTGACGAGCTGCTGGTCACGAGCGGGCAGGCGACGTATCGCGGTTCGCACGAGGATGCCGTCGTCGAGGGCAGGGTCTGAGCTGCTGTCGACCCGGGCGTCGACCAGGTCGAGCACGGGTCGGCTGCCCTCGGAGGTCGTGGCGTCGAGGGATGCCGGCCGAAGGTTCGACGCTGCCACCTGGGCCTCGCGGATGCGCTCCGGCGTCAGGCTGAGCTCGCGGGCCAGCTCGTCGGCGTTGGGCTCGTGCCCGATCTCCTGTTCGAGCCGGTCTCGAGTCTGCGAGACGAGCTGGCGACGTTCCTGCAGCTCGCGTGGCGGTCGCACGAGCCAGCCGTGGTCTCGGAAGTGGCGGCGGATCTCGCCCGTGATGGTGGGGGTTGCGTAGGCGCCGAACTCGGTGTCCTTGGACAGGTCGAAACGTTGCAGCGCCTTGAGCAGCGCGAGAAAGGCCACCTGCTCGAGGTCTTCGCGGTCGAGGCCCCGACCGGCGTAGCGGTGGGCGAGTGACCGAGCGAGCGGCATATGCTGCACTGTCACCAGCTCGAGCGCGTCGTGGCGCTCGCTCTCGTCGGTCGAGGTGCGAAAGATATCGATGAGCTCTCGAGTGCGATAGTCGGAGCGCTGGGGATGGGCGAGGGCGGACATGAAGCCTCCGGGTCGTAAACAAACGACGTCCGGCACTGGCTTTACCGACGAGTTAGACGCTACGTCTTCTGCAGAAGGTACGCAAGGCCATCGCTTTCACCTCGGAACGGGGTGACTACTGCTCAGTAGCCAGCAGCTGCGTGAGAACCAGAGACTCCAGCACGCGGTGGGCCACGGCTTCATCTCCGATGACGCTGTAGTGGATCTCATCGGTCGACCGACGCCCGGCCGCCCGGCGGGTGAGGGCTTCGGTTGTCAGCTGGATGCTGGTCACGTCGACCGACTCCTGCCCCTCGGGGCGGTCGGTGCCGCTGAAGAGCAGCACGCCGAACGGGCGCCCGTCGTCGCCGACGCGCACTCGCACGCCTTCGCGGGCCACCACGGGCCCGGTGACGTCGAACACCACGTCGTGCCCCGCGCCCACCTCAGCCGTGCGAGCGATGCTGCGCGGCAAGGATCTCAGGATCTCGGCGGTGGTCATGGCGGCGCCCGCGCTGTCGAGGTCACCGGGGCTGTTGAGGGCCTGGCGAAGGTCTTGTTCGCGGGTCCAGGCGTCAATGGTGCGCAGCAGCAGCTGCTGCCCGAAGGTGGTGTCTGGCCCGAACGGCCCGCCGATGACCGAGTCGAGCTCGAGATCAGACCGTCGCAGCGCTTCCATCCGCTCGGGGTGGAAGGCGGCCAGCTCCTGCAGCACCATCTTGCCGGTCTGCGTCGACCGCCTCTCGACGTCGGCCTCGACCGTTCGGGTGAACGTTCCGTAGGGCACCGCCCCGCTGTCGCTCGCGGCGATCTGGCGCGGAATACCGGCCAGGGCCTTCTCGGAGGCCACCACGTGGGCGAGCTGCTGCTTGACCGACAACCCCCCGAACTCGGTCGGCAGCTCGAACTCCTGCTCACGGCAGGCCCAGCCGAGGTCGATGATGGCCTGCACGGTCTGCTCGAGGGCATCGAGCATCCCGTTGAGGTCATCTGGTGCGGCCGGGTGCATAGGCATGGGACCAGACTACTTACCCTTGAGGTATGCCAACCCAGCAGCGAGTCGACCCGGCGGCGCGCCGGCCACGGCTTGCGGTTGAGATCGTGCCCATCGTGGTGGTCGTCGGGTTGGTCGCGACCGTGCTCGCGGCCACGTTCTCCGGGGCGACAGCACCGCCTCCCGAGGGGCTGACGGATGCCGGCCCCGTCGTGCGCTGGACCCTGCCGCTCGTGCGCGTTCTGCACGACGTCAGCGCCTCACTGACCCTCGGGGCCCTGCTCTTCGGCGGCATGATCGTGCCCGCGGCCAAGGGCAAGAGACGACTCGACGACCCCCGTGTCGCGCATGCGTTCCGGGTGGCGACGGCCGCCGGTTTCGTCTGGGCGCTGGCCGGAGTGGTCGGGGTCGTCTTCGGCTTCGCGGATGCGGCCGGGCTGAGCCTGGCCGATCCGGCTTTTCTGAGCTCGCTGATGAGCTCGGTCTGGTCGATCGAGACCTTCCGGGTCGGCCTGATCAGCGCCGCAGCCGGCTTCATCGTGGCCTCGGGGTCGTCGCTGGCGCGGTCACGCTGGGCCGCGGTGGCGCTCGCGGCCCTCGCCCTGTTCGGCATCCTCGTGCTCGGGCTCGCCGGTCACGCGGGCGGCTCTGCCGACCACGAGACGGCGGTCAACGCTCTCGGCGCCCACCTGCTGAGCGCCGGGGTCTGGGTGGGCGGGCTCCTGGCCCTCATCGTGCTCAGGCCAACGTTCGGCACCTCGCTGGGTGTGGTCGTGCGGCGCTACTCCACCCTCGCGCTCTGGTGCTGGGTGACCCTGGGGATCTCCGGCGTCATGGCGGCCACGACCCGGTTGGGCACCTGGCAAGACCTCACCACGGCCTACGGCGTCTTGATCCTCGTCAAGGTTGCAGCCTTCCTCCTGCTCGGGCTGGCCGGTTGGTGGCACCGTCATTCGACCATCACCGCTCTCTCATCTTCATCGGCGGCTCAGGGGGCGGTGTCGACGAAGGCGCAGACCGGCATCCGCAACCGTCCGTTCGTTCGCCTCGCGATCGGTGAGACGCTGCTCATGGGGTTGACGTTCGGGGTGGCCACGGCGCTGGCCCGCAGCGCGCCCCCGGTTCCCGAGATCACGCCGAACCCGTCGATCGCGCTGGCGCTCACCGGGTTCCCCGCGCCCCCGGCGCCCACTGCGATGTCGTGGCTGACCGCCTGGCGCATCGAGTGGCTGTTCCTCGCCACCGGCCTGCTGGCTATCGGGCTCTACCTCTACGGAGTGGTTCGGCTGCACCGTCGCGGTGACGCGTGGCCGGTGTCACGCACCATCAACTGGGTGCTCGGGTGGCTGCTGTTCCTCTGGGTCACCAACGGAATGCTCAACATCTACGGCCGGGTCGCCTTCTCGTGGCACATGACCCTGCATATGACCGAGGCCATGGTCATCCCGATCTTCCTCGTGCTCGGGGCGCCGATCACCCTGGCCCTGCGCGCGATTCCTGCCCGCACCGACGGCACCATCGGGTGGCGCGAGATCGTGCTGCGCGTCGTGCACTCGAAGCTGTTCCTCGTGGTCGGCAACCCGATCTTTGCCGGAGGCTTCTTCTTCTTCAGCCTCATCGCCTTCTACTGGACCGGGCTGTTCGAGATCGCGCTGCGCACCCACACCGGGCACCTGCTGATGACGGCGCACTTCGTGCTCGTCGGCTACATGTTCGCCTGGGTGCTCATCGGCATCGACCCCGGCCCGAAGCGCTGGCGGCCTGCCCTGCGGCTCATCGTGCTGTTCGCGACGATCGGGTTCCACGCCTTCTTCGGGGTCTCGATCATCAGTGGTACGACGGTGCTCGCGCCCGGCTTCTTCGAGACGATCTCTCTGCCCTGGGTGCCCGACCCCCTCGCCGACCAGCGCAACGGTGGCGCGGTCGCGTGGGCCATCGGAGAGCTGCCCGCGCTCGTGCTGGCCCTTGTCGTCGCGGCGCAGTGGTACAAGAGCGACAGCAAGGAGGCCGATCGCTCCGACCGGCGCGCCGACCGTGACGGTGACGCCGAGCTGACGGCCTACAACGAGCGGCTGGCGAACCTGGCCGCCCACGACAGCCAGGCCAAGCGCTGACGCATGGGCCCTGTGGGCATCCAGCCGTGGTCGGATGCCGGCGGCCGGGGGCCGGGGCGTCTGGGGCCTGCTACGGCAGTGATGCGTGGGGCGGGTCAGTGACGTAGGGGCCGGGGCGTTTGGGGCCTGCTACGGCAGTGATGCGTGGGGCGGGTCAGTGACGTAGGGGCCGGGGCGTCTGGTGCTGGTATCAGCCGCGGTCCGATTCATCCGGTGGTCGCGCCTCTCGGGCCTGCGGAATCCAGCCCTGGTCCGATTCGTATGGTCGGGGGCGGTGTCCGGGCCGGTTGCGCCAGCCGTCGTCCGTTTCGTGCGGTCGCGAGGGCGGCGATCAGGGCAGACGGCAGTCGACGGCCACGATCGGCTGGAGGCCTCCCTGCCAGGTCGTCGCACCGGTGCCGACCGGTACGGTGGCGAACCGGAACGTCACCACGGCCCCCGCCGGGGCCAGACAGGTGGGCCAGCCCTGACTGTGGCGGGCGCCGAAGCGGTCGATCCAGAGCGGCACCTGCCCGGTCGCCCCGATGTCGGCTCCGTCGACCATCAACGACATCCCGTCGTCACCCACGGTGCCCGTGCCGCTCTGCCAGTAGAGTGCGGCGCCGGGCGGACCGCCGAACCGCGACAGCAAGGTGATCATGACCATCAGCACGAAGGTGCTGGTCACGGCGCCGACCCAGAGCGCACCGCCGACACTGAGGTCGTCAACCCGGTGGGCGAGGCCTCGAGAGCGCGATATCGGCTCCATGATCTGACGATAGTCCCGCGACCGCGTTGGTGTCAGAGGCTCGTCGTGTGAGAGTGGCCTCATGAAGGTCTCCGTGATCCAGCTCGGCTACGACGACCGTGAGACGGTGCAGGAGCGAACCGCTCGGGTGGTCTCACTCGTCGAGGCGCAGGCCGGGCACGACCTCGTCGTACTTCCCGAGCTGTGGCCGGCGGGTGGCTTCGACTACCTCCGCTGGAACGAACGGGCCGAGCCCGTCGACGGGCCGGTCGCCACCGCACTCTCCGCGGCGGCAGCCCGGGCGCGGGTCACCCTGCACGGCGGGTCGATCATCGAGCGAGCCGACGCCTCTGAGGTGGGCGGGCGGGGCCTCTGGAACACCAGCGTCGTGTTCGGCCCCGACGGCGGGCTGCTCGCCACCTACCGCAAGATCCACCGGTTCGGCTTCGGCGAGGGCGAGCCGGCCCTGCTGGATGCCGGTGACGACCTCGTCGTGGTCGACGTGCCCGTGGCGGGGAGTGAAGCCGTGAAGGTCGGGCTCTCGACCTGCTACGACCTGCGCTTTCCCGAGCTGTACCGCCGTTTGCTTGACGCGGGCGCCGAGGTCTTCGTCGTGCCGGCGGCGTGGCCGATGCGCCGGGTCGCGCACTGGACGTTGCTGGGCCAGGCGCGGGCGATCGAGAACCAGTGCGTCGTCGTGGCCTGCAACACGGCGGGTACGCATGCCGGTCATGAGATGGGCGGTCACTCGCAGGTGGTCGACGCCACTGGGAAGGTTCTGGCGTCGGCCGGCGCTGACGAGCAGGTGATGAGTGCCGACATCGACATCGCGGCCGTAGCCGCCTGGCGCCGCGACTTTCCGGTGCTGCCCGACCGTCGACTGTGATGACGACGACGGGCAGCGAGAGCTTCGAGCGCAGCGGCGGCGAGCCCGTCACTGCCAGCGATCTTCGGTCGCGGGTGCGCGTTCGGGCGCCCGAGCTGGTCGGGCGAGGCTGGCTGGGGACCGGTGGCCAGGCCCTGTCTCTCGAGGGCCTACGAGGTCGCATCGTCGTGCTCGACTTCTGGACCTTCTGCTGCGTCAACTGCCTCCACGCCCTCGACGAGCTGCGGACGGTGGAGGCGCTCTTTCCCGACGTCCTGACGATCATCGGGGTGCACTCGCCGAAGTTCGAGCACGAGGCCGACCCGGATGCCGTCGTGGCCGCGGTTGAGCGCTACGGCGTGACCCACCCGGTGCTCGACGACCCCGAGCTGGTCACGTGGCGGGCCTACACCGCACGGGCCTGGCCGACCTTCGTCGTCGTCGACCCCGAGGGCTACATCGTCGCCTCGATGTCAGGGGAGGGGCACGGCCCCGGCCTGGCCAACCTTGTCGACGAGCTTGCGCGCGAACACCGCGAGAAGGGGACGCTGCAGCCAGGCGACGGTCCCTACGTTCCCCCTCCGGCGACCGAGAACGCCCTCCGGTTTCCGGGAAAGGCCACCGCGCTCGGTGACGGAACCTTCATCGTGTCTGACACCGCGAACCACCAGGTCGTGCACTTCGCCGCCGACCTTGAGACCGAGCTCGAGCGGTGGGGCGGGAACGGGGAGCTGAACGAGCCCCAGGGGGTGCTGCTGGCGCCACCACCGGTGGTCGAGGCCCTGGGTATCGACCTGCTCGTCGCCGACTCCGTCAACCACCAGCTCAAGGGAATCCGCTTTGGCGACAGCTCGATCCACGCGCTGGCCGGAACCAGCGAGCAGCTGCGTCAACGCGGTGGCTGCGGACCGGCGCTCGACCAGCCGCTGTCGACACCGTGGGACCTGGCCTGGTTCGAGGGTCGGGTCGTGATCGCGATGGCGGGCACGCACCAGCTGTGGCAGTGGGTGCCGGGCGACTCCGTCGACACCGGCACGGTCGGCGTGCTCGCCGGCACGACGAACGAGGGTCTGCGTGACGGCCCGGCGGAGGCCGCCTGGTTCGCGCAGCCGTCCGGGCTTGCCGTCTCGGGCGACGGGCTGTGCCTGTGGGTGGCCGACTCCGAGACGTCAGCCCTTCGCTCAGTCAGGCGCGTCGGTGACGACCTGCTGGTCGAGACCCATGTCGGCACCGGCCTGTTCGACTTCGGGCACCGCGACGGCCCTGCCGGGGCGGCCCTGCTTCAACACCCGCTCGGGGTGACCGCGCTGCCCGACGGGTCGGTGGCAGTCAGTGACACCTACAACGGAGCCATCCGTCGCTACGACCCGGTCAGCGAGGTGGTCACGACGCTCGCGCAGGGCTTGGCCGAACCGAGTGACGCCGTCGTCGAGGTCGACCACGACACCGGCGAGACCCGTCTGGTGGTTGTCGAGTCCGCCGCCCACCGCCTCACGCGGGTGGCTCTGCCCGACGACGCCCAGCACATCGACGGACTGGCGCAGCGCACCCAGCGCCCGGCCACCCGCCTCCCCTCCGGGCCGATCGAGCTCGTGGTGGCCTTCACCCCACCGCCCGGTCAGAAGCTTGACGACCGCTGGGGCGACCCGACGATGCTGCAGGTCTCGGCCACGCCGGAGCACCTGGTGAGTGACGGTGACGGCCGGGCGCGAGGGCTTCGGCGCACCCTCACGCTTGCGAGCGGCATCCCCACTGTGGGAGACGGACCCACGGGTACGTTGCACGTGTCGGTGCAGGCCGCGGCCTGTGACGGCGACCCGGTGACCGGCGAGGTGCCAGAGCACGCCGCCTGCCATCTGTTCCAACAGGACTGGGGCATCCCCGTCGTCATCGACGAGGAGGCCGAGCCTCTGCTCGTGCTCGACCTGCGCGGAACCTGACGAGAGGCGCACCATGGACGAACACCCCCACGACCACCGCTTCTCTGCGCGCACGCCGTTCAGCCTGTTGCTCGGCGCGCTGTCCGCGATGTTGCTACCCGTCGCCCTGATGCTCGCCTGGGTGTCGGCGGTAGGCACCCGCACCGACACGTTCGTCGACACGGTCAGCCCGGTCGTCAAGACGGCCAGTGTGCAGCAGGCTCTCGGCGCCACGGTCACCAACGCCGCGCTGGGTCGGCTCGCGCTGCCCGAGCGGGTGCGGGCAGCGGCCGCCGTCCCGGTTCGCGAGGGCGTCACCACCGTGCTCGCGAGTGACCAGTTCGCTCGGGTCTGGTCGGCCGCCGTCACCACCGCGCACCAGCAGTTCGCGTCGACGATGGCGCAGCCAGCGGGCTCGACCCCGAAGGGGCTGGTGCTTCGCGTAACGGTGCCTCTCGACCCCCTGAAGACGCGACTCGCCGGCCTCGGCATCACTGTGCCGCAGAGTTTCGCGCCGACCGTGGGCGTGCCCGTGCTGTCGAGCGCCCAGCTCGAACGCATCCGGCCCGCCTACAGCTTCGCCGACCGATTCGGCATCTGGGCCCCCCTGGTCGCCATCGGCCTCGGCGTTATCGCGGTCGCGGTGGCCTTGCTACGGCTTCGCGCCACGGCCTGGCTGCTCTTCGGTTGGGGCACCGGGCTGGCGCTGCTCGCGGCCACGCTGTCGCTGGCCCGGCCGCTCGCCGTCGACGCCGTCGTGAAGGCCGTCGACAGCTCGTCGGCCCCCACGGAGTCAGTGCGGGCGGTGGCGGATGCCGCATACGACGCGGTCGCGGCCGGGATCGGTCAGTGGGTGCTGGTCGCGGGCATCGGCGTCGCGGTGGCACTGGTCGCGGTGCTGGTGACGCGAAGCGTGTCGCGCCGGAGCCACCGACCGACCTACTGAAGGCCTTCGCAGACCCGACCAACGTCGCGCTTTGTCATCCCTTCGGCCGATGCCGGTCGAGCCGGGTTTGACCAGACTCGAGGCCATGGAGACTTCTCGCCGACTCGAGCACTCGGGCACCGACCGGGCCTTCGTCGTCTTCGTGGCCGCGGTGGTCGGTGCCCTGCTCGCGGTCGGGCTGCCGCTGGTCGCTGTCTTCGCCGCCGAGCACGACCTGCCCTTCCCGGCCTGGCTGCAGTCGGTCGCCCGGCTCGACGCCACCTGGCTCACCTGGGGCCGCCCGGTGATCGGGCTGGCCGTCGGGTCGCTCGCCGGCCTGTTGGTCATCGACCAGTCATGGCGCCTCGACATCACGCGGGAGCGCATCGTCGCGAAGCAGGGCAACGACGTGCGACGTATCCCTCGTGAGCGCGTCGGAGTGGTCTACCGCACCGGTCGTCGAACCGTCGTCATCGAGGCCGGCGATGGCGCCGCCTTGTTCAAGGGGACTGTCGAGGGCGAGCGCTCCGCTGTTCCGCAGGTGTTCCTGGCCCTGGGCTACCCCTGGGAGGGCGAGGTCTGAACGCCCACGGGCACCGTGCCAGAACCGCTCCGCGGCATGGCACCCTGGGCGCAACGGGTCGAAGAGGGGGCACGACGTGCGAGCAGTGGTCTACGACGGGTACGGGCAGCGGCCGACGGTGCGCACCGTGGCTGAGCCGGAATGCCCACCCGGCAGCGTCCTGGTTCGTGTGCACGCCACCGGGGTCTGTCGCTCCGACTGGCACGCCTGGAGCGGGCATGACCCGGTGACGCTGCCGCACGTGCCGGGTCACGAGTTCGCCGGCGTGGTCGACCGGGTGGGGGTCGGAGTCACGGGTGCCGCACTCGGTGACCGGGTGACGGCACCGTTCGCCTGCGGCTGCGGCGTCTGCGAGTGGTGCCGGGCCGGCGACGCCCAGGTCTGCCCCGACGGCTACCAGCCCGGGTTCACCGGCCCGGGGTCGTTCGCCGAGCTCGTCATGGTGCCGGCCGCCGACACCAACCTCGTGCGGTTGCCCGACTCCTTGTCGTTCACGGCCGCGGCTGCCTTGGGATGCCGTTTTGCCACCGCTTTTCGCGCCCTGCACACCCACGGCAACCTTGCGGCCGACCAGTGGCTGGTGGTGTTCGGCTGCGGCGGCGTGGGGCTCTCGGCGGTGATGATCGGCCGTGCCATCGGTGCACGGGTCATGGCGGTCGACGTCTCGTCGAGCGCTCTCGACCGCGCCAGAGAGCTCGGCGCCGAGCACGCCTTCGACGCTGGCGACCTGGCCGGCGCAGTGGCCGGCATCCGTGAGGTCACGGGTGGGGGAGCGCACGTCGGCATCGACGCGATCGGCTCGCCGAGCGTCGCCTCGGCCTCGATCGAGAGTCTGCGCCCGCGTGGCCGGCACGTTCAGGTCGGGCTGCTGCTGGGTTCGGAGGCGTCGCCGGCGCTGCCGATGAGCCTCGTGATCGCCCGTGAGCTCGCGGTGTTCGG
>JBBSTU010000105.1:0-13413 GCA_038235595.1 Actinomycetales bacterium | reverse complement strand
GTGATCATCGGCCTCGACGCCGGCGCTGATGACTACCTCACCAAACCCTTCAGCCTGCGGGTGCTGCTGGCCCGCCTACGCGCACACCTGCGCACCCAGGTTCCGGTCCCGCCAGAGACGACGATGCTCACAGTCGGCGAGCTGACGGTCGACCTCGCCGCCCGACGATGCAGCTTCGCTGCTCACGAGATCGCTCTGCGCCCGAAGGAGTTCGACCTGCTGGCCGCGCTGGTCCGACACCCCGGAGAGGCGGTCAGCCGCGAAGACCTGATGTCACGGGTCTGGGACGAGAACTGGTTCGGGTCGACCAAGACCCTCGACGTGACGATGGCAGCCCTGCGCCGGCGCCTCGCCGACGTCCACCCTCCACGATCAGACGACCGAGCGGCATCCGCCATCCCCGCGATCACGACCCTGCGCGGTCATGGCTACCGGCTCGAGAAGCCGCGCTGAGACGCGACTCAGGGTTCTCTCAGCCGCACCGCGACACGATGGCGGTTCAAGCCCGGTCAAGGGCCGTGAGGGCCGTCTGTGGCGTGAGAGGGACGAAACATGTGCGGGATCGCTGGATACTTCGGCCTCGGGCCGAACCGTGTCGATGACGCTCTGTTGCAGCGGATGGGTGACGCGCAGCGCCATCGTGGGCCAGACGACTCCGGCACGTTCGTCGACGGGCCGATGGGAATGGCCCACCAGCGCCTGTCGATCATCGACCGCGAAGGTGGCCACCAGCCGATGACCACGGCTGACGGCCGGTACACGCTGTCGTACAACGGCGAGGTGTACAACTACCGCGAGCTTCGCGGCAAGCTCGAGGCCCTGGCCCGGACGTTCGTGACGGAGAGCGACACCGAGGTGGTGCTTCAGGCCTTCGCCGAGTGGGGTGCGGAGGCCTTCGACCGCTTCAACGGCATGTTCGCGATCGCCGTCTGGGACCACGACACGCAGACGCTGACCCTGGCCCGCGACCACTTCGGCATCAAGCCGCTGCACCTGTGCCGCGTGGCCGGTACCACGGCGGATGCCGGTGACGCCTGGCTCTTCTCGAGCGAGATCAAGCCGATCCTCGCCAGCGGGCTCTACCAGCGAGCCCCCGACGAGACGACGATCTACCGCTACCTGCGCCACCGCGTGCACGACGACGGGGCCGCCACCTTCTTCGACGGCATCGAACGGCTCCTACCGGGAGAGATGGCCACCCTGTCGGCCGCCGGCCTCGAACGGGCCCGCTTCAGCACCCTCCCCGACGAGCTGGCCGCCACGTCGGCGCCGACCAAGGGGTACGGGCCGGCCGTCGCCGCTGACTTCAGGAGCCGACTGACGACGGCGATCGCGTTGCGCCTGCGTTCGGACGTGCCGGTCGGCACGTCGCTGTCGGGTGGTCTCGACAGCTCGGCCATCACCGTGCTGATCGACCGCCTGCTGGGCGAGAACGACCCGTCGACCGCCGCGGTCGGTCACCAGCAGAGCACGTTCTCGGCGGTGTTCACCGGCTACCGCAACGACGAGGAGCGCTACGTCGACGACGCGGCCGGCGCCTGCACCCGGCCCGTGAACGTCACGAAGGTAAGCCCGGCGTCGTCGGAGTTCATCGACGACCTCACCGACTTCGTGCGCACCCAGGAGGAACCGGTGATCTCCACCGGGCCGTACGCGCAGTACCGCGTGATGGATGAGGCGAGCCAGCACGTCACGGTGATGCTCGACGGCCAGGGCGCCGACGAGATGCTGGCTGGTTATGTGCCGCAGCTGGTGGTTCACCTCCGGCACCTGATGCGGCACGACCGGCGTGCCGCTCTGGCCGAGCTGTTCGCCTCGCGTGACGTGCTGGCCCACCTCGTGGGTGAGAAGGTGCGCTCGCTGCGGCCCCGACCCGGCGCTGGGGTGGCAGCGCTGCTCCGGTCGGACTTCGTGGCCGCTCACACCGGGCAGGCGTATGCCGTTCAGGGCGCCGATCTGCGCCGGCGCCTCGTGCACGACCTCTTCGTCGGGTCGCTGCCGGCCCTGCTGCGCTACGAGGACCGCAACTCGATGCGCTTCTCGATCGAGGGCCGCGTGCCCTTCCTCGACCCCAACCTGGTGCGTTCCGTCTTCGCCCTGCCCGACGACGCGATCATCAGTGGCGGTTGGAACAAGCTGGTACTGCGAGCGGCCACGGCTGACCTGCTTCCGGCGTCGATCAACAAGCGCCGCAACAAGATCGGGTTCACCGCCCCGCAATACGAGTGGTTCCACGAGCAGCGCGAGTTCATCTACCAGGTCTTCCTGTCGGAGTCGTTCGCGAACCGCCCCTACTTCAACCGCTCCGAGGTGCTGACCGCCTTCGAGCGGTGGCTGAGCGGCTCCGGCGACCTCGACTCGATGGTGTTCTGGCGCATGGTGAACGTCGAGCTCTGGCTGCGCGAGTTCTTCGACAGGCCGGCGGCCGCCGCCGACGAGGCGGGGCGCACGACGGCGGAACCGAAACCCGAGGCGGCCGCGGACGAGGCCTCCTCGCGCGTGCCAACGCTGCGTTCCAACCCCGGCAGGTCGGCCGACCTGGTGCTGCCCGACGGAACCACCGCTCGACGGCATCCGGTACGCACCTCGAGCTTCTCGGCTGCCGACCAGCTCGCCCCCAAGGTCGTCACGCACGTGCTCCGGATGCTCGGGGCGCACGGCAGCGGCGGGCTGGGCACTGAGCTCGCTGAGCACGGTTGGTACCTGTTCATCTCGGAGAAGATCGTGGCGATCACGCAGCAGCGCTCGTTCTTCGTGTGGGACATCGCCGTGTCGCGCAGCGCCCGCCTGCTCAGCCGGCACGTCACGCGAACCCCGGCCGGTATCGGGCTCGGATCGCCGTTCACGATGCAGCTCGCCATCAACGAGGCCGGACTGGCCCGGGTGCTGCTCGCGGCCGCCGCGGGCGCCGTCGGGCGACTCGTGGGCCGGCGAGGCGTCTTCTACAACGTGGTCGGCGGCGACATCCGCGCCATCGACGGGCCCACCGAGTACTCGGTCTACCCCGCCAACATGTCGGCGAAGCTCGCTCCCAAGAACCCGGCGGCCGTGGCCACCACCCTCTCCGCCGCCCTCAGGGAACGGCTGCCGGCGCCGCTCGCCTCGTGCTTTCGGGGCACCGTCGTGATCGACGCCAACGACCTGGGGGCCAAGGTGCTCGGCACCGACGCGTCGGGGCCGGTTCGGCGCTACGAGCAGATGTTCGCCGACAACCCGCTCGGTCAGGGCACCGAACGCACCCCCATGGCCCTCGTCGTCGACGACGCCCGGCCGGGACCAGCGCCCACCACCGCGACCGAGACCCGCACCACCGGCAACAGCACCACCGCCACTCACACCACCGCCACTGACACCATCGGCATGACCACGGCCCAGACCCGGGCTCGAACATGACCGCGGCAGAGACCCCCGACGGCCAGGAGGCCCTGATGACCACCCCTTCCACCGACACCCGAGCAGACCGGATGCCGCTGCCACCAGAGACCGTGGTGGCGCGGCTCCCGCGGGTGCCGCTGCTCGTCACCGGGGTGCTGTTGCTCGTCGTCGGGCTCGTCGCCGGCTTCACGGTGAACTCCATCGGGGCCCGGAGCACCGGCGAGCTCAGCCTCGACGTCACCATCGCCGGCCACCGTGACGGAGTGCTGAGTGCGCTCGCCCGGCTCGTCAACATCGGGATCGGGCCGGTCATCGCGCCGATCCTGTTGCTGATCGGGTGCGCCATTGCCTGGCGGCGCAGCCGGTTCGTCGCGGTGAGCGTCGCCGGACTGACGATCGCGGGCTGGTTGTCGGTCGAGCTGGGCAAGGTTCTGGTGCACCGGGCCCGACCGCCGATGACGGCCGTTCAGGCCCTCGTCACCGAGACGAAGGCCGACAGCTACCCCAGCGGTCACACCGCCTTCGCCGCCGCGTTCGTGTTCGCCGTGGCGGCCACCCTGGTGCTCGTCGGACGCCGGACCCGCACGGTCTGGCTGGTCGGCGTGCCGTTCATCATCGTCGTCGGGGCCTCCCGCCTCTACCTCGGCGCGCACTACCTGACCGATGTCGTCGCGTCGGTCGTCTTCGCCGGTGGCACCGTGCTGATCGTCATCGCGATCCTCGGCCCGTGGCTGTTGCGCCTGCGTGACCAGGAGGCTCAGCTGCAGACCGACCGAGCCGGAACCGCCTGACCATGCCCGAACCGCAGCTGACCCCACACGATCCGGCCCAGCCGGACGCCGCCGGGCCGCCTCTGTTCGGGGGCGGGAGTGCCACCCGCCGCACGTTCATCGTCGCGGCCACCGGCGTGCTCGGGGTCATCGGAACCACTGCCTGCACCGCTCCCGGGGCGACCACCGCCAACGCTCATTCCGGCGCCCGCCCGAGCAGCGGGGCGAGCACCCGGCCGAGCTCCGGATCGTCGACCGTGGCGACGGAACCGAGCCGGGACACCCCAGCGGGCACGCCCTCCACCGACGCCGCGGCGAACCTCCTCAGCACGAGCGGGCCCGACCTCCAGTCGGGCCCCGCGGCGGGGGCGCGGGTGGCCCTGACCTTTCATGGGGCTGGGGCCACCGCCCTGACCGCAACCGTGCTGCAGATCGCCAGGGCCCACGAGGCCCGGCTCACCGTCTTCGCCGTCGGCCAGTGGCTGGCGGCCAACCCGCGGCTCGGTCGAGCCATCCTCGCCGCGGGTCACGACCTGGGCAACCACACCTGGAGCCACCAGCCGATGCGCCGCCTCAGCCGGCGAGCCGCCGATCTCGAGGTGAGTCGCGCGGCAGACGCGGTCGCGGCCGTGCGGGGAAGCGCCGGCCTGCTGTTTCGACCCTCCGGAACCCCGTCGAGCACCGCCACGATCCGCTCGGCCGCCCTCGCCTCGGGGTACCACCGCTGCATCTCCTACGACGTCGACCCGAGCGACTACCTCGATCCGGGGCCGGCCGCCGTGCGCGACCGCACCTTGACGGCGGTTCGCGCCGGCAGCATCGTCAGCCTGCACCTGGGTCACGCGGGCACGGTCGCCGCCCTACCCGGCATCCTCGATGGTCTTCGCCAGCGGGGCCTGGCCGCAGTGACCGTCACCGACCTGCTGACCGGAGCCCGATGACCGAGTCCTCGACGAGCCCGCGACCACACGCCCGGCGCCTCTCGGTCGTGGGCGCAGCTCTCGTCACGCTCAGCCTGCTCGTCGCCTGCTCAGCCGAACCGTCGACCCTGGTCGCCACCTCGCCGACGAGGGCTTCGAGCACCGCGCAACCGACCGTGACGACGACGGGCACCCGGGCCACCGCGGCAGCCGACCCGACCCCCTCAGAGCAAGCCCCCTACGCTCACACCGGTGCCCGCGACCTCGCGCCCGAGGCGCGCCGCGCCAAGCCGCTCGTCTACGTGCCGAACCAGCTGGCCGGCACGGTGCAGGTCATCGATCCCTCGACCTACCGGGTCGTGGCGACCTACCCGGTCGGCCGCTCGCCCGAGCACGTGGTGCCCTCGCACGATCTGCGCAGGCTCTGGGTCAACAGCGACGCCGGCAACTCGATGACGCCGATCGACCCGCGAACGGGCAAACCCGGGAAGACCATTCCCGTGGCAGACCCCTACAACCTCTACTTCACCCCCGACGGTCGCTACGCGCTGGTGATGGCCGAACGGCTCCGGCGCATCGACGTGCGCGACGCCCACACGATGAAACTCGTTCGGTCGCTGCCGATTCCGTGCGCCGGGATCAACCACGCCGACTTCTCCGCCGACCTGTCGACTCTCCTCGTGAGCTGTGAGTTCAGCGGCAAGCTCGCCGTTGTCGACGCCTCGACGACCCGGGTGCACTCGATGATCGACCTCAACCGCATCGCCACACCGGGCGCGACACCGGCCAGGAAGGCCCGGTCGATGGGCGGCCCGGCCACCGGCCTCGTCCACGGGGCTACGGCCATGCCACAGGATGTGCGCCTCACCCCCGACGGGAGATGGCTGCTCGTCGCCGACATGCTCCGCAACGGCGTCTGGGTGATCGACGCCCACACCATGGCCTACTCGCGTTTCGTGCGTACCGGCAAGGGCGCCCACGGCATCTATCCGTCACGCGATGCCCGTCGGGTCTACGTCAGCAACCGTGACGACGGCAGCGTCGCGGTGCTGGATGCCGGGTCGCTGCGCCTCGTGGCGACCTGGAAGATCCCCCGTGGCGGGTCACCCGACATGGGTGGGGTGACCGCTGACGGGAAGCAGCTCTGGCTGTCAGGGCGCTACAACTCCGAGGTGTACGTCTTTGACACCTCAACCGGAAAGCTGACCCACCGCATCCGAGTACGCGCCGGCCCGCACGGACTACTCGTCTGGCCCCAGCCGGGTCGGTTCTCGCTGGGTCACACCGGCAACATGCGCTGAGCTTCCCGGCGACCGAGCCCGGGTCGCTCACCCCCGGTCTCACCCCGCCCGGTCTGGGCACCGTGCCGACCTCAGAAGCGAGCCCGCACGGAGTCGACCAGGGTGCGACCGGCCGATACGGGATGGAACGCGCGAGCGGCATCCGTCAGTGCCGACTGCTGCTCGTCGGAGAGGCTCAGGTCGGCGGCGGCGGCGTTGAACTCCAGCTGCTCGACGCTGGAGGCCCCGGGGATCACGACGACCTGGGGCAGGCCGAGCAACCAGGCCAGCGCGATCTGGGCTGGCTTCGCGTCGTGCGCCCCCGCCACCTCGCGCAGCACGTCGAGCAGCGGGGCGATGCGGCGCAGGTTCTCGGTGCCGAAGAGCGGGTTGGCGGCCCGCACCCCACCGGGGCGGTGGTCGGCGTCGTACTTTCCGCCGAGCAGCCCCTGGGCAAGCGGGCTGTAGGCGATGACGATGCGGTTCTCCTTCTCGGCGAAGGGCACCAGGTCATCGAGCGGAGCGGGGGTAGCGAGAGAGAACTGCACCTGGTTACTGATCACGGGTTCGCCGAGGGCGGCGTCGGCCTTGCGCCACCGGTCGAGCGAGTAGTTCGAGACGCCGACGGCGCCGATGCGGCCGTCGTCGAGCAGGATGCGCATCCCGCGCATGATGACCGAGTCGGGCACGAGCGGGTTCGGCTGGTGCACCTGGTAGAGCGGCATCCGGGCGAGCTTGAGGCGCCGGGCGCTGCCGTGCGCCCGGTTCACCACAACCCGGGGGAAGGGGGCGATCGGCATCACCTTGGAGGCGACGACCACCTCGTTGCGGTCTGAGCCGAGAGCCTCGGTGAGGATGCGTTCGCTCTTGCCGAAGCCGTAGACCTCGGCAGTGTCGAAGAGCGTGACGCCCAGCTCACGGGCCCGCGCGACGATGTCGATGGCCCCACCCGAGGCGTACTCGTCGCCGTAACCCCACTCGCGCGAGCCGAACTGCCACGTGCCGAGACCGACGCGACTGACCTGCCCGAGCCCGGGCACCTCCAGATACTTCATGACCCCAGCATGCCTTCCCCTGGGCCGGGCCGTGCGCGCGGGAGCCTCCCGGCGGCCTCACGAACGCTTCGTTCTGGAGAATGTCGAGCCTCAGGCGGTGTCAGCCCTGCCGTTCGGAGGGGGGATTCGGCGTCCCCTCCACGAACGCCGCGAACCATCGCTGTAGAACATCAGGCCGAGGGCCTGCATTGCCCGCTGGAACCGGTTCGGGTCAACGAGCAGGTCGAGCTCGTGCCGTCAGGGACGACGATCCCAGCTGAGCGAGCCCTCAACCTTCCGGTGGAGCCCCATGCGGTCGTGGAACGAACGTCGTGGAGCGGTCATCGAGCCACCGAAGGTGCGTGACTGATCTCAAGCGGGAGGATCCACGGCATATCGCCAGCCTAGTTCCAGGCGTCCTCGTGGCGGTTTACCCAGAGTACGTTGGGTCATCGAGGACGGATGAGCGCATTACATGGGCGAGCCATTGACGACAGTCCGGCTCCGACCATCCGCGGTCGAGGACGAGTGCTTGGTAGTTTGCCGGGTCGTTGATCGTCCACAGAGAGTCGGCGATCTGCTCGGGTTCGAGGTCGTCGCGGATCTTCCCTCGCGTCATGGCGTGCCTGACAACCCTCCCTGCACCATTTCGACGGTTGGTCTGCAGGGTGGCCCAAAGCTGCGCGATTTCAGGTGATGACCCGGACGCGCGATGCACCACTTCGAACAGCCGCGCCGTGCGTCCGTTGATGAGCACGCATGCATCGGCGTAGGTCTCCAGGACTGCTGCAGGTGTGGTTGCCTGCACGACCGGCAGGAACCAGGGACGCTTAGCCACCGGGATGGGTTCATCGTCAGCCAACGCCTCATCGATGATCTGTCGCAGCAGCGCCGGTTTGGAGCCAAGAGTGGCAGTAACCGTTGGCCGTGCGACGCCCGCCCGTTCGGTATGTCTCGTAGCGAAGCCCCGGCGTACCCGCGCTCCAGGAAGCGGTCCCCGGCCGCCGTGACGATGACCCGGCGGGTTCGCTGGGCACCCTCGGCGCTGGGCCTTCACGATCCAGCTGGTTTTTTGGTCGTTGGGGGCACGTCGGTGAACCTGGGCCACAGCCTGGATGCGGATGGCGTTGGACGCTTTCGAGCATTGATGTTCTCATCGTGGCAGCAACAGACGAAACCGCGCTCCGCCGGTGGGGGTGGGTTCGAAGGTCAGGTTGCCGTGGTGGGCGCGGGCGATGCCATGAGCGATCGCCAGCCCGAGGCCGGTGCTGCCGTGGGCGCGCGAGCGAGAGCTGTCACCGCGGGCGAACCGGTCGAACAGGACGGGACGCAGCTCGGGGGGAACCCCGGGCCCGTCGTCGGAGACCCAGACCATGGACCTGTTTGCTTCCAGGGCGATTCCGGTCGTGACCGTGGTCCCGGCCGGAGTGTGCGTGCGCGCGTTGGTCAGCAGGTTGGCGATCACCTGACGCAGCCGCTCCTCGTCGCCGTCCACAGTGACGATGTCCTCGGGCAGGTCGAGCTCCCACCGGTGGTCCGGCCCGGCGATACGCGCTTCAGCGACGGTGTCCAGCACCAGCCGAGTCAGGTCGACCGTCGCGCTCTGCAGGGGTCGGCCGGCGTCGAGCCGGGCCAGCAGCAGCAGGTCGGCGACCAGCATCCCCATCCGGTCGGTGGCCGAGAGGATGCCGCTCAGTGCCTCGGTCGTCTGTTCGGGCAACGCGCCCGGCTCGGTGGCCGCTCCGTATTCGGCGTTCGCCCGGATGGTGGCGAGCGGGGTTCGCAGCTCGTGGCTGGCGTCGGCGATGAACCGTCGCAGCTGCGCTTCGGTGGCGTCACGAGAGGTCATCGCCTGCCGCATCCGGTCGAGCATGCGGTCAAGAGCCTGGCTAACCCGGTCGACCTCGGTGGCCGAGGGGGTGGCTGCTGCCGTGGTCGGCAACGCCTCGTCAGGGCCGGTCAGCGCCAGGGCCGACACGGTGAGCGCGGTGTGGGAGAGCTGTTCGAGCGGGCGGAGCGTTCGACGAACGAAGAGGCCTGCTGCCGTGCCGCCCAACGCGACGAGAGCCGCGAAGAGGGCGGCCTCGACCACGAGCAGCTGCACCAAGGTCTCGTTGACCGAATGCAGCGGCAGCCCGGTCACCTGGATGTCGCCGTCGGGGCCACGGACGGCACGGATACGGAAGTCACCGCGCCCCGGCAGGTCCACGCTGCTCGGGTCGGAGCCGGGATCGATGTGCGACAGTGTGGCGGTACTCGACTCGTCGAGGGTGATCGGGTCGGTGGTGCCGTCCGCACCGACGACGACCGCCTGGGCGATCCGACCCTCCACCAGTCGGATCCCGACAGTGCCGGCGGACTGTCCGGGAATGACGTCATCGGGGTCACCGAGAGGCCGCTTCTCACCGTCCGGGTGTTGCAGGGTAGCCGCATAGCGGTCCCCCGCAGCGGCCAGCTGTTGATCGAGCCGCGCGATCAAGAAGTGTCGCAGGGACAGCTCGCTGACCACCCCGACCAACAGCCCGGCGATGAGCAGGATGCCGATCATTCCGGCGGTGAGCCGGCCGCGGAGGCTGCCCGAGCGACCGAGCCGACGTCGAGAGAGCCCCTTCGGCGAGATCACGGAGGCGGCCGCAGCACGTACCCGGCGCCGCGCACCGTGTGAATCAGTGGCTCCCGTTCGGCGTCGATCTTCTTGCGGAGGTAGCTGATGTAAAGCTCGACGATGTGGGCCCGACCGCCGAAGTCGTAGTTCCAGACGTTGTCGAGAATCTGGGCCTTGGACACCACCCGCCGCGCATTGCGGATCAGGTAGCGCAGCAGCTCGAACTCGGTCGCCGTCAGCGTGATGCGGGTGCCACCACGGAACACCTCGTGGCCGTCCTCGTCGAGAGTCAGGTCGGCCACGGCCAGGCAGGCGTTTGCCTGCCCTCCGGTGTGACCGGAACGGCGCAGCAGGCCGCGCAGTCGGGCCAGCACCTCCTCCAGGCTGAACGGTTTGGTCACGTAGTCGTCAGCCCCGGCCGTCAGCCCGGCGACGCGATGCTCGACGTCATCACGGGCGGTTAGGAACAGCACCGATACCCCCGGGTCGACGGCCCTGACCCGCGCCAGCACCCCGAGTCCGTCGATGTCGGGCAGCATCATGTCGAGCACGATCGCGTCGGGACGCAGGTCACGCGCTGCGCGGACGGCATCCGAGCCGGTGTACGCGGTGTGCGCTGTCCAGCCATCTCTTCTCAGCACGCTGGCCAGCACCTCCGCGAGGCTCTGCTCGTCGTCGACCACCAACACCACGGGCGCATCGCCCGCGGCGTCCAGGGGGATGGGCGCGGCGGAGGGGAGCGGCGCCTTCGCGGGGTCTGTCACGAACCCCATCGTGCCGCGCTGAGGTGACCGGACCCTCAGCGTTTCCTGTGAATCTACTCTGCAAGGGCTTTTCAGAGGCTCTACAGAGGTGAGTGCGAGGGGCCGCCCAGCCCAGCCGGTCAGAGTGAGGACGATCAAGAGAACGGAGACCCCTCATGAGTGCTGACCGAGCAAACCGAGGCCGACAACGTGCCCGCATCGTGACCTGGACCCTGGTGGCCGGTGCCGCCGCCGGCTCGGCCGCTGTGGCCGCTGTGGCTGCTGCCTCACCACGCGCCGCCGCCGCCGCCGTGCCAGCGTCCGTCACGTCACCGACCGCCACCCACTCACCCGCCACCCACTCACCGGCGACCCGCCACGCGGTGCGGCACTCCCACGACGACCGTGCCACGAGAAGGCCGGCCACCCCTCGGCCGAGCGTTCCTCAGGTTCAGCTAGCACCACCGTCGAGCAGCCAACCGTTGGCCACCTCGGCGGGATCATGAGCGTGAGTGCCCCTGAGCTGTCACGGCGTCGGGCCCCGGCCGCGGCGGAGTGGGAGATCTGGACCACCACGGTACGAATCGTCGTCGAGGACCCCGGCACCCTGACGGAGTGCACGCTTCTGCTCCGTGAGTGGCTGGCGGCCGTCGAGGTCGTGGCCAGCCGGTTCCGCCCTGACTCCGAGGTGTGCCGGCTCGCCCGTTCGTCCGCCACCGAGCACCGGATCAGCCCGCTGCTGCACGAGCTGGTCGCCGCCGCCCTAACGGCGGCGGCGGCATCCGGCGGCTGCGTCGACCCGACTGTCGGCAGTGTGCTCGCTCATCTGGACATGCCCGTGGCCGTGCCGGTCTTCGGTGCCCAGCCGACGGTGAGCACTGTGCGACCGACCACCTGGCGCGACCTCGACCTGGGCGAGCGCATCCTGCGGATGCCACCGCAGACGCTGCTCGATCTCGGCGCAACGGGCAAGGCCTTCGCCGCCGACCGGGCTGCCGAGCTGATCGCGGATGCCGTCGGCTGCGGCGTACTCGTCAGCCTCGGTGGCGACCTGCGGGTCGCGGGGAGGGCGCCCGAGCAAGGCTGGACCGTGCTCGTTCAGGACAGACCGGGCGAGCCCGCCAGCCTGGTCGACCTCGGCGACGCCCGCGCCATCGCCACCTCCTCCACCCTGCGCCGGCGGATCGGGCCGGCACGGGCGCACCACGTCATCGACCCGCTCACCCTGCGACCCATCGAGCCGGTCTGGCGCAGCGTGTCGGTGGCGGCCGACACCTGCGTGACCGCCAACACGTGGTCCACCGCGGCGATGGTCCGGGCCGGCGATGGTCCGGCCATGCTGGCCGCCACCGGGTTGCCGGCCCGGTTGGTCGGCGCCGATGGGCGGGTCGTGCGGCTCGGCAGGTGGCCGGCATGACCAACGCCCTCTGGTACTTCGGTCGCGGGTTCGGTGTCAGTGCCCTCGTGCTGTTCACGCTCAGCGTCGTTCTCGGGATCGTCACTCGGTCGGGGCGGCACCTGCCGGGCCTGCCGCGTTTCGCGGTCACCACCGTGCACCGCACCGCCAGCCTCAGCGCGGTGCTCTTTCTGGCGCTGCACGTGGCGACGTTGCTGTTCGACCCCTATGCCCAGCTGCGGCTGATCGACCTGGTGGTGCCCTTCGTGGCCACCTACCGTCCGCTGTGGCAGGGGCTGGGCACGCTGGCTGCAGACCTGGCCCTGGTGCTGGTGCTGTCCAGTCTGCTGCGGCATCGGATCGGGCTGCGCGGGTGGCGGACCGTGCACTGGGCGGCCTACCTGTGCTGGCCGGTCGCGGTCGCGCACGCCCTCGGAACGGGCACCGACGGGCAGACCGGATGGCTGCTGCTGGTCGTCGCCGGCTGCGCCCTGCTGGTCGTCGGTGCGATCGGCTGGCGGATGGCCAGCCCCACGTTCGCGCCGCCGGCCGCACCGCAGCGGGTGGCGCCTCCTCGCGACCTGGCGGGCCTGCCGTGACGGCCGGGCAACGCATCGAGGTCGACCCCCGGGTCACCGGCCTGCTCAGGCGCCGCACCCCCACCTGGTCGGAGCACATCGACCTGCTCGGTCCTCTCCCCCAGCGCAGCACCCAGGCGCTCCTTGCCGAGATCGCAGACTCCGGGCTGACCGGGCGCGGCGGCGGGCACTTCCCGACCGCTCGCAAGCTCGCGCTGATCGCCGGATCCCGCGACGCCGTCATCATCGGCAACGGCGCCGAGGGTGAGCCGGCCAGCAGCAAGGATCGGACCCTGCTGCACCATTCACCCCACCTGGTGATCGACGGGCTGACCCTCGCCGCCCGCATAGCCGGCACCCGCACCAGCCACCTCGCCACACCGGCCGACCTGCTCGACGAGGTCATCGCTCCGGCTCTGCGTGGCCGGCCAGAACGTCGGGTGCGACTCCATGCCGTGCCTGACGGGTTCGTCACCGGCCAGGAGACCTCAGTCGCCGCCGCCGTGGAGGGCCGCCCGGCGTTGCCGGTCACGCTCACCGGGCCACTGACGACCCACGGCATCAGCGGCCGGCCGACGATCGTGCTCAACGTGGAAACGCTGGCCCACCTGGCGCTGATCGCCCGCTTCGGCGCCACCTGGTTCCGCTCGCGCGGCGTGCCCGACGACCCGGGCACCCGACTGGTGACCATCTCCGGAGCCGTTCGGCTGCC
>JBBSTU010000104.1:0-13533 GCA_038235595.1 Actinomycetales bacterium | reverse complement strand
TGCACCGGCGTGCTGCCGTTGGCCTCGGTGGCCGCGATGCAAGGCCGGATCGCGATGTGGCACGCCCTCGGCGACGCCGTGGCGCCGCTCAACGTCACCGGCGTGGCGGCCAACATCTTCACCGAACCGGAGATCGCCACGGTCGGGCTGGGCCAGATCGCGGCCGACGAGTCGCCCGAGGTGGAGTCGATCATGCTGCCCCTGGCCCGCAACCCGCGCGCCAAGATGCAGGGCATCACCGACGGCTTCGTCAAGCTCTTCTGCCGCAGGGACTTCGGCACGGTGCTGGGCGGCGTCGTGGTCGCGCCCAAGGCCTCTGAGCTGATCTTCCCGGTGGCGCTGGCGGTGCAGCACCGGCTGAGCGTCGACCAGGTGGCGAGCACCATCACGGTGTATCCGTCGCTCTCGGGCTCGATCGCCGAGGCGGCTCGCCAGCTGCACCAGTCCGAGTAGCCGATCAGACCGGCCGGTCCTCACCCGGGGTCGCCCGCGGCGGCTGGGTCGGGTTGGCGACGGCGGGAGAGTCCGGCCCCGGCTGGCCGTGGGCGAGCTCTTCGTCGCCGTGCAGCTCCTCCTGAGTCAGCAACCCCTCCTGCGCCCAACGTTCGCGGCGGCGACGCCGGGCCACTTCGCGGACCTTCTTCTGGACCGGGTAGAAGATGACCGCCGCCACCAGCAGGGTGATCAGCCCCTGAACGGGGAAACCATGACCTGGCCCGGTCTCGGTGATGAGAGTGATGAACACTGCTGAAGTGTGTCAGAGGCTCGGCTGGCCGGGCTGGCTCGGCTGGTCCGGCGCGTCGCTGATCTCGGCGAGCACGGTTCCCGACGTGACCGTGGCTCCCACGGTCGCGGAGAGCCCGGTGACGATGCCGGCCTTGTGGGCGTTGATCGGCTGCTCCATCTTCATGGCCTCGAGCACGACGACGAGATCGCCGGCGGCCACGGTGGCGCCCTCCTCGACGGCCACCTTGACGATCGTGCCCTGCATAGGGGCTGTGAGGGAGTCGCCGGATGCCGCCGCCCCCCCTCTGCTGCCCGAGCCTCGCTTGGGTGCCTTCTTCCGAGCGCCGTGGCCGGCGGCAGGCCCACTCAGGGCCAGGTCGTCGGGGAGGCTGACCTCCAGGCGCTTGCCGTCGACCTCCACGACCACCACCCGCCGGGCCGCGCCGTGCTCGTCTTCGGGTCCGGACTGGCCGGCGTACGGCTCGATGGTGTTGTCGAACTCGGTCTCGATCCAGCGGGTATGAATCGTGAAGGGAGCGTCGCCGTCCGGCGCGAACGCCGGGTCGCTGACGACCGCTCGGTGGAACGGCAGCACCGTCGGCATGCCGTCGACCTCGAACTCGGACAGGGCCCGCCGTGACCGTTCGATCGCCTCCTGGCGGGTGCGGCCGGTGACGATGAGCTTGGCCAGCATCGAGTCGAAGGCCCCGGCGATGACGTCACCCTCGACGACGCCGGAGTCGACACGCACGCCCGGCCCCGAGGGTGGGCGGTAGGTCGTGACCGTGCCCGGCGCCGGGAGGAAGCCGCGGCCGGCATCCTCACCGTTGATGCGGAACTCGATGGAGTGGGCATGCGGCACCGGGTCGCCGAAGTTGAGCGCCTCGCCGTTCGCGATGCGGAACTGCTCTCGCACGAGGTCGATCCCGGTGACCTCCTCGCTCACGGGATGCTCGACCTGGAGCCGGGTGTTGACCTCCAGGAAGCTGATGTCACCGGCCGGGCCGATGAGGAACTCGCAGGTGCCGGCGCTGACGTAGCCGGCCTCCTTCAGGATGGCCTTGCTGGCTCGGAGCAGCTCGGTGTGCTGCTCGTCGGTGAGGAACGGCGCCGGGGCCTCCTCGACGAGCTTCTGGTTGCGGCGCTGCAACGAACAGTCGCGCGTCGAGACGACCACGACGTTTCCGTGCTCGTCGGCCAGGCACTGGGTCTCGACGTGGCGCGGGTGGTCGAGGAACCGTTCGACGAAACACTCGCCGCGGCCGAAGGCGGAGACCGCCTCTCGCACGGCCGACTCGAACAGCTCGGGAATCTCCTCCATGGAGCGGGCGACCTTGAGGCCGCGGCCGCCACCTCCGTACGCCGCCTTAATCGCCACCGGCAGCCCGTGCTCCTCGGCGAAGGCGATGACCTCGTCGGGGCCCTCGACCGGGTTGGCCGTTCCGGGCACCAGCGGTGCGCCGGCCTTGAGAGCGATGTGGCGCGCCTTGACCTTGTCGCCGAGGGTGTCGATGGCGACCGGACCGGGCCCGATCCAAATGAGGCCGGCGTCGATGACGGCCTGGGCGAACGCGGCGTTCTCGGCGAGGAAGCCGTAGCCGGGGTGTACCGCGTCGGCGCCTGCCCTGACCGCCACCTCGATGAGCTTGTCGGCGAGCAGGTAGCTGTCGCCCGGAGTGGAGCCGCCCAGGGCGTAGGCCTCGTCGGCGACCTTGACGTGCAGGGCGTCACGGTCGGGTTCGGCGTAGACGGCGACCGAGGCGATGGCGCTGTCGCGGCAGGCGCGAGCGATACGCACCGCGATCTCGCCGCGGTTGGCGATCAGAACCTTGCTGATGGGTGCCATGGATCGGAGCCTAGCGTCAGGTGGATAGCGTTGGAGCATGACCTCGACCACGCCCGATCGTCCCCCGTCCTTCTCGCTCGGGCACGCCTCCGAGCCCGGCCTGCGCGTGCCGCAGCTGGGCTTCGGGGTCTGGGAGGTTCCTGACCCCGAGGTCGGGCCGGCGCTGACTCGCGCCCTCGAGGTGGGTTACCGGCACGTCGACACGGCCCGGATCTACGGCAACGAGGGTGGGGTCGGGCGCGTGCTGGCCGCCACCGACGTGGCCCGCGACGACCTGTTCGTGACCACCAAGCTCTGGAACGACGACCACACGAACGCTCGGGACGCTTTCGAGTCGTCCGTCAGGCGGCTCGGCGTCGAGGTGCTCGACCTCTATCTCATTCACTGGCCGGCGCCGGAGCAGGACACCTTCGTGCAGGCCTGGACGACCATGCTCGAGCTGCACCGGGAGGGGCGGGTGCGCTCGGTCGGAGTCTGCAACTTCCAGCCGGCGCACCTGCAGAGACTTCTCGACGAGACCGGCGTGCTGCCCTCGATCAACCAGATCGAGCTGAGCCCCTACCTGCAACAGCGCGAGCTGCGCGCCTTCCACGCCGAGCACGACATCGTCACCGAGGCCTGGAGCCCGCTCGCCGTTCGCGCGGGTCTGCTCGATGACCCGGTGGTGACGCAGATCGCCGTCTCGCACGGCGTGAGTCCGGCTCAGGTGGTGCTGCGATGGCACCTCGAGCTCGGCAACGTGGTGCTGACCCGGTCGGTGACGCCGTCGAGGATCAGCGACAACTTCGACATCTTCGGCTTCCAGCTGGCTGCCGGTGACCACGAGGCGCTCGGGTCTCTGGATCGAGGTCGGCGCACCGGGCCCGACTCCGACCAGTTCTGGGCCTGAGCCGATAACCTTTCGGTCATGGCCTGGTTCTCGAAGAAGGGCAAGGACGACTCCGAACCACCCCCGGACGTCATGTCTGTGGAGGGTGATGACTCTCTCGTCGCCGAGGGGCATACGGGCCGGCCGGTGTCGCGGCCACTCGAACCAGCCGAGCGGGCTCGCATCGAGGCGGCATCCGGTCGGTTGGCTGAGCTGGGCGTCGACGTCGACGACCTCCACTCCATCGGCGCCGCCTACGACACTGCGTTCGCGGGCTGGCAGGCCGACCCGGGCTCGGTCGACTCCGGTGACCTCGTCGAGCTGTTCGGCGTGGCCATGGGAGAGCACCTGGCCCGCCACAGTGCCCGCCAGTGGGCCGTGGTGACCGACGTGTTCGGCACCGACCTCGGACTGGTGGCGGCGCGAGCCGAGACGGTGATCGTGCCGCACAACATTGTCAGCGCCCGCTGGATGCGCCGTGAACGCGGCTGGGTTCCCGGCGTCGTGTCGCACCTGGTGGCCCTGCAGACTCGGGATCGCTGACCGACGCGGCCGACGGACTGGCTCCCGCGCCTAGGATCGCGTCATGGACAGTGACGAGCACCGTAGCCGCCGCGACCTTGAGGAGGGCATCGAACGCGACTTCACGCGCAAGATGTCCTACGGGGACTACCTCCAGCTCGACCTGCTGCTGAGCGCACAACACCCCCGCAGCAACCCACCGCAGCACGACGAGCTGCTCTTCATCATCCAGCACCAGACGTCTGAGCTCTGGCTGAAGCTGCTCATCCATGAGCTTCGCTCGGCCCGGAGCCTGCTGGCCAACGACGAGCTGGGCCCGGCGTTGAAGCGGCTGGCCCGCATCAAGCACATCCAGCACAGCCTCACCGACCAGTGGTCGGTGCTGGCCACCCTGACACCGAGCGAGTACGCGCAGATCCGGCCCTTCCTCGCCGCGAGCTCGGGGTTTCAGTCAGCGCAGTACCGCGAGGTCGAGTTTCTCCTCGGGAACAAGAACGCCGACATGGTCGACGTGTTCACCCACGACGAACAAGCTCGAGGCGAGCTGCAGCAGCTGCTGGTCGAGCCCAGCCTCTACGACGAGTTCATCGCCTACCTCTCGCGGCGCGGGTACGCCGTGCCCGCACAGGCTCTCGAGCGTGACTGGGCCCAGCCCTACCGAGCCGTCGACGGCCTCGTCGACGTCTTCGCCGGTGTGTACGCGCAGCCCGCCCAGCACTGGGGCGTCTACGAGGCCTGCGAAGAGCTGGTCGACGTGGAGGACAACTTCCAGCAGTGGCGCTTCCGGCACCTTCAGGTCGTGCACCGCACCATCGGCCACAAGGTGGGAACGGGAGGTTCGAGCGGCGTCGACTTCCTGCGGCGCGCGCTCGACCTGACCTTCTTCCCTGAGCTGTACGAGGTGCGCACCCGCATCGGATGACGCCCCGTCAGCCGGCTCCGGGCAGGTAGACCGGATGCCGCTGCCAGCTCAGCGGTTCGCACTGGCACGGGCACGGTCCGAGGCAGGGGCCGACCTCCTCGCACTCCAGGAGGCACGCGCAGTCGACGAGCGGCACCGGCACCGGGTCGACCCGCGGTTGACGTCCGCGCATGAGACGTCGTCGCTGCTGCAGGTCGGTGGTCGTGGGGTGGTCTGTGGTCGCGTCGGGCCGTCCGATGGCCAGGGCCTCGCGCTTGGCGTCCGGCGCGAGCGCACGGATGCGGTCACGGTGACCACGCAGGTGGTAGGCGGCGGTCGGCTGCTCTCGGTCGTAGCGCGGGCTGTGGAGCCTTTCCTGGGTGAGCACGTCAGGAGGGCCGACGTCGAGGTGGGCCGGAAAGCGGCGCCCCGCGTTGTCGCGCACGGTGTCAGCCGAGACCGGTTTCACTGCGGCTCCCGACGCGTCAGTGACCCTCAGGCAGAGCCCCGCGATCGCCAGGATACGCACGAAGGTGGACGCCTCGACCGGCGATTCACCGGTCTCGACGCGACAGATCGTCGACTGGGAGACGCCGATCAGCTGCGCCAGCTCGCGCTGGCTGAGATCGGCTCGTCGTCTCGCTCGCACGACGTACCGCGCCACGAGCGAGGTGAGATCTTCCGGACTGCACGGCTGCTCTGCCATGGAGTCACTCTGGCAGGAAGGTCCGACAGGCCCCGGGCGGACAGGCAACGCGGACATCCACTACGTCAGTGATGCGTGGGGCGGGTCACTGACGTAGGAGCGGGGGGCCTGGTGGGGGTTGGGCTCTTACGTCACTGATGCGTGGGGTGGGTCAGTGACGTAGCGGGCTGAGTGAGACCGGTGGCATCAGACGGCGGTCTTCGCGCGTACCTGGCGCTTGATCCGGGCGAGCATCGCCACCATGCCGCGCAGGCGCAGGGGGGATACCGCCGCCGCGAGCCCGAACCGCATCGGGGCGTCGTCGGGCACGGCCAGCACCTCAGCGGCCGAGAGCCCGTCGAGACCTTCGTGCAGGATGCCGGCGAACCCGCGCGTGGTGGGCGCCTCGGGCGGGGCGTCGAAGAAAAGGTTGACGACGCGGGCATCGAGCGACGCACCCTCGCCGACCTCGACCGTGAGGAAGAGCGGCGACTGACACTCGTCGACACGTTCGAGCCGGCTGAGGTCGCCGGCGTACCGCTCGGGCATCGGCGGCAGCTCATCGCTGAACTCGAGCAGCAGCTGCAGCTTCAGGTCGTTGCTCGCGGAGGTGAAGTCGGCGGCGATCTCGGCCAAGGCGGAGGGCAGCGGAACAGGGGCTGGGGGGGAGGCGCTCACGCGCGCCTCACTTCTCGATCGGCACGCGCACGGCGTTGCCCCACTCGGTCCACGATCCGTCGTAGTTGCGTACCTTCTCGAAGCCGAGCAGGTGGGTCAGCACGAACCAGGTGTGCGACGAGCGCTCCCCGATGCGGCAGTAGGCCACCACGTCGTCGGTAGGGGTCAAGCCCTGTTCAGTCAGGTAGATCGCCTCGAGGTCGGAACGCGACTTGAAGGTGCCGTCGTCGTTCGCGGCCCGCGCCCAGGGGACCGACTTGGCGCCGGGGATGTGCCCCCCTCGCATGGCACCCTCCTGCGGGTAGTCGGGCATGTGCAGCAGCTCGCCGGAGAACTCCCCGGGCGAGCGCACGTCGACGAGGGGCTGACCCAGGTGGGCCAGGACCTCGTCCTTGAAGGCCCGGATCGGCGCGTCGTCGCGTTGGGCCACGGGGTAGTCGACTGCGGTCGTGGCCGGCACGTCGCGGGTCATCTCGCGCCCTTCGGCCACCCACTTCGCCCGGCCACCGTCGAGCAGCCTGACGTCCTCGTGACCGAAGAGGCTGAAGACCCAGAGTGCGTAGGCCGCCCACCAGTTGCTCTTGTCTCCGTAGATCACCACGGTCGTCTCACGCGAGATTCCGCGGGCACCGAGCACCTCGGCGAAGCCGGCGCCGTCGACGTAGTCGCGCGACACGGGGTCGTTGAGGTCGACGTGCCAGTCGACCTTGAGCGCTCCGGGGATGTGCCCGGTGGAGTAGAGCAGCACGTCCTCGTCAGACTCGAGCAGCGCGATCCCGTCGGGTCCGCCGACGTGGCCGGCCTCGATCTGCTCGGCGAGCCAGTCGGTCGTCACCAGCCGGTTCGGGTGGGCGTAGGCCTCGATCTTGGGGTCGGTTTCGCTCATGCACCCATCGTGTCACGCGGACCGCTCTGCTCGTTCAGGTGTTCGCGCTCGACGACGTCGATGCCAGTGAGACCCGGGCGAGGTCGGCCCGACAGCGCCGCTCGAACTCACCGAGCTCCTCGATCGTGTCCTGAACGTCACGCCTTCGCTGCTCGAGGTCGTGACGGCGAGCCTCCACCTGACCGAGCACGTACTCGAGCTGGGTGCGACGCCCGCGCGGTGCGTCGAAGAGGTCGATGATCGTGCGGATCTCCTCCAGCGGGAAGCCAAGCCGCTTGCCGCGCAGGATCAGACCGAGCCGGGTGCGGTCGCGGCGGTGGTAGAGCCGTTGGGTGCCCCGACGCTCGGGAGCGATCAGGCCCAGGTCCTCGTAGTGGCGCACGGTGCGGTGGGTCACGCCGAACGTGCCGGCCACCTGGGCGATGCTCCACGCGCCCTCGCGGTCAGCGGCATCCGTGGACGAACTTGTCATGCTCCCGATCGTGCTTTACCTTTACGTAAACGTCAAGTAGGCGCCACAAGCGCAGCGACACGATTCGAGGAAACCATGTTCGAGCTCAGCCAGGACCACGAAGACCTCCGCACGCTGGTGCGCGACTTCGCCGAGCGGGAGGTGGCTCCGAACATCGCGAAGTGGGACGCCGCCGCATACTTCCCCACCGACCTCGTGCCCAAGATGGGCGACCTCGGCCTCTTCGGCCTCGTCGTGCCGGAGGAGTTCGGCGGCACCGCGGGGGAGGGCGGCTCCGACTTCACCAGTCTCTGCGTGGCGATCGAGGAGCTGGGCCGGGTCGACCAGTCGATCGGGATCACCCTGTCTGCCGGCGTCGGCCTCGGCATCAACCCGATCCTCACCTACGGCAACGACGAACAGAAGCAGCGCTTCCTTCCCGACCTGGTCGCCGGCCGCGCCTTGGCCGGTTTCGGCCTGACCGAGCCCGACGGTGGGTCGGACGCCGCCGCCTCACGCACCCGAGCCACTCTCGAGGGCGACGAGTGGGTCGTCAACGGCTCCAAAGCCTTCATCACCAACTCGGGCACCGAGATCACCTCGGTCGTAACCGTCACCGCCCGAACGGGAACGAACCCCGACGGCTCGCCGCAGCTGTCCGCCATCCTCATTCCGGCCGGCACACCGGGGCTCACCGTCGAGCCCGCTTACCACAAGCTCGGTTGGCACGTCTCCGACACGCATGGCCTGTCGTTCGACAACTGTCGTGTCCCCGCCGGGAACCTGCTCGGGGAGCCCGGTCAGGGCTTCAAGCAGTTCCTCAAGACTCTCGACGACGGCCGCATCGCCATCTCCGCCCTCGCCCTGGGGTGCGCTCGTGCGTGTCTTGAGCTGGCGACCGACCACGCCAAGACCCGCATGGCGTTCGGGCGACCCATCGGCGCCAACCAGGGAGTCTCGTTCCAGCTCGCCGACGTCGAGGTGATGGTCGAGGCCTCCCGGGCCCTCACCTACAAGGCGGCCTGGCTCAAGGACGAGCAGCAGGCAGGCCGGCGCTCCGTCGGTGAGGTCAAGCAGGCCGCCGCGGTGGCCAAGCTGTACTCGACCGAGGCTGCCGTCGCGGCGACACGGATCGCGACCCAGGTGTTCGGCGGGAACGGCTTCATGGAGGAGTATCCCGTGGCCCGCTTCTACCGCGACGCGAAGATCCTCGAGATCGGGGAGGGTACCTCGGAGATCCAGCGCATGGTCATCTCCCGCGGGCTGGGACTGCCGGCATGAGCCACCCGAGAACCGGCCAGAGCGGTGACCCCAGGGTCACCGACGTGCGCGAACGCCTCGCGACGGCCTACCGAGCGTCCGACAGCGCACCCCAGAAGGCCCAGGCCAAGCTCGACCGGCAGGGCAAGATCTACGTGCGCGACCGCATCGCGTTGCTCTTCGACGAGGGGTCCTTCGTCGAAGACGGCCGCTACGCCAACGCGCTGGCTCCTGGCCTGCCCGCCGACGGGGTCGTCACCGGCCGAGGCACCGTCGAGGGGCGACCGGCCATCGTGATCGCGAACGACCCGACCGTCAAAGCAGGTTCGTGGGGGGCCCGCACCGTCGAGAAGATCGTGCGAGCCACCGAGATGGCACTGCGTGAAGAGCTGCCCGTCTTCTGGTTCGTCGACTCGGCCGGGGCTCGGATCACCGACCAGGTGGAGATGTTCCCCGGCCGGCGCGGGGCCGGGCGGATCTTCCACAACCAGGTCGCGTTGTCAGGCAAGGTGCCGCAGATCTGTGCGCTCTTCGGCCCGAGCGCCGCGGGTGGCGCCTACATCCCCAGCTTCTGCGACCTCATCATCATGGTCGAGGGCAATGCCTCCATGTATCTCGGCAGCCCGCGGATGGCCGAGATGGTCGTCGGCGAGAAGGTGTCGCTCGAAGAGATGGGCGGTGCCCGCATGCACTGCACCGTCTCCGGGGTGGGTGACCTGCTCGCGCACGACGACGCCGAGGCGATCGAGCTCGCCAAGCTCTACTTCTCCTACGTTCCGGGCTGCTGGCGAGACCACCCGCCCGTCTACGGCGCCGAGGAGCCGTCCGCGGCCCTCACCCGCTCCACGGTGCCCGAGCGTGAGTCGGTGCCGTTCGACGTGCACGAGGTCATCGACGGCCTGGTCGACGACGACTCGTTCTTCGAGCTGAAGCCGCTGTGGGCCGGCGAGCTCGTCATCGGTTTCGGCCGGATGAACGGTGCGAGTGTCGGCATCGTGGCCAACAACTCGATGGTCAAGGGCGGCGTGCTGTTCACCGACAGTGCCGACAAAGCGGCCCGATTCATCTGGCTCTGCGACGCCTTCAACATTCCGCTCGTCTACCTCGCCGACGTGCCGGGGTTCATGATCGGCTCCGAGGTGGAGCGGGGTGGGATCATCCGGCACGGCGCCAAGATGGTCAGTGCCGTCGCCTCGGCCACGGTGCCGCAGTTCTGCGTCATCGTGCGCAAGGCCTACGGGGCGGGCCTCTACGCCATGGGTGGCCCGGGCTTCGGCCCCGACGCCACCATTGCTTTGCCCACGGCCCGGATCGCGGTGATGGGTCCCGAGGCTGCCGTCAACGCCGTGTACGCCAACAAGATCGCCGAGATCGAGCAGGCCGACGGGCCCTCGGCCCGCGACGGGTTCGTCGCCGAGCGTCGAGCCGAGTACGAGCAGGACGTCGACATCGAGCGCCTGGCCGCTGACCTGGTGCTCGACTCCATCATCGAGGCTGACGAACTGCGTTCTGACCTGCTCCGCCGTCTGGCCTATGCTTCCCGGCGTGACCGTCACTTCAGCGACCGACGCCGGGCCGTCCCGCCGGTCTGACTCGCGCCTCGGTCACCGACTGGAGCATCCCGACCGGGCGGCAGAGACCCGTACCCCGTTCTACCGCCAGTTCGCGTTCTGGTTCCCGGTCGGCATGTATGCCGTCTCGCGCCTCTATGTGTTCGTGGCCGTAATCGTGCTGGCGAAGAACCAGATGGCGCTCCCGATGGGGCTCGACTCCATCCGGATCGCCTACCCGACCCCGGCTGACCCGGGCTACCTCACGGCGATGACCAACTGGGACGGCCAGTGGTACCGCATCATCGCCGAGAACGGCTACCCCGCCGTGCTGCCGACCCTGCCATCGGGCGAGGTCGATATGAGCCCCTGGGCCTTCTTCCCGGTGTTCCCGCTCAGCGTGGGCGCGATCATGTCGCTGACCGGTCTGCCCTTCGTCGTGGTCGCGCCCGTGCTCTCGACGGTCATCGGCTTCCCCGCCATGTACCTGCTCTTCCGCCTCGTCGACCGGGCGGTGGGCCGCTGGGAGGCCATCGTCGCCGTCACCGCGACGTGCTTCTTCATCGCCTCCTCGATCTTCAGCGCCTCCTACACGGAGTCGACCGCTCTGCTGCTCGTCGTCTCGCTGCTGCTGCTGCTGCGGGCCCGTCACTACTGGTGGGTGGCGGTGGCCCTGGTGGTGCTGTCGCTGACCCGCAACGTCGTCATCGTCATGGCCCCGGTCATCGTGACGCATGCCATCGTGCGCTGGCGTCAGGGCGACGAAGGTCTGCGCCCGGTGCGGTGGCGGTGGGGGATGGCGGCCCTCACCGGCTTCGCCGCCGCCCTGACGTTCCTGTGGCCGACCATCGTGTCGATCGCCACGAACACCCCCGATGCGTACAACCGCACCATGCAGGCCTGGAACATCGAGACCGAGATCAAGCTCGGGCTGTGGTGGGGCCTGCTCGACGAGTACGCCGGGGTGAGCGCCCAGGTGCTGGGCGTGGCCGGCGTCGCGGCCTTCGCCTGGTGGATGCTCTCGAAGCACTCGTGGCGGTGGGGGCCGGAGATCTGGGCCTGGGCCGGCGCCTACCCCGCCTACATCCTGCTCGTGACCAGCCCGACGGCGAGCCGGGTGCGCTACGCCCTGCTCGCGTTCCCGATGACCCTCATCATCGCCTGGGTGCTGCGGCTGCGCTGGTGGGACCGCTACCGCTACTGGCTGCTCGGCGGCATCCTCGTGCTCGGCGCGGCGCAGATGTGGTGGTGGACGCAGCACTATCTCATCATCGAGACGCTCGGCGACGACCTCTACCCCTGAGCGACGTCGAACCACGCCACCTCGACCTGCCCCAGCAGGTCGCGCAGCAGCGGGAGCGACAGGCCGACCACGTTGTGGTGGTCGCCCTCGATCCCGGTGACGAACGGCCCACCGAGCCCGTCGATGGTGAACCCGCCGGCCACGAGCAGGGGTTCGCCGGTGGCGACGTAGGCGTCGATCTCGGCGTCGCTGACCTGCGCGAAACGCACGGTGGTCGAGGCCGTCGCCCCGAGGGTGGCGCCGCTGCCGTCCGGACGGTCGTCGACGAGCCAGTGCCCGGTGTGCAGCACACCGGAGCGGCCGCGCATCCGGCGCCAGCGTCGGGTGGCCTCGGCGACCGTACCCGGCTTGCCGTGCACCTCACCGTCGATCTCGAGCACGGAGTCGCAGCCGAGCACCAGGGCTGCCTGCTCACCCCGGCCGGCCACGTTCTCGGCCTTGGCGCGGGCGAGCAGCAGGGCCACGTCGACCGGCTCGAGCCGGCCGGACCGACTCCTCGCCGCGGCGACCGCGAGGTCCTCGTCGACGGTGCTGACGACGACGGTCGGCTCGACCCCTGCCCGACGCAGCGTCTCCAGGCGAGCCGGCGACGCCGAGGCGAGCACGAGCCGAACGGATGCCGGCTGGTCGACCACCGTCAGATCTCGCCCAGCACGGCGTCACGCAGGGTGTCGAGGCCGACCCCACCGATGTCGAGGGCTCGACGGTGGAAGGCCTTGAGGTCGAAGGAGTCTCCCTCGCGCTGTTTGACCTCGTCGCGTAACGAGAGCCAGAGGCGCTCGCCGATCTTGTAGCTGGGGGCCTGTCCTGGCCAGCCGAGGTAGCGGTCGAGCTCGAAGTGCAGCACCTTCTCGTCCATGAACCCGTAGCGCGTCAGGTAGGTCCAGGCCTTGTCGTAGGTCCACGGGCCGGCGCCGACCTCGTCGGGCGCATCGAAGCCGCAGTGCACGCCGATGTCGATGACCACGCGTGCCGCGCGCAGCGACTGGCCGCCCAACCAGCCCATCCGGTTGCCGGGGTCGTCCATGTAGCCGAGCTCGGCCATCAGCCGTTCGGCGTAGAGAGCCCAGCCTTCGCCGTGCCCGGAGGTCCAGGCCTCGAGCCGGCGCCACTTGTTCAGCAGACCAGAGCGGTAGACGGTCTGTGCGACCTGGAGGTGATGGCCCGGGACCCCTTCGTGGTAGACGGTGGTCAGCTCGTTCCACGTGCCGAACTCGGTGTTGCCCTTGGGCACCGACCACCACATCCGCCCGGGGCGGCTGAAGTCGTCGCTGGGGCCGGTGTAGTAGATGCCGCCCGTCTGGGTCGGGGCGATCATGCACTCGATGGTGCGCACGGGGTCGGGGATGTCGAAGTGCACGTCGGCCAGGTTGCTGATGACCTCGTCGGCGCGTTCCTGCATCCAGGCCCTGAGCGCGTCGGTGCCGTGCAGCTGGTAGGTCTCGTCGGCGTTCAGGATCTCGACGCCGCGCTCGACCGAGGCTCCGGTCTCCAGGCCGTCGGCGATCTGCTCCATCTGCGCGCGCAGGTCGGCCACCTCCTGCTGACCCCAGCGGTAGGTCTCTTCGAGGTCGACCGCGGCGCCGAGGAAGTAGCGCGACTCAAGCTCGTAGCGGCTGCGGCCGCAGGCGTCTTCGGCAGGAGCATGGGGCAGCAGCTCGCTCTCGAGGAAGTCGGCGACCTCCCCGTAGGCCGATGACGCGGCCTCGGCGGCCTGCGCCAACCGGTCGCGCAGCTGTCCGTCGATGGGGGCGCCGCCCACCGTCGCGTCGGCGACGACCTTGGCGAAGTAGCCGTCGTCGTCGGTGAGCGCACGCGACTGCGCGGCGCAGGCGGCCACCTGCCTGCTTGCTGCGA
>JBBSTU010000103.1:0-14077 GCA_038235595.1 Actinomycetales bacterium | reverse complement strand
CGTCGATGTAGGCGACGATCACTTCAGTCGGCGGTCGAGCTCCGCCGCGGCGAAAAACGCCGACGCCGTCCGCAGGATCTCGTTCGCCCGACGCAGCTCCTTGACCTCCCGCTCGAGCTCCGTGATCCGCTTCGCGTCCTCGGTCGTGACGCCCGGCCTGTGGCCCTGGTCGACCTCGGCCTGCTGGACCCAGTTGCGCAACGTCTCTGAGTTGATCCCCAGCTGGTCACCGACACGCTTGAGCGCCCCGGGCCTCGTGGTGGGGTCACGCCGCAGCTCGACGGCCAACCTGATCGCTCGCTCCCGAAGCTCCTCCGGGTACGTCCTCGGTGCTGCCATGACTCTCATCCTTTCGTGGAATGAGAGCCTCCATCAGACCCGGTACGGGACACGATGCTGACTCCGGTGCAGCTGTTGCTGTTGAGCTTGCCGGTCCAGGTGATGACCCACTGGCTGCCGTTCCAGTACTGAAGATGCACGGGGGTACCTGCGAAACCCATGCCGGGCGTGAGGGACCGGAAGCAGCCCTCGACGTAGCTGGCGGCCTGGGCGGGTGCGGCCGTGGCCATGCCGACCCCGAGGGGCGCCAGAATGGACAGGAGGAGACCGGTGGCGAGTCGCTTGAGGCCGCGTGTGCGACAGTTCGGCGAGCTGATGCCGGTGCTGAGGTCGGCATCGTCCTCGATGGAGCCCTGGCGAACGACGGTGGCGGCGGAGTGCGACATGAGGTGCTCCTCTGGACTGATCGGACCTGTTGTCTGACCGGGTGAGCCCAGAGTGGGCGACAGCGCTTAAGAACCGCTTAAGCCGTGGACGGGCCTTCGCTCCGTCGACGAGACAGGGGCGGCCGGCATCAGGGCACCGTGGCCGCAGCCCCTCATCTGCGTCGGGGGTTGCGGCGCGCGATGGCTCCCGAGAGCACGGTGGCAAACCCGCACCACGCCGCGTAGGGCACCAGGGCCGCCCCGGCCAGTGGTTCCCGCTTCGCCGAACGGCGGGCCAGGTCGATCGAGCTGAGGGTGAGCGCGGCGCACTCGAGGGTGGCGAGCGCGGGCCGCTTGGAGCGCCAGAACAGCCAGCTCCAGGCGGCGTTGAGCACCAGGTTGCCACCGACCGCTCGAACGTACGCAGACCGCTTGTCGGGAGAGTCGTCACGGTCGAGTGAGGTGAGGGTGGCGGCCGTGCTGACTGCCAGGTCGGCGTAGAGCGCCGTCCACACCACCGGGAAGGCGATGGCGGGAGGCTGCCAGTCGGGCAGGTCGAGGCCCCTGTACCAGTTCGAGCCGGGCTTGGTCGCCAGCGAACCCACCACGGCGCAGGCGGCGACGGCAGCCCCGGCGTAGAGCAGGTTGCGCGGCAGGGTGTCGGGGGTGGCACCGGTCATCGCCTCGGCCACCGCGTCGTCGAACGAGGTGAACTTCCCCTCGTGCGGCACGTACTGCAGCAGGTCGTTCTCCTTGACGACGACCTCGTGCACGAGGCTGCCGACGAGCGGCTTGGCCAGGCCGGGCGAGATCGGCGTGACGAGCCCGACCCAGTGGCTGGCGAGGCGCGGGGTGAGCACCGGCACCGTCATCATGAGGGGCGCGCGCTTGCCGGTGACCTTGGAGAACCGCTGGATCATCTGGCGATAGGTCAGCACCTCGTCGGCGCCGATGTCGAAGGTGCGGTTGACCTCTGCCGGCAGCTCACCGGCGCCGGCCAGCAGGGTCGTCACGTCGTCGACGGCGATGGGCTGGATGCGGTTGTCGAGCCACTTCGGGGCGACCATGGCGGGCAGCCGCGACGTGAGGTAGCGCAGCATGTCGAACGAGGCGGAGCCGTCACCGAGCACCACGGCCGCCTGGAGCACCGCGGTCGGCACCTTCGAGTCGAGAAAGGTGCGCCCGACCTCGACTCGCGAGGCCAGGTGGGGCGACAGCGCCTCGTGGTCGGGGTGGATGCCGCCGAGGTAGACGATGCGTTGCACGCCCTCCTGTTCGGCCGCCCCGACGAAAGCCTGCGCCGCCTCACGGTCACGCCGGGCGAAGTCGGGCTGGTCGTCCATCGAGTGCACGAGGTACCACGCTGCCCGAATGCCGCGCAGGGCCCGCTGCATGTCATCAGCCGACCCGACGTCACCCTCGACGACGTCGACGTGACCGCGCCACGGTTTGTCGGCCAGCGAGTCGGCGTGCCGCGTCAGCACGCGCACCGACCACCCGGCATCCAGCAGCTTCGGCACGAGATGCCCGCCGATGTAGCCGGACGCACCGGTTACCAGGGCCGTGCGGTCGGGATCGTCGGTGGGGGCAGGGGTCATGCGGTTCACCTCGCGAGGGAGAGGACGGGGGGCAGGAGCAGGAGCATGCCGGTCGACCACGTGACGTGGGTGATCATCGGCCCGAGGAAGCCACCGGTGACCCGGCGTTGCAAGGCGGTGACCAGGCCGATCAGGGCGGCGGCGAGCACGAGCAGCGGGATGCCGCTGCCGACGGTCGTGAGGGCGTAGAGCACCGTGGTGACGAGCACCTGATAGCGCGGCAGGGCCGCGTAGAGGGCGCCCCGGAAGTAGAGCTCCTCAGCGATACCGTTGAGGAAGGTGATGCCGAGCACGACCGAGAACGAGCCGACACGGGCGTGGTCGAGCAGCTGCTCGACCGGTTCACGCAGGAAGGGGATCCGGGCGACAGCGAGGGCGCCCAGCAGGAAGATGAGCAGCAACAGCAGACCGAGCACTAGGGACTGGACGATCGGCCGCGCCTGCCGGTCACCCCGGCGGGTGTGGCCCATCCCGGCGTGCAGCGGCCCGGATGCCAGGGCGCCGCCCACCCAGATCGCGGCCAACAGCAGGGTGGCGAGGTAGAACAGGGGGTCGCCAGGGGTGATCCGCAGGGCCCAAGCCAGCACGCCACTGCCCACGAGAAGCGTGAGGACGACGACGATCTGCCGGCGGCGGAACACCTGGGGTGGGTCCCAGTGCTTGCGCTCCACGGGCTGCACGAGGGCTGCGGTGACGAAGGCGCGCAGCTCCGCGATGGGTCCGTGCTGGGTCATCGGCCTCCTGTCAGAATCTGGTCGAGCGTGAACGGCGGGCGAGCGGCCCCCATCACCGTCGGGCCGCCTCGTAGCGGCTCAGGGTCTCCTTGCGCTCGGCGTCGTGGTCGACGATTCGCTTCGGGTAGTCGTGCTCATACCCATCCTTGCGCTCCCAGGGCTCGTGCGCAGTTCTGCCCTCCAGATGGCTCAGCTCGGGCACCCAACGTCGCACAAAGTCGCCGTCGGGGTCGAACTTCTTGCCCTGGGTGATCGGGTTGAACACCCGAAAGTACGGCGAGGCGTCGGTGCCGGTGCCGGCGCACCACTGCCACCCGTGGTTGTTCGAGGCGATGTCGCCGTCAATGAGGTGGTCGAGAAAGTGGCGGGCCCCGACGGGCCACCAGACGTGCAGGTCTTTGGTGAGAAAGCTCGCGGTGATCATGCGCACCCGGTTGTGCATGAAGCCCTCGGCCAGCAGCTGGCGCATACCGGCATCGACGATCGGGTAGCCGGTGCACCCCTGCTTCCAGGCCTCGACCAGCGCGTCGGTCTCGGGGCCGGAGTCGTACTCGAGGCGCTCGAGCTCAGGGCGCAGGTCGTGCCAGGCGGATGCCGGTTGCTGCCAGAGCACGTCGGCGTAGAACTCGCGCCAGGCCAGCTCGTTGGTGAACGTGTGGGTCGCCTTGGAGCCACCGGCGGAGTGCGCCGCGATGTCGGCGAGGATGGTGCGGGGGTGGATCTCGCCGTACTTCAGCGGTGCGGAGAGACGACTCGTGGAGTCGAGGTCGGGCCGGTCACGCTCGTTGGCATAGCCGTCGAGGCCGTCGGCCAGAAAAGCCTCCCACCGCTTCAGGGCCGCGTGCTCCCCGGCTTCGATGCGTTCGGACGAGGCCGGTGAAGGCAGGTCGTCGCTGCGGATGCCGTGGTGCCACGGGATGCGCTTCGGCCGCTCGGCCGGAGCCGGCCAGCCGTGTTCACGCCAGGCGCGGGAGAAGGGGGTGAAGACCTTGTAGGGCGTGCCCGACTGGTTGACAACGAGGCCGGGCCCGACGGCGTACGGGCTGCCGGTGGCGACGAGACGTCGGCCTGCCGCCTCCAGAGCCCCCTCCACCGCTTCATCGCGGCGGCGGCCGTACGGGGTGGTCTCGCGGGTGACGTGCACCTGGGCGGCGCCCACCTCGGCGGCCAGGTCGGGAATGACCTCGACCGGGTCGCCGGTGCGGATGACGAGGGAGTCTCGGGTGTCGCGGGAGAGCGAGGCCAGAGACGCGAGCAGCCGGTTGGCTCTCGGCGTTCCGTCGTGCAGGAGGGTCGGGTCGATGACGAAGACGGGCAGCACGGTGGTGCCGGACGCCACGGAGGCGAGGAGCGCCGGGTGGTCGTTCAGGCGGAGGTCTCGTCTGAACCAGAGCACCGACACCGAGGGTTCGTCTGCCATCAGGCCATTCTGGCCGACGCGGCGCCTTCGCGCTCGAGCCGGATCTGCGCGACGTCGAGATAGCCGGTGCCGAAGCCCGCCTCGCAGTAGGCGAGGTAGAACTCCCACTTGCGGCGGAAGGTCTCGTCGAACCCGAGCGCGCGCACCTCTGGCCAGCTGGCCAGGAACTGGTCGCGCCAGCGGCGCAACGTCTCGGCGTAGTCGTGGCCGAAGTCGTTCACCTCGGTGACGCGCAGACCGGTGTGTGCGCTGGTGGTCTCGTCGATGGACTGGAGACTCGGGATCAGCCCGCCGGGGAAGATGTGCTTCTGGATCCAGCCGTATGAGTGCTTCGTGGCGAGCAGGCGCTCGTGCGACATGAGGATGGCCTGCACCGCCGCCACACCACCGGGAGCGAGGCGCTGCTCGATGGTGCGGAAGTACTCGGGCCAGTACTCCTCGCCGACCGCCTCGATCATCTCGACGCTGACCACGGCGTCGAACTGGCCGTCGACCTCGCGGTAGTCCTGGATGCGGATGTCGACCAGCTCGTCGAGACCTTCGGCGGCGACCCGTTCGGCGGCCAACGCGGCCTGCTCGCGTGAGAGGGTCACGCTGGTCACTCGTGCACCACGCCGGGCCGCCTCGATCGCGAGCGTGCCCCACCCGGTGCCGATCTCGAGCACCCGGCTGCCGGCTGTGACGCGCGCCTGGTCGAGGATGGCGTGCACCTTGCGCAGCTGCGCCTCCTCGAAGGGCTGCTCGGCCACGGGGGCAGCCTGCGCCGAGTGGTCGAAGAGGGCCGAGCTGTAGCTCATCGTCTCGTCGAGGAAGTGGTGGAACATCTCGTTGCTGAGGTCGTAGTGCGCCTCGATGTTCTTGCGCGAGCCGAGCAGCGAGTTGCGCTGGGCCATCGGGATGCGGCGGTCGACCACGGAACGCAGCCTGAGCAGTCGCGGCGGGAAGGCCGTGGTCAGGCGCTCGGCGAACGGCGCGAGCACGGCGGCGAGGTCGGTGCCCTCGGCCGCCTTCCAGTCGCCGGCCATGTAGGCCTCGCCGATGCCGATCTTCGGGTGGTGGGCGAGCCGTTCGAACAGGGCGGTCGGGCGCACGATCTGCAGGGCCGCGCGGTCACCGGTCGCGGGCAGTCCCGAGAGAGTGGAGCCGTCGGGCATCAGCATGTCGATCGGCACCCGGGAGGTGACCTGGGCAAGGATGTTGCGAGCGACCCGCGCGCGGAGGCAGAGCACGCGAAGCGCCGGGCGCCGCAGGCAGATCGGCTGGGTCATGTTGGTCGGCAGGGTGGCGGTCATCGGACGGCCTCCTTCGTGTGTCGTGGGCGGGGCATCACGGGTAGCCGACGCAGCCAGAGTCGGATGCCGTGAAGTCGGATGAGGGCCGTCACGCGCTGGGTCATGAGCCCGTGCCGGCGGATCAGGGTGGTGAGGGTCTGGGGGGTGGCGACCACCGGAACCCCAGTGGTCACCGCCGTGAGGATTCGTTCGCCGTCGCGGTCGAGGCGCACCGACACCGTGACTCGGTCTGGCCGCAGACCGAGCTGAACGGCATACGTGCCGGAGACGTCGTTGAACGGCGAGACGTAGAACGCCTTGTCGATACTCGTGCCGCCGGTCTCGTCGAGGTCGAGCAGGTAGGCGTGGCGCTCGCCGTAGGTGTTGTGCACCTCGAAGACGACGGCGACGACGGAGTTGTCGGGTCGCAGGCACCAGAAGACGGTGAGCGGGTCGAAGACGTGCCCGAGCACCCGGGCGTTGGCGAGCATGAGCACACGGTCGTCGGGGGTGAGCGTGACACCTCGGGCCCGGAGGAACCGTTCGACGTCGCCCCGGAGGCCACCACCGAGACCCCCCGAGTCGAGGTGGTCGCGGGCGTCGAAGCCGGCGAAAAGGCTGAGCGGCCAACGGAATCCGGGCATCTTGTCGACGTCGACGAGCCACTGGTAGTGGGCGTTCGTGAAACTGTTGGTCAGCGGGGCTCGGCGCGTGTGGGTGACGGTGCCGTCGATGAGCGCTGGGAGGGCCGGCGGGTCGACCCGAACCCTGGGGGCTTCGCTGGCGTGGGGTGTTGTGTCGTGTCGCACGGCGGTCACCAGCGTGCCCCGAGCGACTCGGCGGCCTCGACGCCCGAGCGACAGCCGTCCTCATGAAAGCCCCAGCCGAGGTGCGCCCCGGCGAAGGCCAGGCGGTCGCCCCCGCCCTGTCGCAGGCGGGCTGCGGCGGTCACGGCATCCGTAGTGAAGATCGGGTGGTCGTAGGTCATCCGCGCGATCACGGTGGACGGGTCGACGTGGCCCTCGGGGTTGAGCGTGACCACGTGGTCGTCGGCTCCCTCGATGCCGTGCAGCCGGTTCATCCAGTAGCTGACCATCACGTCGGGCGCCGGGGCGTCGCAGGCGGTCATGCGGTAGTTCCACGACGCTTTCGCTCGCTGGGCGCTGGGCAGCACCGAGCTGTCACGGTGCAGCCAGGTCGGGTTACGCGAGTAGCGGATCGCAGCGAGGTCGGTCTTCTCGTCAGGAGTCGCGTCGGCGAGCAGGTCGAGGGCCTGGTCGGCGTGCGTGGCCACAACGACCTTGTCGAACGTTCGGTCGGGCCCGCCCTCGACCCGTACGTCGACCCCGTCGGCGTGCCGAGTCACAGCGCGCACGCGGCTCTGCCGGCGCACATCGCCCAGACGCGTGACGAGCTTGTCGACGTAGGTGGCCGAGCCGCCGGTGACGGTGCGCCATGTCGGCGAACCGCTGACGGTGAGCATGCCGTGGTGGTCGAGGAAACGGAAGAGGTGGCGCGCCGGGTAGGAGGCGGCGTCGAGGTCGCCGCACGACCAGACGCAGGCCACGAGCGGCACGGCGAAGTGGCGCACGAAGTAGGTCGAGAACTTCGAGGCAGCGAGGAACTCACCCCAGGTGGGGTCAGTCGACTCGTCGTCGAGCAGGCTGCGGGCCGCCTTGTGGAAGCGGGGCACCTCGGTGAGCAGGCGCACGAAGCGTGGGTCGGCGACCCGCCACGGCTGGGCGAACATCGCGGCAGCGCCGCGACCGCCGGCGTACTGCAGCCGGCAGCCCTGACACGTGATGCTCATGCTCATCTCGGTGGGCTGCGTGGGCACGTCGAGCTCGGCGAAGAGGCGCAGCAGGTGTGGGTAGGTGCGCTCGTTGTGCACGATGAAGCCACTGTCGATCCGCAGCGCCCGCCCGGCCGACCTGACGTCGTGGGTGTGGGCGTGGCCGCCGATGCGGTCATCGGCTTCGAAGAGGGTGACCTCGTGGGTGCGGCTCAGCACGTGCGCAGCGGTGAGCCCTGAGATGCCGGCGCCGATGACCGCGGCCGTGGGCCGACCGGTCGGCGTCTGCGCGGCCGCGGCAGCGCTGTCGTCCACTGGGGGCGTGCTGGTCACCGAGTCCTCCTGAGGTGGTTCTTGCGTGATGGTGATGGGCCGATGACTGGTGCATCAGCGACATCGGAGGTTCGGCGCGGACCGCCGTGCAGATTGGACCGGACGGGTGACCGATGCGCGGCAACAGGCGTGGAGACCGGCTACCGGTTGTCCATCGGCCCTCTACAGCGTAGGGTTCCTGTCTAAGGTTTGTCAAAGGTTAGGAGAGCCCATGGAGATCGTCCGAACGGTGACCGTCGACCGGTCCATCGACCAGGTCTGGGGCTACCTCAGCGACTTCACGCACACGACAGACTGGGACCCCGGCACGGTGCGTACCGAGCGCACCTCCGGTGACGGCGGCGTCGGTACCCGCTACCACAACGTCTCCAAGTTCCTCGGGCGCCAGACCGAGCTGGACTACCGGGTCGTCGAGTTCGCGCCGAACGAGAAGCTCGCCCTACGCGGAGAGAACGCGACCGTCGTGGCCCTCGACACGATGACCCTCTCGGGTTCGGCAGAACGCACCACGGTGACCTACCGGGCCGCCTTCGAGTTCAAGGGGATCGCCAAGCTCGTCGCGCCCCTGCTCGCCCCCGCGCTGCGCAGGCTGGGCGACGAGGCCGAGACCGGACTGCGTGAGGCGCTCACCAAGCTCTGAGGGGTGCGCGGGCGAGTGGGATCGCGGCGGTTGAGGGGTCGGTAGAGGTTCGAGCAGGCGGGAGCAGCAAGTGTTCACGATCAAGCGTGCGGCGGAGATGACGGGCATCAGCGTGGCCACACTGCGGGCCTGGGAGCGCCGCTACGGCGTGGTGCATCCCCAGCGGTCCGACGGCGGATACCGGCTCTACTCCGACGCCGACGTGAGGGCGCTCGCGATCATGAACTCGCTCGTCAACGAGGGCTGGTCGGCCAAGGAGGCGGCGGCCGAGACGCTCGCGCGGCTGTCGAACGACACGCTGACCACCGACGGACCGTGGGAACCGGGGCTGCCTTCGCCGCCGCGCCGGGTCGAGGCTCCCGACCAGATGACGTCGGCGCGCGTCGACGGATTTGCCGGCCTCCCGGCCTCCACCGTCTTCACCTCGTTCACCGAGGACACGGAGGCCTTCGTCGACGCTGCTCGCCGGCTCGACGTCAACGCCATCACCGCGGTGCTCGACTCGAGGTTCGCCGTGGGCCGCTTCGAGACGGTCGTCGACGACTGGCTCATGCCGGCGCTCCAACGTGTCGGGGAAGCCTGGGCCGACGGACGCATCAGCGTGGCTGGTGAGCACCTCGTCTCCTACGCCGTCCAGGGCCGGCTCTCGGCGGCCTACGAAGCGGCGTCGAACCTCGGCTCCGGCCCGGTCGTCCTCGTCGGACTGGCGCCCGGAGCCCATCATGAGCTCGGCCTGCTGGCCTTTGCCGTGGCTGCCCGCCGCTCGGGCTTCGCCACCGTCTACGTCGGGGCCGATCTGCCGGCCGACGACTGGGTCGACGCGGTGGCGGCCCGGGGCGCGGCGGCCGTGGTCATGGCCGTACCGCGCGAGATCGATATCTCGGCGACCGGAGTCATCGCCGACCGCCTGCGCGCGGCCTATCCACGACTGGTGATCGGTATCGGTGGCCGTCAGCAGGGCGCCATCGGGTCGGGCTGTGTGCATCTCGGCCACGGAATCGGCTCTGCCGTGACCGAGCTCGTGCGCAGGGTGCGCGTCCCCGCGTGAACCGCACCGTCGCGAGCTCTCGGCCCCGGGTCCTCGTTCTCGGCGGCACGGGTGAGGCGCGGTCGCTCGCCGCCGTACTCGTGGGGGAGGGGCGGTTGGTGGTGTCGAGCCTGGCCGGGCGGGTCTCGGCGCCGGCGCTACCGGTGGGGGAGGTTCGCACCGGTGGGTTCGGAGGGGTTGATGGCCTGACGAGCTACCTTGCCGCTGCAGGGATCGGCGCGGTCGTCGACGCCACGCACCCGTTCGCCGCCAACATCACCTCGCACGCGGCCCAGGCCGCAACGGCATCCGGGGTGCCGCTGCTTCGGCTGCAACGGCCCGGCTGGTCGGCGCACGAGCTGGCCCCGACGTTCCGCTGGGTCGACTCCATCGGTGAGGCCAGAGTCGCCGCCGAACACCACCGGCGGCCGTTCCTCACGACGGGGCGTCAGCAGCTGCGGGAGCTCGCAAGCTGGCACGACCGCTACGTGCTCGCCAGGGTCGTCGACCCACCCGAATGGGAGGTGCCGCCGGCCTGGGAGGTGCTGCGGGCGCGGGGCCCCTACACCTACGCCGCCGAGCGTGACCTGATGGGGAGTCGACGCGTCGACGTGCTTCTGACCAAGGACTCCGGCGGTTCTCTCACCGAGGCCAAGCTGCGCGCGGCCGCCCAGCTTGATGTCGACGTGGTGGTCGTGCGCCGGCCCGCCCTGCCCGAGGGCATGTTGGTCGTCGACACGGTCGCCGCCGCCCACGAGTGGCTGGCCCGGCTCTAGGCTGGGCGGGGTCGCCGAGAAGGAGTGACAGGAGCGCGGTGAAGCAGGGCTGGCGACCGCGCGACGCCGAGCGGCTCAAGTTCTTCACCGACGACGTCGTCGCCATCGCGCTGACCTTGCTCATTCTGCCGTTGATGGATGCCGTATCGGAGGCGTCGGCCAAGAACCTCGACACAGCCGAGCTGTTGGACCAGCACGGCAACCAGGCGTTCAGCCTTCTCATCAGCTTCACGGTCATCGCGGTGTTCTGAACCATGCACCACCGCCTCTATGAGCACGTTCGTCACTTCAACGACCGCCTGCTCTGGCTGAACCTGCTGTGGATGCCGACGATCGTCGTGATGCCGGTGACCACGGCGATGATTGAATCGCTGACACCAACGTGGTGTCGGAGTTCCTGAGAGACACACCCGATCCCGCGGCCCTCGGGTGGCACAGTCGATCGACCCGCCGGACCTGACCATCCGCGTGGTGACGGTCGAGGCGATCGAACGCGGGCTGGGACGGCTGCCCGAAGGGCGACGGCGCCGCAACCTGCAGCAGCGGTGCACACGAATGCTGGACACCTTCGTCGAAACCGTGGTCTCTACTACCTGCTCGCGGCCCGGGAGACCGCTGCCATCTTGGTTGCGGCCGAAGCGTCTGGTCGAGGGAGGACTCTCGCCGATACTCAGATTGCCGGGATCTGCCTGGCCGGTAGCCACGACTTGGCGACCCGCATAGTCAGGGATTTCGCTGGCACCGCAGCCTGACCGTCAGTGACCTCTTCGAGTAGGAGCGCTGAATGGGAGATGTGCGGCGAAGTGACTCACAGTCCTTGCCCTCATGGGCTTCGGCTCTGGTGCTAGCATTGCTGTCAGGAGGCGGGGAAATGAGTACGCTCACGATTAGACAACTGAACGAGCGCACGCACGCACGGCTTCGTGGGCTGGCAGCTGAGCACGGCCGCTCGGTCGAGGCCGAGGTCCGCGCGATCCTGGATGCGGCCGTAAACCGGCCCGAGCGCAACTTCCTTCTTTCCCTGCACGCATCTATGGCTCAGGTTGGCGGGGTCGATCTCGACGTGGCGTCGCGTACCGACCCGCCTCGCCCGGTCGAGTTGTCGTGATCATCGCGGACACCGACGTGGTCTCGGAGTTCATGAGAGACAGGCCCGATCTGACGGTGCTCGGCTGGGCGCAGTCGATCGGCCCGTCAGACCTGACGATCTGCGTAGTCACGGTCGAGGAGATCGAGCGCGGGCTTGGCCGGATGCCCAAAGGGCGACGGCGCCGCGACCTGCAACAGCGCTGGACACGGCTGCTGGACACTTTCGCCGAGACGGTCGTGCTCTACGACCTGCTCGCTGCCCGAGAGACCGCCGCCATCTTGGTTGCGGCCGAAGCGTCTGGTCGACCGATGGCTCTCGCCGATGCTCAGGTCGCGGGGATCTGCCTCGCGGGTGGCCACCACTTGGCAACTCGCAACGTCAAGGACTTCTCCAACACCGCAGGCCTGACTCTCGTTGACCCCTTCGACTAGATTGCCCTGGCTCGGCGACACGGTGGAGTCGGCCTGGGGCGCGGTGCCGGCATTACTGCTGGTCCGTTTCCCCAGGCCGCTCGCCGAACCCGGCGTGCGACTTTCACCGCACCGGGCTCTCCATGGTTTCTGCCGTGGGTTGGTTCAGGCAGCCTGGACCCAGGGGTTGGGGATCTGGTTGCCCCGGTAGCGGTACCTGTTGATGGGTATCGTCTCGGGGTTGAACAGTTCGATCCCGCCCGCGCTGATGGGGTGCCACCGGCCGGTGGGGTCGGTGAGCCAGCGTCGGACGTCCTTCCACTTCCACCGGTGCCGGGTCCGCATCATCCGCACGATCCGCCACCACGTGTGGTGTTGGAGCTTGCTGAAGATGCGTTGGGCGATGGCGTGCTTGAAGTAGTTGGTCCAGCCCCGCGTGATCTGGTTGATCCGGATCAGCAGGGCCCGCAGGTCATGCTGTGACGTCCTGGGGGTCAGGGCACGGATCGTGGCCTTCACCGACCGGAACGGCCGGTCGGCGATGAAGGTGTACACGTACCACTTGTTGGCGCCCCTCTTGCGTTTCCACTGGATGCGGAAGCCGAGGAAGTCAAACCCCGCGCTCATGTGCACGATCCGGGTCTTGGTCGGTGAGAACCGCAACCCCAGCGGAGCGAGCACCGCAGCGATCTGCTCGCGCAGTTCCAGGAGGTGATGGTCGGTCCCGTCGGTGAGCACCACGAAGTCGTCCGCGTAGCGGACCAGGCGCCAGTTCGGCAGGTCTTTCCTTCTCCTTCCTTGGCGGCGACTGGCGGTCGACATCGTTCCGCCCGGCTTCCACGGCGCGTGCAGGTGCTCATCGAGCACCGTCAGGGCAATGTTGGCCAGCAGCGGGGACAGGATGCCGCCTTGCGGCGTGCCGGTGTCGGTGTCCTGCAAATCGCCGAGTTCGGTGAGGATCCCGGCCTTGAGGAACGCCTTGACCAGCCGCAGCACGCGCTTGTCCTTGACCCGCGACCGGACCCGGCCCATCAGGGCCGTGTGGTCGATGGAGTCAAAGCACGCCTCGATGTCCGCGTCCAGCACCCAGCGGTAACCCTTGGTGCCGAAGTGGTGAATCTCGGCGATCGCGTCGTGTGCGCGCCGCTTGGGCCGGAACCCGTATGAGACCGGCTCGAAGCCGGCCTCGAAGATCGGTTCCAGCACCAGTTTCAACGCCGCCTGGACGACCCGGTCGGTCACCGTCGGAATCCCGAGGCGCCGTACCTTTCCCGACCCGCCCGGCTTGGGGATCTTGCGTTCCCGCACCGGCTGGGCTCGGAACTCTCCGGACATGATCTGCGCCCGGAGGTCGTCCAGAAACGCCGCGGCGCCGACCTCGGTCTCGACCCGGGTGACGGTCCACCCGTCCGAACCGGCGGTTTGGGCCCCGCGGTTTGTGCCGACTCGGTCCCACGCCACGATCAGCGTGGCCGGGTCGTGCACGAGGTTGAACAGGTCGTCGAACCGGCGGCCAGGATCGGCCACCGCCCAACGGTGAAGTTTGGCCTGCATCTCCGATACCCGCCGCCGCGGCCCCACCGGCAGATCGCCAGCGTTGTCGCCATCGGACGGGGCGTCACCATTCGGTGTCGCATCTTTCGGCATTACAGCCTCCAATCTCTTCTCGATACTTCTGCCAAACCACTGCCGCCCTTGGCCCTGTGACCGGCTTTCCCGGCCTCCGAGGCAGGTCGTAACCCCTGCCGACTACTACGGCGGCTCCGCCCCACCCCCGGCCGATCAGCAGACGGTGTGCTCAGCCCGAGGCACGTCGCTGGCCGCGACGACCCGGGCAGACCAGAGGTGGTTCCCGTGTTCACTTGTTGATCGCTGGGCGAAGGAGGCACCCGACTCGACCCCTGCGACATCGCCGTGGCTACCCCGCAGCACGTCACCGCGGCCTCCCCTCAGTCCCGCCGACATGTCGGGGAGTTCCCCGCCTCCGTGATGAGGGAGACGGGTGTGCGTCGCTTCCGGCCCAGATCCGCCAGGTTCGAGCCGGTGCGTCTTTAAGAGGCGTAAAACGTCGGTTTCTCTCGTATGCCTTTCCGCCACGCTCGCCACACCCGCGTCGTCTGGCAGTACCGACACGCCATGGCTTTGTCGGGGCCGCTTGCCACCCATCCCGGCACCTCCCGAGACAGGCTGCCCCCAGCTTCACCGCCCCGCTGCGACGGGACGGAGGCGAAGGTCTCTCACCTCCTACTCAATCAACAAGCGCCTCACGGCGCACCGGCGGT
>JBBSTU010000102.1:0-14104 GCA_038235595.1 Actinomycetales bacterium | reverse complement strand
GCTCGAGTGGCCACTTTCGTACCCACTGCTCGAGTGGCCACTTTCGTACCCACTGCTCGAGTGGCCACTTTCGTACCCCCCAGCAACCGGTGCGGTGATGGTTGCCAGGGCAGCCGGAGCGCCCGACGCGTGCTCGGCAAGGAGCCGCTCGGTGACGACCGGGTTGCCTCGCTCTCCGCGCAGGTGGGTCGCTGTGACGAGTCGGCACAACGCAGCCCAGCCCTCCCCGGGCGCCAGTGCGCCACCACTTCCACGAGCGAGCACCGTGACACGTGGAAGTCGTGGGTCGACGACGGCGCCCCCGCGAACGGGAGTGCGCATCGGCGTGGTCGCCGGGCCGGCAGACGCCCGACCAGCAACTCCACCAGCAACTCCGGCAGCAACCCCACCAGTGGGTCCTGAACGGCCGGTGGCCCCCTGTCGACGCGTGTGCCGCACCTCGAGGGCGAGGTCGACGCCGAGCACCGGGGCCACCCCGTGCTTCATACAGGCGGTGACGAACTTGACCGCGCCGTAGAGCCCGTCACGATCGGTCAGGGCGAGCGCCGGCTGGGCCCAGGCGGCGGCCCGCTCGACGAGCTGGTCGGGCCGGGCCGTGCCGTAGCGCATCGAGTAGCCCGAGGCGACATGCAGGTGGACGAAGGTGTCGGTCATCGCCATCGTCGTCAACGAGCGGCCCAGCCGTCGACCCGGTCAGCCACCCTCCCGGCACCGGCACCGGCACCGGCACCGGCACCGACCACCGTGAGCCTCGAGGGTTCCCGCGTGACCTGCCCCGTGACCTGCCCCGTGACCTGCCCCGTGACCTGCCCCGTGACCAGAGGAGAGACGGGCGTGATGCTCTGTGGCAGCGGCATCGTGGCCAGGACCCCGAGAGAGTCGTGGACGATCTCGAGAAACATCTCGGCCTGACGGAGCAGGTCGTCGGCCTCACGCACCGAGACCGGTTCGCCCCGGTCGATGGCCGATCGCCGGGTCGAACAGGCAGCGAAGAAGGCAGCCCACTCACCCAGCTCGGGAGCGATGCGCGGCAGAACCTGCCAGACGCTGCGAGGCCGAGACCGCGGGGACGGGACGGACCGGGCCGCCACCAGTGCCGCTGCGGCCCGAAGGGCACCGAGGTGAGCATCGCGGAAACGCTCAGCCACGTCGCTGGTACGGCAGGCAGACTCGAGGGTGAGGTGCGACCTGCCCAGCAGGTCGAACACGGCGGGAACCATCGGCGGGCGAGGGAGGTGTGCTGCGGTCATGGTCTTCCTGTCAACGGTTCTGGCGATGGCGGTTCTGGCGATGGCGGTTCTGGCGATGGCGGTTCTGGCGATGGCGGTTCTAGCCGTGGGGGTGCGGGCTCGTACCTGATCTGCGTACGAAAGTGACCACTCGACCGAGGCACTCAGTGCAGCCTGGGCGGGTGCACCAGGGACGAGGGAGGCGTCAGTCGGCGACTCGAACGAGCGACCACTGCTCGTCGTGGGCGGACTCGTCGTGGGCGAGGTCGTAGACACCGGGAGCGAACGACCACCCCGGGCTGGCCTCGACCCGCCAGACCTGGTGCTCGGCCGCTGCCGCTGCGATGCCGTTACCCGGCTGCGCACGCGCCCCGTCGGGGTCACCGGACTCTCGCCACCAGGCCCGGCGCTCACGCCACTGGGCCAGCACGTCTCGAACGACGTAGAGTCGCCCCTTCCAGATGAAGGCCTCCGGCTGCTGCTGCGAGCCCTCGACCGGACGAACCTGCACGACATCACTGAACCTACGAACCACGACACGTCTCCTGCCGGACACGTCGAGGTCGGAAATCACGACCCAGGTCGCCGCGCCCTCGCGAACAACCCGACACCAACCGACGACTGATCTGATGAACCTTGCTGGATCAGTTCGAACATATGTTCGAACTGATCTCACCCTAACCCCCGCAGGCGACACCGTGTCAAGACCGCCTGCTCAACGGCATCCACCCGGGCGTGTCGTCCGTCGCGGGGCGGGGCTGCGGGAAGAAGCGGCCGAGGTCACCCTGGCCCTCGGGCCACATCTGAGTACCGATGCTCAGGCGCAGCCGCACGACCTGCGACACCGTAAGAGGTGCGGGTTCGGTCCGCGAACGGAGGGGTGCAGGGGTCCCTTCCGCTCACGGATCGGGCCCGTTCCTACGTCCGGTACTCTCTGTTCCTACGTCCGGTACCCTCTGTTCCCACCCGCACCCAGGAACCGGCATGGAGGGGTCAGACGTCATCATGGGAACCGAGCTCATCCCCCTGGTGTTCACCTCCGGGTGGGCCAGCGGAATCAACGCGTACGCCGCCCTGCTCGTGCTCGGCCTCGCCGAGCGGTTCTTCGGCTTCAACCAGATCCCCGACGCCCTCGCGCGCACCGACGTGCTGGTCGGGGCCGGCATCCTCTTCGTCATCGAGATGGTCGCCGACAAGATCCCCTACGTCGACTCGGTGTGGGACTCCATCCACACCATCGTGCGCCCCGCCGTGGGCGCGACCATCGGCTACCTCCTCGGCCACGACAACGCCGCCCTCGCGACCGCGGCCTCGGCCGCCACCGGAGGCGTCACGGCGTTCATCTCCCACACCGTCAAGGCCGGTCTGCGCGCCGCGGTCAACACCTCCCCCGAGCCGGCGAGCAACATCGTGGTCAGCACGGGCGAGGACCTCACCGTCACCGGCGTCATGGCCCTGGCCATCGCCCATCCGTGGTGGGCCGCGACGATCGCCTTCGTGCTGCTCGCCGCCGGCGCCTATCTGCTCTACCGGCTCGCCGGCCGCCTGCGCCGGGTCAAGCGCCGCTACGACGCCTGGGGCGAACGGGTCGGCATCGCCACCCCGACCGGCCGCTCGAGACGAGCGCGGGGGCCCCGAGGCGCCGCACCACCCACCGCACCACCCGGGCCAGAACCAGGCCGAGAACCCGACCAGCCGTTCGACCAGGAGCGCTGAGTCTCAGAGGTTGCCGAACACCTCGAGCGTGGCCGAGCTGCGGTTCATCGTGATGAAGTGGATGCCGGGCGCTCCCTCGTCGAGCAGCCGACGCGACGACTCGGTCGCGATGGCCATCCCCTCGGACCGCACCCCGACCGCGTCGTCGCCCTGCCGGTCGAGCCGGTCGGTCACGGCGGTGGGCATCGGCTGGCCGGCGAGCTCGGCCATCCGGACCACCTGACGCGCGTTGGTGATCGGCATGATCGCCGGGATGACCGAGAGCATCGACCCACGCCGCGCCAGCTCGTCGCGAAGACGCAGGTAGGTCTCGACGTCGAAGACCATCTGGGTCACCGCGAACTCGGCACCGGCCGCCTCCTTGCGGATCAGGGTCTCCACGTCGTCGGCGATGTCGTGGGACTCGGGGTGCCCGTCGGGGAAGGCCGCGACGCCGACCGTGAAGTCACCCAGGCCCTTGACGAGCTCGACGAGCTCGTCGGCGTGGTCGAAGCCGTCGGGGTGGGCCGTCCACGGCTGCCCCAGGCCCCCCTGGGGATCGCCACGAAGGGCGAGGATGTTGCGCACTCCGGCGGCAGCGTACGACCCGACGATGGCGCGCAGCTCGCCGACGGAGTGTCCCACGCAGGTCAGGTGCGCCAAGGGGGTCAGAGAGGTGGACTCGAGCACCCGCTGGGTGAGCTTGACGGTGCGGTCACGGGTGGCGCCCCCGGCCCCGTAGGTGATCGACACGAAGCTGGGTGAGAGCTTCTCGAGGCGGCGGATGGAGTCCCAGAGGCTCACTTCCGCGTCGTCGTCCTTCGGCGGGAAGAACTCGAAGCTGAAGGTGGGCGTGTCGGAGTCGACCATTGCCGGGATCGAGCGGGTGAACCGCTCGGCCCGGACCATCGAGGATGCCGTGCCGTATGCCATGCGCCAACCTTAGGCCGGTAGCGCGGCGGGGCCACGGACGTTCCACCGGCGCACCAGGGGCGCCCCACGGCGCGTTCGTCGGGACTGACGGCGGTTGGCGCCGGCCGGCTGACCACCAGGAGACCGCGACGCACGCCCGTCTGCTCCCCCACGTACGCTGAGCACTCATCCGAAGCGACAAAGGGGTGCCCCTTGTTCAACCCCACCGACCTCGACGCCCTGCGCGCTCGGGTCCAGCAGGCGATCGAGCAGCAGATCGCCGACGGCAGCCACGTGCTCGGTGAGATCGGCGACGAGATCGCCCCGCTCACGGGAGCAGTCTCGGGGCTGCTCCGCGGGGGCAAGGGTCTGCGTGCCGGCTTCCTCTACTGGGGCTACCGGGCGGCCGGCGGCAGCGACTCCGACGCTGTGGTCCGGCTGGCCGCAAGCATGGAGTTCTTCCAGGGTGCCGCCCTGCTGCACGACGACGTGATGGACCGCAGCGACACCCGGCGCGGCCAGCCGGCCGCTCATCGCGCCGTGGCTGCGCTGCATCGCGCGCAGGGCTGGGCCGGAGACGCAGACCGCTTCGGTGAGGGCACCGCCATCCTGGCCGGCGACCTCTGCCTCACCTGGTGCGACGAGATGTACGCCACCTGCGGCCTGCCCGACGACGCCCTGGCCCGGGGCCGATCCCAGTTCGACGGCATGCGCACCCAGCTCATGGGTGGCCAGTTCCTCGACCTGCTCGAGGCCGCGCGGGGCTGGTCGGGCCTTGACCTCGACGACCGCATCGCGTCGGCGCGAAAAGTGATCCGCTTCAAGAGCGCGAAGTACACCATCGAGCAGCCGCTGGTCATCGGCGCCCTGGTCGGTGGCACCGACCGGGCTGCCCTCGAGCCGCTCTCCACCTACGGCCTCGCCCTCGGAGAGGCCTTTCAGCTGCGCGACGACGTGCTCGGTGTCTTCGGTGACCCGGAGGCCACCGGGAAGCCGGCCGGCGACGACCTGCGCGAGGGCAAGCTCACCCTCCTCGTCGCCCACGCCCTCGACGCCGCCGGCGACGACGACCGAGCCACCGTCGAGGCGCTGCTCGGCCGCGACGACCTCGACCAGGCCGGTGTCGAGATGATTCGCGGCATCATGACCGCGACGGGGGCAGTCGACCGGGTGGAGACCCTCATCACCACGCTCGCCGACGACGCTCATGCGGCGGTCGAGAAGGCTCGCGCCTCCGGGCGCTTCGACGAGGGTCCCCTCGACGTGCTCGACGAGCTCGTCGGTGTGTCGACCGCCCGGTACGCCTGAAGTCGTCAGCCGCCGACTGATCCGCCGACTGATCCTCCGCTTGACCGGCATCCGGATCAGGCGGCCGATCAGTCTGCGCTCACTGCTGTGATGGCGACACCGATTGCCGACTGATCTGCCGCTTGACCGGCCTCCGGATGCCGGTCATCAAAGCGCGACCTCCATGGCGCGCCGCCGCACCTCGGTCTTGTGACCGGCCCAGATCGCGTCGATGGGAGCCCCGTCGACGGGCAGCGTGGGGTCGGGGGTGAAGAGCCACTCAATGATCTCGTCGTCGCGCAGCCCCCCGTCGGCCAGCACCGTGAAGGTGCCGCGCAGCTCGGCCCGAGGGCCCGCGTCGTCGAAGAACCGGGTCGGAACGGCCACCACCTTCCGATCACCGATACGAGCACTCAGCACCTCGCGGTCGACGATGAGCTGACGGGCGGCGGACAGCCGGAGGCCGAGCCGCTCGGCGACCTCGGGCACCGTGAGCCAGTCGGCCACGAGTGCTTCCAGCGAGCCACCAGTAGGAGGCGGGGTCATCTCAGGTGGTGTCGTCACTGCGCAGAGTCTGCCACTTGCTCCCAGCGCACGCGGCGGGGCGCTCCGTTCGTGCTCGGTCCAGCTGGGGGCGCCCGCCGGCCGACGCCGGGTGGATGCCGGGTGGCACGGAGTGATGTGAGCGGTCGCAGCCCATCCCTGAATTACACAAGTGTGATTTTACTTTAGTGATCAAACATCTACTACTGTCGCAAAAGCCCCACCCGCCCCCACAGCCTCAGTACCGAACCCTGCGCCCGCCGCAGGCCCGGGAAGGACCTCCATGCCGCTCGCCGCCGACGTCGCGACCCTGGCCCCAGCACCACACGCCCTGTTCGCGCCCCTCACCGCCGTCTCCGGCTCCTGGAAGACGATCGTCGTGCGCCCGGGTGACACGCTCTGGGACCTCGCCATCCGCTACCGCACGACGCCTCAGGCCCTCGTGGCCAAGAACCGCTTGCGCGGCGGTGGGCACCTGCTCGCCGTGGGGCAGAAGCTGCTCGTCCCTGGGGCGACCCCGTCGAAGACGCCCTCCAGGCCACGGTCGAAGACCGGTTCGACGGCATCCGGCACGACGAGCCCGAAGACACCGACGGGCTCGTCTCGCACCCACGTGGTCACGGCCGGCGAGACGATGACCGGAATCGCGCGACGGTACGGCCTGTCTCTGACCAAGCTGCTCGCGGCGAACCGTCTGCCCAACGCCGGCACGATCTTCGTCGGCCAGCGGATCAGGGTGCCCGGGGCAACGTCAGCCTCCGCCGCGCCGACCAAGCCGTCCGCCAAGCCAACGACCAAGCCGGCGCACAAGCCGAGCCCCTATGCCGCCGCCGTCGCCCACAGCAAGGCGCTGCTCGCCGGACGGTCGGTGCCCAGTCGCACCACGACGGCCGCGATGATCCGCACCACGGCGCTTCGTCACGGCGTCGACCCGCGCCTCGCCCTGGCGATCGGTTGGCAGGAGTCGAGCTGGAACCAACGGGCCGTGTCGTACACCAACGCAGTCGGGGTGATGCAGATCATGCCGATCTCGGGCACCTGGGCCGCGCAGCTCGCCGGGCGAAAGCTCGACCTCTACGACGCGCAAGACAACATCACGGCCGGGGTGCTGATCCTGCGTGCCCTGCAGCGCAGCGCCGACACGCGCGAGCAGGCCATCGCGGCGTACTACCAGGGTCTCTCGTCGGTTCGCAGCCGTGGCCTGTACACCGACACGAAGGCCTACGTCGCCTCGATCCTGAAGATCTACGCCCGGATGTGACCCGAGCGGAGGGCCGGTGCCAGCGTCCGTACTGGAACCTCCCGGAGTTGCACGGGAAGGGACCGTAAACTCCTCCCGTGACGTCCAGCGTGGCGGACGCGCTCGTGGGTCGGGTGATCGACGGGCGCTACCGCATCATCTCCCACCTCGCGGACGGTGGCATGGCCTCCGTCTACGTGGCGCTCGACGCACGCCTCGACCGGGAGGTCGCGGTCAAGATCATGCGGCCGGGGCTCGCGACCGACCACGTGTTCGTCGAGCGTTTCCGGGCGGAGGCCCGCTCGGCCGCTCGGCTCAGCCACCCCAACGTCGTCGCGGTCTTCGACCAGGGCGAGTGCGACGGCGACGTCTTCCTCGCCATGGAGCTCGTCGAGGGCAAGACCCTGCGCGATGTGATCCACGAGGAGTCGCCACTCACGGTCCGCGAGTCGCTGGCCATCCTCGAACCCATCCTCGAAGCGCTGCGTGCTGCCCACCTGGCCGGCATCATCCACCGCGACGTCAAGCCTGAGAACGTCATCGTGCGCCACGACGGCGAGGTCAAGGTGGCCGACTTCGGACTGGCCCGGGCCATCACCAACCAGACCACCACGAGCCAGACCGGCGTGCTGCTCGGCACCGTGTCCTACCTCTCGCCCGAGCAGGTCGAACGCGGAACCGCCGACCAGCGCAGCGACGTGTATGCCGCTGGGCTGGTGCTCTTCGAAATGCTCACCGGGCGCAAGGCGGTCACGGGTGAGACCCCGATCCAGATCGCCTACAAGCACGTCCACGGCTCCATCCCGCCACCGTCGAGCCTCGTGCCGACGGTGCCTCAAGAGCTCGACGACCTCGTTGCCGAAGCGGTCGCGGTGGAGCCGGCCGACCGGTTCGCGTCGGCGCAGGCCCTGCTGACCGCACTGCGCTCCGTTCGTCGCTCCCTGCGCCCGGAACAGCTCGACCGTCGCGGCAGCCGCGTCTTGAGCGATGCCTCGAGCCGGTTCGCTCCCCCGCTCCCACCGGTCTCGACCGGCAGACAGGGGTCGAGCGCGACGAGCCCGTCGGCCCCCAGCGCGACCCTGGGCAGCGACCCGGCCCAGGCCGTCGGTGACGGCGCGCGCAACGGTGTTGACGGCGGTACTGAGCGTGCCGCCCGTGACGACCGCACGCACACCGCCCGCGTCACCGGGGCCGGCGCGTCCATCCGTACGCTGCCCGAGCACATCGAGCGGATCAAGCGCCTCGACCGGCCCCTCGACGCCGCCCGCGCCGAGCGAGCCCAGACTGCTGCAGGCCGCGGCTCCGACCGCCCTGCCGTCTCGAAGACCACCGCTCTGCCGATCGGCGCAGAGCTGCCTCGTGAGCGTCGTCGGTGGCCACGGTGGCTCGCGGCGGCGCTGCTGTTGCTGTGCGGCGGGGGCGCAGGCTGGTGGTTCAGCGCCGGACCGGGCGGGTCCACGACGGTTCCCGCCGTCGTCGGGCAACAGGTCAGCGCGGCTGACGACGTGTTCGCCGAGGCGTCACTGAGCGCCGAGACCAGCGAGGAGTTCTCCGAGACCCGGGCCAAGGGCATCGTGCTGCGCACCTCGCCGGCCGCGGGTACCGAGGTGTCGAAGCAGACGAACGTGCTGGTCGTGGTCTCCAAGGGCCAGGAACGCTACGTGGTGCCCACGTTGACAGGGTCGAAGGCCGACACGGTGGCGGCCTCGCTGTCCGGGCGCAAGCTCAAGCCGGGCGACACCACCGAGGCGTTCAGCGAGAGCGTTGCGGCTGGGGTGGTGATCTCGCAGGAACCCGAGCCCGGCGCCTCGGTGCGCCGCGACACCCCGGTCAGCGTGGTGGTCTCCAAAGGCCGGCAACCCATCGACGTGCCCGCGGTCAAGGGGCTCGCGGTCGATGCGGCCACCGCCGCCATCACGGATGCCGGGCTCACCACCAAGCGCGTCGCCGACGCCAACAGCGACACCGTGCCGGCCGGGCAGGTCATCACGCAGAAACCGGCGGCCGGCACCCTGTTTCGCGGGCAGCCCGTCGAGATCACCGTGTCCAAGGGGCCGGTCATGGTGCAGGTGCCGAAGGTGGTCGGGCGCCCCGTGGCCGAGGCCGAGAAGGCTCTCACCGATCTGGGCTTCACCGTCAAGAAGGAGTACCCCTTCGGGCGGCTCTTCGACCTCGTGAGGGTGCAGAGCGTCGAAGGCGGGCAGTCGGTACGCAAGGGCACGACCATCGTGCTGACGATCGTCTGACCGCAGGTGCCCTGCCCGCCAACCACGCCAACCGAGCCAACCGAGCCACCCGAGCCGCGCGCGCCACTGCAGGCCCGCGCCGGCTGGGCAACAGCCCTGCTCGTGGCCCTCACCGCCGTCTGGGGATCGACGTTCTTCCTCATCCACGACCTCGTCGAGACGGTGCCGCCGATCGACTTCCTCGCAGTGCGGTTCGCCATCGCGGCGCTCATCATGGTCGTGCTGTTCCGGCGACCGCTGCGGGCCCTGAACCGTCAGCAGGTGCTCGTGGGTTCGGGGCTGGGCGCTCTCTACGGGGGCGCGCAGATCCTGCAGACCCAAGGTCTGGCCACGACACCGGCATCCGTCTCGGGGTTCATCACCGGCAGCTACGTCGTGCTGACGCCGGTGTTCACGGCCGTGCTGCTGCGGCAGCGGGTGGCGGGGGCGACGTGGGCCGCAGTCGGCATCGCGACGGCAGGTTTGGCCCTGCTCTCGCTCAACGGGGTGAGCATCGGCTTCGGCGAGGCGATCACCTTGCTGGGCGCCGTGCTCTACGCGCTGCACATCATCGGTCTCGGCCGCTACAGCGCCACGGAGATCGCCACGGGTCTGTCGGTCGTGCAGATGGTCGTGATCGCAGTGATCTGCACCGTCGGTGCGCTACCCGGCGGCATCGTGCTGCCCGACACCCCGGGTCGGTGGGCCTCGCTGCTCTACATGGTGGTGTTCGCCAGCATCCTCGCGCTGTGGGCCCAGACGTGGGCGCAGGCGCACCTGCCGGCCACGCGCGCCGCGGTCATCATGACCCTCGAGCCCGTGTTCGCGGCCGCCTTCGCCGTGGCGCTGGGCAACGAAGCAGCCACGTGGCGGATGCTCGTCGGTGGCGCCCTCGTGCTCACGGCGATGTATGCCATCGAGCTGCGGGCCCGCCGTCGCCCCGGAGACCTACCGGTCGAGGCCCTGCACCACGAGGTCTGACCCACCGCATGCGGCTCGACCGACGGGTTGATGAGCGAACAAGGTGGTGTAGCGCGGCGTTCGACCTCGAACGAGTCGTTCGCGGGGGGAGTGGCGCGGGTCAGGCCTGAGCCAGCATCTCGGAAACCACGAACGCCAGCTCGAGGGACTGCTGGTGGTTCAGGCGCGGGTCGCACAACGACTCGTAGCGCTTCTCGAGGTCGGAGTCGATGATCTTGCCGAACCCGCCGAGGCACTCGGTCACGTCGTTGCCGGTCAGCTCGACGTGGATACCGCCGGGCACGGTTCCGAGCGACTGGTGCACCTCGAAGAACCCGCGCACCTCCTCGACGATGTCCTCGAAGTCGCGGGTCTTGTACCCCGACGGGCTCTCGAACGTGTTGCCGTGCATGGGGTCGCAGATCCAGGTGACGGTGGCGCCCGAGGCGGTCACCTTGTCGACGATCGCCGGCAGGGCGTCACGCACCGTGCCCGCGCCCATCCGGGTGATGAAGGTCAGCCGGCCGGGGGTGCGGCCCGGGTCGACCTTGTCGATGAGCCGAAGCACCTCGTCGATGTCGGCCTTCGGGCCGAGCTTGATGCCGATCGGGTTGCTGATGCGCGACACGAAGTCGACGTGGGACCCACCCAGCTGACGGGTGCGCTCCCCCACCCACACGAAGTGGCTGGAGGTGTCGTACAGCTTCCCGGTGCGCGAGTCGATCCGCGTCAGCGGCCGTTCGTAGTCGAGCAGCAGGGCCTCGTGGGAGGCGAAGAACTCGACGGTGCGCAGCTTGTCGAAGTCAGCCCCGCACGCGGCCATGAACTTCATCGCCTTGTCGATGTCGTGGGCGATCTTCTCGTAGCGGGAGTTGGCCGAGTTCGTGACGAACCCCCGGTTCCACTCGTGCACGTACCGCAGGTCGGCGAAACCGCCGGTGGTGAAGGCGCGCACGAGGTTGAGGGTCGCCGAGCTCGCGTGGTAGGCCCGAACGAGACGTTGGGGGTCGGGGGTGCGAGCCGACTCGTGGAAGGCGAAGTCGTTGACCATGTCGCCCCGGAACGCCGGCAGGGTGACCCCGTCGCGGGTCTCCACGGTCGAGCTGCGCGGCTTGGCGTACTGGCCGGCCATCCGACCGATCTTCACGACCGGCACCGAGGCGCCGTAGGTGAGCACGGCCGCCATCTGCAGGATCGTCTTGACCCGGTCGCGGATGTTGTCGGCCGTGGCGGAGGCGAAGGTCTCGGCGCAGTCTCCGCCCTGCAGCACGAAGGCCTCGCCGACCGCGGCGGAGGCCATCCGCTCGGTGAGGATGTCGCACTCGCCGGCAAAGACGAGCGGAGGGTAGGAGGCGAGGGTGGCGGTCACCTCTGCGAGCGCCGCCGTGTCAGGCCAGCTGGGCTGCTGCACGGCCTCCAGCTGCACGGCAGCCGCGTTGAGCTCGGCGATGGCCTGCGACCCGTCGACAGAAACCGGTCCGACGTCGGAGGTGGCGGTCCTCATGTTCACCCGGCAAGCGTAGACGCCAAGGCCAGGTACCTCCGGCGCGGGTCCGCATCCCGGTACCTCCGGGTCAGCGGAGCTTCACGTGGTAGGTCCGCGCGAGCGCCAGAACGTGCGGGCAGGGCTGCGGCTGCCCGCAGCCGCGCGACAGGGTCGGCCCGGCCGTGCTTCGCGAGGTGGGCGACCCCTGGGCGGCCCAGTGGTCCTGAAGCAGCGCCCGGTCGGCCCGCAGGCTCTTCAGCAGCTGCTCGACCGCAGTGGCACTGCGATCGCGGCAGCCGGCACCAGTCACCAGCGCCACCGAGCCCAGGGCGTCGATCTGGGCGTCGATGGCAGACAGGATCTGCGCATGGACATCCGTGACCTGCGCACGGCCGGACCGCTCAACGCCACCTGTCGCTGCTGCGTCGCCACCGATGGGCCGAAGCCCACCACGTGACGCAAAGAGCCTGGCCCAGTTCATCGCAGGTCAGGATGCCGGGTCGGCGAGATCGATACCGCGCTCGAGCGCGAACCGGGCGAGCTCGACCCGGTTTCGCAGGTGCAGCTTGCCGAAGATGTTCTGCACGTGGTTCTGCACGGTGCGGTGCGAGAGGAAGAGCAGCCCGGCGATCTCCTTGTAGCCCATCCCCGTCGCGACGTACTTGAGCACCTCTGTCTCGCGGTCGGTCAGCTCGGGGATGACGCGGTCGTCGGCACCGCTGGTGGACCCCGGCCGCCGGAACTCCCCGAGCACCAGCCCCGCCAGGCCCGCGGTGAAGACCGGCTCTCCGGCTGCTGTCGCGTGGACCGCGGCCACGAACTCCTCGCGGCGGGCCGACTTCACGAGGTAGCCGAGCGCACCGGCCTTGACTGCATCGAGCACGTCCTGCTGGTCGCCGCTCGCCGACAGGATCAGGATCCGGGTGTCGACCCCGGCCGCAGCCAGCGCCGCGCACACCTCCGGGCCTGACAGGGCAGGGAGGTTGAGGTCGAGCACCAGCACGTCGGGCACGGTGGCCCGGGTGCGAGCCAGCGCGGCGCGCCCGTCGTCGGCGGTCGCCACCACCTCGAAACCGGCGTCAGCGAGGTCTCGCGCCACCGCGTCGCGCCACATCGGGTGGTCGTCGGCCACCACGACGCGGATGCGGTCGGGCACCTGCCGCCCGTGAGCAGGCGGGTCGGCATCGACCCCGCCGGTCATGGCGCTCCTGCCGGAAGTCGCAGCTCGACCGTGGTGCCTCCGGAGGGCCCGGAGCTGATCCGGGCCGTGCCGCCAAGATCCTGCAGACGGCCTCTGATGCTCGAGGACACTCCGAGTCGGCCCTGGGTGGCAGCCTCCTCCAGTCGGCCCTCCGGCAGGCCCTGACCGCTGTCTCGGATCGTCACGCTCACGTCCTTGCCGTCGGCGTCGAGCAGCACCCAGGTGCGGGCCGACGCGCCCGCGTGCTTGCGGACATTGTCGAGCGCCGCCTCGACCGCTGCCACCATCTCGTCGCTCACCCGTCGCGACAGCATGATCGGCGCGGCCGGGGCGACGAGCTGCACCTGCTCCCCCTCGATATGGCGCAGGGCCGCGCGCAGGTCTGCGTCACCGGCCACCGCGCGGTCGACGACGTCGAGGTCGTGCTGGCCCACGAGCGTGCGCAGGATGCGCTCCTGCTCACCGGCCATCGCGCCGAGCGACGCGGCTTCGCCCCCGAGATCTCCGGCCCGCCGATGGATGTACGAGAGGGTCTGCAGCACCCCGTCATGGACCGTGCGCGCCAGCCGGTCGCGCTCGGCCCGGGCCGCGTCGCGTCGCATGGCCTCGGTGAGGGCCGTGTGACTGGCTCGGGCCAGGTCGACGCAGTAGCCGATGCAGCCGCCGAGCAGGAAGACGAAGACGGAGTTGGTGACGGTGTTGCCGGTGGGGGTACCCACCTCGAGGAAGACGCAGATGGTCACGATGGCGGCGGCGACCAGCCCCCCGCGCCACCCGAGCAGGATCGCGATGCCGATGACCGCCGCCGCGGGCCAGATCGACGGGATCGTCTTGGCGCCGGCGGTGATGACCGCCTCGTCGTCGATGACCCGGGTCATCAGGATGGCCACGCACGCGATGACCAGCTCGACCGCGTAGGCGCGCACCGTGCGCATCGGTCGAACCGTCTGCGCGATGGTCCACGCGGTGAGCACGGCGAGCACCACCACAGCGGCCACCGGCATCGCGATCTCGTCGCGACGGTGCCAGACCGTGTACACGGCGTACACCAGCGCCAGGCACCGATAGACGTCGACGGCCCGCCACAGCCCGCGCACGACGACGTGGTCGTCGAGCGCGGTGGTGGAGGTGATCGAAGTGGTGCTCATCGGTCAGGACGCCACGTCGCCGCGTGCGCCGGCGTCCAGCTCGTCATCGCTGCGGGGGCTCGTGTCGGATGCCGTCCCACCCGATGCCGTCTGACCCGATGCCGAATGGCCCGAGGCTGTCTGGGCGGGGAGCGGGCCGGCGGGCTCAGCGGCATCCGGCTCGGTGGCATCCGGCTCG
>JBBSTU010000101.1:0-14320 GCA_038235595.1 Actinomycetales bacterium | reverse complement strand
TCGGGGGTGAGACCACTGTCGAGCTTCTCGACCGATACCGGCCCGGCGGTGACGTCGGCACTGGGGTCTACGCGCAGTCGGGGGTCCTGGTCAGGCACCGTGGGCCCGCTATGGGAGTCGGGCCAGCCATCGATGGGGCAGTGGTCGTTGAGCGGGCAGGTCTCGCAGAGGCCGGGAGCGCGCTTGCGCACCTGCCAGCGGCTGAAGCCATACGGCTTTCCGGTGCCGGTGCCGACGGTCCACTGCCAACCCAGCAGGTTGGCGGCCGCTGACCCGTCGAGCAGATGGCGCTCGAAGTGCTCGGCCCCGTCCCGCCAGTCGAACCCGGCCCGCACGGACCACTGCGAGGCGAGCCACATCCGGGTCTGGTTGACCAGCCAGCCGTTGGTCTCGAGCTCTCCCACGGCGAGGTCGACGCACGCCATCTCGCGGTTCCAGCCCCACTGCCCGACGCGGTCGCGGCGGGGAGGCTCATAGCGCAGCGGCTGACGCATGGCGTCGCCGAGCCTGGCGTGCAGGTGGCGGGCGTACTCCTGCCAGAGCAGCTCGTCGCGGTACTTGTCACGGTCGCCCACGGGCCCGGCAGCGACGTGCGCCCACAGCGTGGGCAGGTCGATGAGACCGTGGCGGATGTAGGGGCTCAAGCGGCTGGCGCCGCGCGTGTGCTCGGGCCAGACCTCGTTTCGAGCCCGTGCATACCCCGTCACGTCGAAGGTCGCCAGAGCGATATCGGCCGCGCTCTGCCCGCCGCGAAACTCGGGGCTGGCCCTCACCTCGGGCTCGAGCGCGAGGTGGCCGAGGTGACGCTGCACCCAAGCGACCTCCTCGCCCACGGACGGGGTGGGCAGCATGGTGCCCGGTCGCGATGCCCCGGCGGTGGCACTCATCGTGGTCTGCGCACGCGGATCGGACCCCTGAACCTGCTGGGATCGATGACCTGTCCGCCCTGGGTGACCTCGGCGCGCCCAGTGGCCACCAGGCGTCGAGCGGCCATCCGCGCCGGCTCTATCAGCTCGGACGAGTCGTCTGCGCCGACGGCACGCGCCGCCTCCGACGGGCACACCGAGGCACTGGCTGACCGCCCGTCCAGCAGCAACTCCAAGGAGGCCTCGAGCTGCCGGTCGACATCGCCAAGGCCGTGCTTGTGGCAGTTGTCCGAGCACCGGCGCACCGAGTCCCAATCGCGAGCCCAGACCTTGCGCCAGGTGATCGTTCGACCGCATCGGGCACAGGGTTTGGACGGCACGGGAAGACGGGCCATGACTCCAGTCTGCCCCAGGAGACGACATACGGGGCAGCAGAGGCTTCGCCCTCTGCACACCAAACGGCCCTGCTCTGCCCGAACCGGTTCCTCGGCGCCAAGCTGGCAAAGCAACCCCTGCGACCCTCGTCGACCGAAGGTCGCTAACGAACGTCCGGAACTGTAGCCGCGTTGGGGGCGGCTCGTCGTTCCGCGTAGCGGGAAGGGTATGCAGTCGCGTGTCCGGTGAAGGTCGGTGGTGGCACCTAAGGTCGTTGCCATGGCGCACGACCTCGAGATCATCGCATTTGCCACGGTGGAGCAGCTGTGGTCCTGGCTGGAGGACCACAGCGCGACCCACCAAGGAGCCTGGGTGCAGTTGCCGGCATCCGGCAGCGCCATGGTCTCGATTGGATTCCACGACCTGCTGGAGGCCGGAATGGCCTACGGGTGGAGTGAGAGCGCACGTCGCGCTCATGACTCCACGTCCTACCTTCAGAAGTTCACGCCCCGGCGGACCCGAGGAACGACCTCGAAGCGCAACATCGCCATCGCCGCCCGCCTCGAGGGAGAGGGTCGGATGACGCCCGACGGCCGCCGGGCCCTGGGCCGCTAGCAAGTAAGCGAACCCCCTGGACTCCCGTAGCTGGCCGGCGGCCCGAGATGAGATGCAAACGCTCGCGGAGCACCTTCACGCTGCCCTACGTGCTACCGGTCGCCCGACCCCGGACCTCGACCGGTTGCTGCGTGTCCGCACCTGACGCGCCCGGAGACGTCCTGTTCACCACTCCCGCGAGCGGATGCCGTCCTGGGGCGTGAGAGGGTGCGCTGAGGCCGTCGTGGGCCGCCGCGATCTCTGCGTGGGCGAGAGGCAAGGCCGACCATGCCGCACAGCACCACCTCGCGCGTCATGAGCACTATCGCCGTCCGAGCGGCGGCACTGCTGAGGGTCCGATGGTTCGTGCGCGCCCCGATCTGGCTCTACCGGGCCCGGCTCGGGGCCATTTTCGGCTCGCGGCTGCTGATGCTCGAGCACATCGGGCGCACGTCAGGCGCGCGCCGCTACGTCGTGCTCGAGATCATCGCCCGGCCGGCGCCGCACCGGTACATCGTGGCCTCAGGCTTTGGTGCCCGGGCTCAGTGGTTCCGCAACGTGCGAGCCAACCCTCAGGTTCGTGTCTACCTCGGCGGCCACCCGCCCGTCACAGCGACCGCGCACACACTCACCAGCGAGCAGAACGCGTCGGCCCTGGCCACCTACGCCAGCGCCCACCCCCGCGCTTGGCGCACGCTGAAACCCGTCCTGGAGACCACGCTCGGCGCAAGAATCGTTGAGCAGGCAGCGACACTGCCCTTGGTCGCGCTCGACCTCGACCGTTGAGGTGAGGTTGAAGGCCCGAGCCTCATCCCGCGGCGAATCCAGTGGAAGCCTCACCGGGATGAGCCAGTGTTTATAGCCACTGACAGACTCGAGTGGTGACCAGCCCACAGGACGAGCTCGCGGTGAGACTGGCCTACGACGAGGTCGCGGATACGTACGCTGACCACTTCCGCTCGACCGAACCCGAGCTGCCCCTCGAACTGGCGATGATCGAACACTTCGCCTCCCTGCTTCCGGGCGATCGGCGGGTGCTCGACGCCGGCTGCGGTGCCGGCAGGATGCTGCCCCTGCTGGCCGGGCTGGGTTGCCGCGTCGAGGGAGTGGACCTCTCGCCGCGAATGATTCGCCGCAGCCGGCACGACCATGGTTCGTTCCCATCGCAGGTTGCTTCGATCGCCGACTTGCCGTTCCCAGACGGTTCTTTCGACGGCGTCTTTTCGTGGTACTCCACTATCCACAGTCCTGATACAGACCTCCCGCGCATCGTGAGTGAGACCAGCCGGGTCCTGCGCCCATCAGGGCTCTTCTTGGTCGCGTTCCAGTCCGGCCGCGGCATCCAAGACGTTTCCGACAACTACCGGCGGCGCGGGCACCACGTCGTTCTGCACCGCTACAAGCGCACACCGGATGAGATCGGCCACGCCATCGCCTCCGCGGGCATGACCGAGATTGCTCGGCTCGAACGCGCTGCTTCATCGAACGAACGCGACTCCCAGGCAGTCCTGATCGCACAGGCGTGAGCACGTGGCAGTCGCACTGCTCAGCGCAGCAACTGAGCGCGTTGAGCCTTGACCGCGCCGGGACTGAGCCGGGGTGAAGATCGTTTGGCGAGCGCCGTCTGGGCGCAGGCCTACGCTGACCCGGTGAACCAAGACCTCTGGGACCAGGAAGCTGCGACTTTTGACTCCGAGCCGGACCACGGTCTGACCGAACCCGCAGTTCGCGCGGCGTGGAGGGACCTGCTGTTGTCGGTACTGCCCACCGCACCCGCTCGTGTTGCTGACCTGGGGTGCGGGACCGGCACACTCACGCGGGTCCTCACGGACGAGGGCTACAGCGTTGAGGGGGTCGACATATCCCCGGAGATGATCAAACGAGCCCGGGTGAAGGTGCCCGAATCGCGCTTCGTCATCGCGGATGCTGCTGCTCCGCCGCTCCCTGCGGCCGCGTTCGACATCGTTCTCTGCCGGCACGTCTTGTGGGCCATGAGCGAACCCGCGGACGCATTCAGGCGGTGGGTCGCGCTGCTCAAACCCCGAGGCATCGTCGTGCTCATCGAGGGGCGCTGGGCCACTGGCGCGGGACTTACGGCCGCGCTGACACAGCAGATCGTGCTCCAGGTTCGCAACGAGGTGCACATCAGACACCTGCCCGAACCCATCTACTGGGGCAAGGAAATCACCGACGAGCGGTATGTGGCCATCAGCCGTCGCTAGCAAACGGCGCTCCGCACCCTCCGTTCTGAGAACTCCAGCAGCGGACATGGCGGGTGTAGAGCGTCGGACACCGAGCTGGCCCGGGGGAGGCTGGTATCACGGGCACTGCCCTATGGAGGCCGCGGACTACGGCTACGTAACGAAACCGTGTGGATGACCGGCCGCACGGCGGATCATCCGGCTGAGCGCGCGATCCGGGTCAACCGCATGATCGGGCGGCCGCCTCGATCTGCTCGCGTCGCTCCGTCCAGAACTCTGGGTCGTGACTCTTCTCGGCCATCTCCTCCCCGTCTGTTCCCACCGCTTCGTCGAGCTCTTCACGCAGGATGTCGGCGTGGCCCGCGTGGCGACTGGTCTCGGCAAGCAGGTGAACGAGGATGTTGAACAGCGGCACCTCGGCGTTCTGCCACCAAGCCACGCGGCCGGTGGCATCGAGAGCAAGAGCGGCCACGGTCGCGTCGCTGTGCTGCCACACGCGTCGGTAGCGGTCAACGACGTCGCTGCGGGACTCATGCTCGGTCGCCCACATGTCCGCGAGTCGCTCGGCCTCGATGTCCCACCGAGGCAGGGGTTCGGGAAAGGGACGGTCGAAGACCTCGCCGAGGTATCTGGCCTCCCAGGTCGCCAGGTGTTTGACCAGGCCCAGCAGGTTGGTGCCAGTGACGGTCAGCGGGCGACGAACGTCGTACTCGGCGAGCCCGTCCAGCTTGCAGAGCACTGCCTCGCGCTCGTGCTTGAGGTAGTTGTACAGGTTGGCCTTCGCGGCGGCTTCGTTCATAGGACAGCACCTTGCCACCAGTGTCATCCACTGCCACCCAGCGCCGCAGCTCGAGTCATCCTCCGTATCGGGGTTCGTCGTGGGTTGAACTGGGCATGGTGCTCGTCGCCAACCAGTAGCGCGGTCAGTCGTGCGCCGCGCCTCCAGCAGCGGTCACCGGTCGCTCCTGGTCGAGAGGCCCCTGCCGGCGTCCGACGCTACGAAAGCGTCGGACAGCGAGCCGGGCGCCGGCGACGAACGTGGCGCTGGCGGCCACGATCACCGTCGGAGGCACCCACGGTTGCGTGGGGGTCGACTCTCCAGCCAGGCCGAGCGGCGCTGCCCCCATCACCACAGCGACGATCCCGACCGCGAACGCCACCCCGTAGGCGACCACTGCTGCGCCAGCCAGGGTGGCGACCAGCCACACCCAGCGGCTCATGCCACACGCGTGACTACGGATCCCGCTGGATCCGTCACCGCTGCGCAGACTCGGTCGTGACCGACCGGCGACAGGTTTGCGTCTGTGACGACGCGGGAGAAGGTGCGCTCGGCGCTGAGTACGGTGTTCATGAGCGGGGGTACTCCTGCTCGTGGGTCGGAGGCGGCGGCCGTGGATGAGCCAAGTGTCGCCGAAGGCCGGGTCGAGCCGCTTGAGTGGCGCTACTCAACGTGAGCCAGATCGGCGAGCGACGACCAGATCGACCCATCGGGTTGTCTTGTCTGCGCTGCCCGATAAGGCTCATTCGTCGGAGGGGGCCTGCTTCGTGGAGATGATCTGGATCAGGATGCCGCATGTGTCGTCGAAGACCCCCATGACGGCTGGGCCGACGTCGGTGGGGGGAACGGTGAACGTCACGCCCTTCCGCGAGAGCCGGTCGTGCTCTGCGGCCACGTCGTCGACGGCGAACTGACAGAGCGGGATCCCGTCTTCGACGAGGGCATCTCGGAACGGCTTGACCGCGGGGTGGCTCGAGGGCTCCAGTAGCAGCTCGGGGCCGTCGGGGGACTCGGGCGAAACGACGGTCAGCCACGCGTCGTCGCCGTCTCTGCTGAAGAGCTCGTCGAGAATGAGGCGCCTGGTCTCGTCGTCGAGCGCCCGGAACACATCGGCCATCCCCGACTAATAGGCAAGTATGCAGTTGCCTATCAAGCGTTGGCGGGATTCTGTTCGTTCAAGTCCCGTCCGAGCCGGCGCTGGAGTGGAGCGTCAGATCGCCGCTATCCTCGACACATCGTGCTGGCGCTCGTGTGGCCCCAGTGGCCCCAGTCAGCCAGCCGCCGCGTTCATCCCTTCGGCCCCGTGAGGGTGTTGCCCGTCCGACGAGTGAGAGGGGCTGAGCGCAATCCAGACCTACGACCTCAAGAAGGACCGCAAGGACCTCTACGCACCCAGACAGCAAGCGTTCTCACTGGTCGACGTGCCAGACCAGTTGTTTCTGATGGTCGATGGTCACGGCGACCCGAACACGTCGCCGGCCTACCGTGATGGCGTAGAGGCACTGTATTCCTTCTCGTATGCGGTGCGAGCCGTAGCCAAGAACAGGCTGGCCAGGGTGCACACGGTCGCTCCGCTGGAGGGGCTGTGGTCGGCACGCGACCTGCAGGTCTTCCGCACCCGCGAGAAGGGCGCCTGGGACTGGACGATGATGATCGCGCAGCCCGACTGGATCACCACGGAACTCGTCGACGAGGCCCGTGCGGTCGCACTGAAGAAGCGGCTGCCGGCCCTGGGAATGATTCGCCTCGAGCGGTGTTCGGAAGGCCCGAGCGCCCAGATCCTGCACGTCGGCTCGTATGACGACGAAGGCCCGACGCTCAAGAGGCTCCATGACGAGTTTCTTCCGGCGCACGGCCTGGTGCCGAGCGGGCGGCACCACGAGATCTACCTCTCCGACCCTCGAAAGACCGAGGCCGCCCGGCTGAAGACCATCTTGCGTCAGCCGGTTGCCCCAGCCCCGTGACGCGGCCGACGTGGCCCCGCCAGGTGCCTGACCGCGACGTATGCTCGAAGGGCAGGACTTCGAGGAACTGGGTGAGTCATGAGTACACACACCGACACTGACGAGCGGGCCTTTCGCGAGGCTTCGGCCGAGCTCGACGCCCTGGCAGACAGCCCGGGCGGTGGTGCTGAAGGCCTTGATCGGGCGTCGTGCTCGCCGGCCGTCGTCTATCTCGCGCAGGTGGGGATGGGCGCCGCGGCTCGTGGCTGTTCGGCTCAGGGCTGGCGAGCGGAGGTCGCCAAGAGTCGGGGGCCGGAGGGCGTCCGGCAGCTCGTTGAGGCCGAGGAGTGCATGCGGCATTCCGGTTTGTGGCCGTGGGACTGACGGGCCCGTCCATCCGTTGACCGGTGGCAGCTGCCGTCAGGCTCTCCGCTGCATGACACCTGTCAACCGACCCTGGTGACTCCGGCTCATGGTGGTGGCCGCGACGCCTTCCTACCGTTGGGGCATGAGCACCGACACGGTCATCGAGGTCACCGACCTTCGCGTCGACTACGGCACCACCACCGCCGTCGACGGCACCAGCTTCACGGTCCGACGCGGTGAGGTCTTCGCGCTGCTCGGCACCAACGGAGCCGGCAAGACGACGACCCTCGATGTGCTCGAGGGCTACCGCGAGGCCACCGCCGGAACGGCATCCGTCTTCGGCGTCGACCCGTTGCGCGACCGCGACCGGCTGGCGCCACGCATCGGCATCATGCTGCAGGACGCCGGGTTCTTCGAGACCCTCACCGTCCGACAGACCGTGACGGCCTGGCGGCGTTTCTACCGAGGCCCGCGCTCGCTCGACGAGGCGGTCGGGCTCGTCGGTCTCTCCCACCGCGTCGACACGCGAGTCTCGTCGCTGTCGGGTGGCGAACGCCGCCGGCTCGACCTGGCCCTGGCCCTGCTGGGCCATCCCGAGCTGCTCTTTCTCGACGAGCCGACGACCGGGATGGACCCGGAGGGTCGCCACCAGAGCCTCGAGCTCGTGGCCGGCCTGGTGCGTGAAGGCCTCACGGTCGTGCTGACCACCCACTACCTCGAGGAGGCTGAGCAGCTGGCCGACCGGGTCGCGATCATGCACCGCGGCACGATTCGACGAATGGGAACGCTCGAGCAGGTGCGAGCCGAATCCGGTGATGCCCGAATCGGGTTCGAGGTTCCGACTGGCAAGGCGACGCTGCTGCCGGCGACGCTGCTGGTCTCGATCGACCACCGGCACGGAAGCGCGCGGGTCGAGGTTCGAGACCCCGACCCCGAGCGCGTGCTGCGCCGGCTCTTCTCCTGGGCGGACGCCCACCACGTCACTCTCGTCGGCCTCGAGGTGCGCAGGGGCAGCCTCGAAGACGTCTTCCTCAGTCTTCCCGACGAGCCGGAGGACAGCGGCCGGATGCCGGGAACGGCGCCTCCCGGCAGAGGTCGACGCGGCCGTCCCAACTTCGATGGCGACCGTGCCCACGCGGTGGACGTCCGGGCCGACCACGACGCATGCGCCGCGAGTCTGACGCCGACAGGAGCCCGATCATGAGCGTCACCCCCGTGTGGCCGCGGTACGTCTGGCCACAGGTCGCCCTTTCCCAGCGCGTCTACTGGCAGGACATCGCGTTCGCTCTTGTCGGCGCTGTCATGCCGATCGCCATGGGCATCTTCCCGATGGCGCAGGTGCGTGACGCGCCCGCCTTGCCCGGCGGCATCCGGCCTATCGACCTGTTGGCCCCCTCGGGACTGTGCGTGTCGATCATCTGGATCGCCTACGCCGTCATCAACTCGGCCGCCCGGCGGAGAGAGACGCGAACCTACAAGCGGCTCCGGGCTACCCCGATCCCGCAGAGCGCCATTCTCGTCGGAGAGGCCACCAGCGCCGCGCTGCCCGCCCTCGCCCAGAGTGGCATCGTGCTCGCGATAGCGGTCGGCTACTTCAGAGTCGCGCCCCCGGCTCACTGGACACTCGTGGTCGCCGGCCTGGTGATCGGCGCAATCACGATGGGCCTGTTGACCTTCGGCGCGTCAGGCCTGCTTCCCTCGAGCGAGCTGTCGACGTGGATCGTCACCCCGTTCGTGATCGGGATGTGGATCCTCAGCGGGTCGCTGACGGTCACCTCCGGGGGAGCGAGCACCATCGAGCGCATCTCCGACTACCTGCCGTCGACCGCGTTCGTACAGATCGTGCGCACCGGCTACGTCGGGCAGGACTTCGTGAACCACGACCTCGTCAGCCACCCGCAGCTGAGCCTCTCTCAGTCGGTCGACGCCATCCACCAGCCGCTGGGCGTGCTCATCCTCTGGATCGCCGTCGGCTACCTGCTCTTTCGCGCCTGCTTCACGTGGGAGCCGCGCACCTCTCGAAGACGAGGGCGCGGCGCCCAGGGTGCGCGCGCCAAGTGGCCTTTGACCGGGTCGGGGGAGTGAACGCGACCCTGTGCCCGCCGTGTTCTGCACCGGCGCAACGATCGCTACCCCCGCCTCCACGAGGACGGTTCGGTAAGGTTTGTGGTGACGCGGTGTCGCCGCGCCGATCTCGGGTGGAGCGGTGCCTAGGGCCGTCGGCAGCCTCCCCCCAACCGCGCCAGGGGGTCTCGCTGACCGTGTGTCTGCCGATAGGGACGACGCGGAGATGAACGCCGTGAGCGTTCGGGAGATGAGGCCACCGTGGAACGCGGTCGGTTCTCGACTGCCGGTGGTCGCGTCGTGGGCCATCGTCGTTGCCCTCGTGGTTCAGGAGAGCGTGAGCGATCTGGGCCCCAGCACCGTGGGCTGGTTCGGTTTGAGCCTGCTCGGCACGATCATCGCGATCGCGACATCGCTGTGCTACCTCGTTTGGCAGGTTCGGATCGTGCGAGGGGTACGTCCCTCGACGACGCGCCGCTTCGTGCTGCTGCTCACGGTAGGGGCTTGGACCGCCATGCTCGTCGATGGTCACTGGGCTCCGCTGCCGCTCGCTCTGTCGGCCGTGATGCTCGTGCTCTCACCGGTACGGGCCACCCTTGCCGTCGCCCTGATGCTTGTCGGTCTAGCTTTGTACGTCGGCTTCGTGTTCGACTCTCGGCTGGCCGTCGTCATGCCGCCAGGAATTCTCGCTCTGGCGGCCGTGCTGTACGCCTTCACCCGGCTATCGGTCGTGATCCGCGAGCTGCAGCTCGCACGTGAAGAGCTGGTTCGCACCCGGGTCGACCAGGAGCGGCTGCGGATGCAACGGGCTCTGCACGACATTCTCGGTCGAACTCTGGTCACTGTGTCACTGCGCAACCAGATCGCACTCCGGACGCTCGACTCCGACCCACGTGCAGCGCGGGAGCATCTCGAACAGCTGCACGCCGTCGTCACCGACGGGCAGGCCCGGTTGCGCGCGGTCACCTCCGGCCCCGTCATCGTCAGCCTCGCCGACGAGGTCGAGTCGGCGAGCACGTTGTGTCACCGGCTCGGTATCGACATCACGGTCGACGCCGAGCCGCTGCCCGCCGGCGCCCCCGAAGCAGAGATCGGCGCCGTGGTGCGTGAATCGGTGACCAACATGCTGAAGCACAGCCGGGCCCTGCACTGTTCGTTGACGATTCGAAGCGTTCCGATGGCCGTCGTCGTGACGGTTGTCAACGACGGCTGTTCGGAGGGTGACCCCGGTGCGGGTTTCGCCCCCGGTACCGGTCTGACGCACATGCGCGAGATCGTCGAAAGGGCCGGTGGCAGCTTCACGGGTGAGCTCATCGAGAACCGACGGTTCCGTGTTTGGGCCTCCCTCCCGAACCCATCGGGCGCCCCTGGTGCAGTGGAGCACCGACCCAGCGACCGCCAAGAACAGACATGACCAACCGTCTGCGCATCCTCATCGCGGAAGACGTCGACCTCGTGGCCGAGGCCTTCCAGGCCCTGCTCGAGACAGAACCGGGCTTCGAGGTCGTGGCCCGGGTCGGCCGAGGCGACGAGGTGCTCGAGGCCGCCCGACGCACACGTCCCGACATCGCGCTGCTCGACGTCGACATGCCGGGCGCGACGGGTATCGAGGCCACGACCCAGCTGGCGGTGGCCCAACCGGACTGCAAGGTGCTGTTGCTCACCTCGTTGCCGGGCAGCGGCCACATTCCCAAGGCGTTGGCCGCGGGGGCGTCCGGCTACGTCGTGAAGTCGATGTCGGCCGCTCAGCTCATCGACGCGATCTGGTCGGTCGCCTCCGGTCACACCGTCATCGACCCCCAGCTCGCTGCTGACGCGCTGCGCAGCGGGCCGAGCCCGCTGACCACCCGCGAGATGCAGCTTCTGCAGCTCGTCGAACAGGGGCTCGCCACCGAGTCGATAGCGCGCGCGATGTTCCTGACCAAGGGAACGGTGCGCAACTACCTCTCGACCATCATGACGAAGATGGACGTCACCACCCGCGCGCAGGCCGTGGCGGCCGCGAGGGGCAACGGTTGGCTCTAGCCGTGACGGTGCGACGGCCTACGCGCGGTCAGAGTCGGCAGGGCTGGTGGGGTCGGGGTAGCGAATGGTGAGGGTGCCGGAGTACGCCGCCGCGCCGCTCTCCCCCGGGGACGAGAACCACGGCGGCTCGTCACTGGGCCCGACGTGGCGGGCTCGGAAGGCGAAGCCGTCCTGCTCGGCATCCTCGAGCTCCAGCGTCACCCTCTGCCCGGCGTGCAGCTTCCTGTAGCCGGGCGTCTCGACCGACGAGAAGTGTGCCCAGCACCCTCCGGGAGTGTCGGGTGAGTCGATGACGCCCCACCCTTGGTCGTCGTGCCACCGCCGCACGATGCCGTTAGTCATCATCGACCCAGTCTGCACCGCCGCGCGATGAGGTCGAAGGCGGCGCCATGGCGGAGGAACAGGACATCATGAAGGGCCACCGACGACAGGAGATCACCCAATGTGCCGACTCTTCGGCCTCACGGCGGGCGAGGTTCGGGTCAGGGCCACCTTCTGGCTGCTCGACGCGTCAGACAGCATCGCGATCCAGAGCCACGCCAACCCCGACGGCACCGGCCTGGGCACCTTCGACGAGAGCGGACGCCCCCTCGTCGAGAAACAGCCCCTGGCCGCGTGGCACGACCCCACCTTCGCGGCCGAGGCCCGCCAGCGTGAGAGCACCACGTTCATCGCCCACGTGCGGCACACGTCGGGTTCGGCGGTCACCGCGCCCAACACGCACCCCTTCGAGATGGACGGTCGCCTGTTCGCGCACAACGGCGTCGTCGAGGGTCTCGGTGCCCTGGAGGAGCATCTAGGCGACGACCTCGGCCGCGTCTCGGGTGACACCGACTCCGAGCGGGTCTTCGCACTGATCACGCGAGAGATCGCCCGAGTCGGCGACGTCGCCGGGGGAGTGACGACCGCACTGCGCTGGGTGGCCGGCGAGCTGCCCGTCTACGCCGTCAACCTGGTGCTCACCACCGCTACCGACCTGTGGGCGCTGCGCTACCCCGAGACCCACGACCTTTTGCTCCTCGAGAGGCGCCAGGGCGCGGGGGCTCTCGACCACCGCAGCCGGGCCGGCACCCGGGTGCGCTCGGGTGAGCTGGGCGACCATCCGAGCGTCGTCATCGCGAGCGAGCGGCTCGACGACGACGACCGGTGGCGCTCGCTGAACCCCGGGGTGCTCGTGCATGTCGGGCCCGACCTACGGGTGCGCGAGCACGAGATTCTCACCGGGTCCCCCCGCCACCAGCTGACCGTCCCCGAGCTCACCGGCGTGGCCGCCGCCTCGCAGTCGCATCACACGACGTGGCCCCACGATCGTGGGAGGGCCCACTCGCAGTAGGGATGACGGGCAGTAGGGATGCCGTTGACTGCGGGACACACCGCAGGCCCGGTTAGGGCCCGGGTTCGATCCCGACGCCGACGCCGACGGGCTCAGTCGCGCAGGCCGAAGATCGTGCGGTGCCACGGCTTGTGCGCGGCGGCAGTGCGGTCGAACATCACGTGCTTGACCGTCGTGTACTCCTCGAACGAGTAGGTCGACATGTCCTTGCCGAAGCCCGACTGCTTCATACCACCGTGCGGCATCTCGCTGATGATCGGGATGTGGTCGTTGACCCACACGCAGCCGGAACGGATGTCTGCGGTGGCCCGCATGGCGCGGTAGACATCGCGCGTCCAGGCGGAGGCCGCGAGGCCGTAGGGCGTGTCGTTCGCGAGGTCGATGGCCTCGTCGTCAGTGTCGAAGGCGGTGACGGTGAGCACCGGCCCGAAGACCTCGTCGGTGAACACCTCGTGCCCTCGCTGCACGCCCGTGATGAGGGTGGGTTCGTAGTACGAACCGGCCTTCAGGTCACCGCCTGGCGAGGCGCCACCCGTCACGACGGTGGCGTAGCCGCGGGCTCGCTCGACCATGGCGGCCACGCGCTCGCGATGGGCCATCGAGATCAGGGGCCCGAGGTCGGTCGCGGGGTCGTTGGTCGGCCCGAGGCGCACTGCGGCATACAGCTCGGCCACGCCCGCGACGAAAGCGTCGTGCAGAGAACGGTGCACGATGGCCCGGGTGGCGGCGGTGCAGTCCTGGCCGGAGTTGATGAGGCTGCCGGCGACGGCCCCGTGGATCGCGGCCTCGAGGTCGGCGTCGTCGAACACGACGAAGGGAGCCTTGCCGCCGAGCTCGAGGTGCACCCGTTTGGCGTTCGTGGCGGCCGCCTCGAGCACCGTGCGCCCGACCGGCGTGGAGCCGGTGAACGAGACCATGGCGACGTCGGGATGCCGCAGCAGCGGCGCCCCGGCGTCGAGGCCCGTGCCGACGACGATGTTGACCACGCCGTCGGGGATGCCGGCGGCCGTGGCGGCCTCGGCGAACATGATGCTGGTGAGCGGGGTGTTCTCGGCCGGCTTGAGCACGATGGTGTTACCGGCTGCGACCGCCGGAAGGATCTTCCAGGCCGCCATCTGCAGCGGGTAGTTCCACGGCGCGATCGAACCGACGACGCCGACCGGTTCGCGCCGGATCATCGAGGTGTGGTCGGCCGAGTACTCGGCAGCGGCCTTGCCTTCGAGGTTGCGCGCCGCCCCCGCGAAGAAGGAGACGTTGTCGATCGTGCCGGGCACGTCGAACTCGCGGGCGAGACGGATCGGCTTGCCCGCCTGGCGGCTCTCGAGCTGGGCCAGGTCTTCGGCCTGCCCCTGGAGGATGCCGGCCCACCGGGTGAGAGCCGCCGACCGCTCGGCCGGCGTGGCTCGGGACCACTGCGGAAAGGCCCGCTTCGCCGCTGCCACCGCGCGGTCGACGTCAGCGGCATCCGCCAGCGTGATGTCGCTGACGTGCTGCCCGTTCGACGGGTCGGTCACCGCTGCCGTGCGGCCGGAGACGGAGGGGACGACGGCACCATCGATGAACTGGCTCACGGGGTCTCTTTCGGATTCGAAGGGGTGGACCCAGTATGTGGCGTGGCGACGGCGCCGACGAGCGCGGGCTACGGTCGAGCTCATGCGGATCGTGTCGTTGCTGCCATCGACCACTGAGATCCTCTTCGGCATCGGTGCCGGGGACGATGTCGTCGGGGTGACCTTCGAGTGTGACCACCCGGCCGAGGCTCGGTCGCGCCGGGT
>JBBSTU010000100.1:0-14337 GCA_038235595.1 Actinomycetales bacterium | reverse complement strand
GCGCAGACCCGGGATGTTGTCGTCCCACGTGACCGGCGCCCCCGATGCCGCCACGCTGGCCGACAGCGCCTCGACGTCGCCGACGGCGATGCCGGGGTGAGCCTTTCGGGCGGGCGCGAAGTCGTCCTCGATGCCGACGTGCACCTCGAGCCGGCCCGAGCGGAACCAGGCGCCGCCCCTGGGGCGCAGCCGTTCCGGCTTCTCCACCTCGCTCAGCCCGATCGCACCCACCCAGAACGCGCGCATCGCCTCCTCGCACCCGGCAGGGCCCGACAGCTGGACGTGGTGCAGGCTCATCTCCATGACTCCAAACTATCTTGACATCAAGATAGTTTCAAGACCTCGCTCGCGTCAGCCCAGCACCTCGGCAGCCTCGAGCCATTCGAGCTCGAGCAGCTCACGCTCGGCCACGACCTGCTGCAGCGAGGTGTTCAACCCCCGAAGGGCGACGGGATCCGTCGCAGCGGTGGCCATCTCGCCGTGCAGCCGCGCCTCGCGGTCGTCGAGACGCGTGAGCTGCTTCTCGATGCGAGCCATCGCCTTGCGGGTCTCGCGCAGCTCACCCGGGCTCGCCGTCGGCCCGGGGTGGGCATGACCCGGCTCCGAGATGCTTCCGGGGCCACGCTGCGCAGAGGTTCTGGACGCCGCCTGGTCCCTGGCCCGGTCGGCCTCGTGCCGCAGGCGGAGATACTCCTCGACCCCGCCCGGAAGGTCGCGGATCTTGCCGTCACCGAGCAGGGCGATCTCATGGTCGCAGACCCGTTCGAGCAGGTACCGGTCGTGCGAGACGACGATGAGGGTGCCCGGCCATCCGTCGAGCACGTCCTCCAACGAGGTCAGCGTCTGGATGTCGAGGTCGTTGGTCGGCTCGTCGAGGATGAGCACGTTGGGCTCGGTGAGCAACAGCCTGGTCAGCTGCAGTCGGCGCCGTTCCCCACCGCTGAGGTCACCGACCCGCGTCTGCTGGCGGCCGCCGGTGAAGCCGAGTCGGGTGGCGAGCTGGCCGGCGCTGATCTCCTTGCCGCCCAGAGTGGTCCACTGCTTGACGTCCTCGATGGCCTCGATCACCCGCCAGGCTTCGAACCGTTCGAGCTCGCGAACCTCCTGCGTCAGGTGGGCGATCGACACCGTCTTGCCTTGCTTGCGGCGTCCGCCGTCGAGCGGCATCTCCCCGGTGAGCGCGCGGAGCAACGTCGACTTGCCGGCGCCGTTGACCCCGACGATGCCGATCCGCTCTCCCGGCGCGAGGCGCCAGGTGACTCGGTCGAGGATGGTGCGCTCGCCGAGCACGATGGTCGCGTCCTCGAGGTCGAGCACGTCCTTGCCGAGCCGCTTGGTGGCGAACGAGGCAAGCTCGACGCTGTCGCGCGGCGCGGGCTCGTCGGCGATCAACGCGTTGGCAGCATCGATGCGGAACTTGGGCTTGCTCGTGCGGGCGGGTGGACCTCGACGCAGCCAGGCGAGCTCCTTGCGCATCAGGTTCGCCCGCCGGTCGGCGACCACGCCCGCCAACCGGTCGCGCTCAGCCTTGGCCAGCACGTAGGCGGCGTAGCCACCCTCGAAGTCGCTGACCTTGCCGCTCTCGACCTCCCACGTGGTGGTGGCGTAGGCGTCGAGGAACCAGCGGTCGTGCGTGATGGCGACCGTCGCGTTGCCCGGTCGGGGCCGCTTGCTGGCCAGGTGGTCGGCGAGCCAGGCCACACCCTCGACGTCGAGATGGTTGGTCGGCTCGTCGAGCAGCAGCAGCTCGGGGTCATCGACAAGCAGCCGGGCCAGGGCCAGCCGCCGCCGCTCGCCACCCGACTTGGTGCCCACCCTGCTCCCGAGCCCGTCCATCGCCTCGGCCGCGATACCGCCGAGCAGGCCGGTCATGACGTCGCGGATCCGTGGGTCACCCGCCCACACGTGCTCGTCGCGGTCACCGAGCACCGCCTCGTGCACCGTCCAGGCGGGGTCGAGAGCGTCATCCTGCGCGAGCATGCCGATGCGGATGCCGTCAGCGCCACCCTGCTTGGCGACGCGGCCCTCGTCGGGCTCCTGCAGGTCGGCCATCACCCGTAGCAGGGTCGACTTGCCGCCACCGTTGACGCCGACCACCCCGATGCGTTCACCGGTGAGGACGCCGATACTCACGTCGTCGAGCACGTGCGCGGTGCCGAAGACGAGAGAGACGCGTTCGAGGGATACAAGGTTGGCCATGGCGGAGACGACTCTATGCGGTGGCCCGGGTCGCGCCGAAAACGGTCCGGTCAGTCGAACCGGTCAGCCGTCATCGAACGCCGCGGTAGGGGTCGAACGCCGCGGTAGACCGGCGCGTTCGACCTCGAACGAGTCGTTCGCGGGATGGTCGGGAGGTAGTAGGTCGTCTGGGTCAGTCGCGGGAACCGGTCACCACGTGGGCTCCGTGCACAGGGCCCTTGGCCCGGCGCAGGTCACCGGCGACGTCGGCGGCGGCCAGCGACACCGACAGGTCGAGCGCGGCCTCGTGGCTCGCGGTGAGAAAGGCCACCGTCGGGCCCGACCCCGAGACCATGCCACCCAGGGCTCCGAAGTCGACCCCTGCGTCACGCAGCTCCTGCAGCTCGGGTCGCAACGAGAAGGCGGCCGGCTCGAGGTCGTTGTACAGGGCCCGACCGAGCGCGACCGCGTCGCCCTGGCGCAGGGCGCCCATCAGCTCGGCGTCGATCTGCGGAGGCGGCACACTCTCACCGCTGCGCTCACGGAGCCGGTCGCACTCCGCGTACACCGCCGGTGTCGACAGGCCCTGGTCACTGACGGCGAAGACCCAGTAGAAGGTGCCCCGAGCCAGCACCGGCGCGATCTGCTCCCCACGGCCGGAGGCCATCGCTGTGCCGCCGTGGAGGGGAAAGGTCACGTCGCTCCCGAGCTCAGCAGCCATCGAGGCCATCTCGTCACGGTCGAGCCCGAGCCCCCACAGCTGGTCGCAGGCGAGCAACGTGGCGGCGGCGTCGGCCGACCCGCCCGCCATCCCTCCGGCGATCGGGATGTCCTTGTCGATGCGGATCGAGAGCGACTCGTCGATGTGGCACCGCGCGGCCACCAGCTTGGCGGCCCGCACCGCGAGGTTTCCCTCGTCGGTCGGGATGCCTGCCGCGTACGTGCCCGACGGAACGACCTCCCAGGCGTCCCAACGGGCGACCGACACCTGGTCGTGCAGCGAGACCGCCTGGAACACGGTTGCGAGGTCGTGGTAGCCGTCGGGACGTCGCTGACCGACCTTGAGCTGCAGGTTCACCTTGGCCGGCACCCGAACCGTGACGGTTCCGGGAAGGGTCGGCGCAGCGGTCATGTCGTCACCCTATGCGTTCTTCCGCCTGCGCTTCTTGCCTGTCGCGCCCGCGACGGCGCCCTCTTCGGCACCAGGGTCGGTGGGCACCCGTGACTCGGCGATGCGGGCGAAGTCGGCGATGCCGAGCTGCTCGCCGCGCACCATGGGGTCGACACCGGCCTTCACCAGCGCCTGCTCAGCCAGGTCGGGTGATCCGGCCCAGGAGGCGAGCGCACCGCGCAGAACCTTGCGACGGTGCAGGAAGGCGGCGTCAACGCACCGGAAGACCTCCTCACGGCTGGCCGTCGTGGCTGGGGCCTCGCGGCGCACCATCGAGACCAGGCCCGAGTCGACATTGGGCACCGGCCAGAAGACGGTACGACCGACGCGGCCGGCCAGCTCGACATCGGCGTACCAGGCCGCCTTGAGGCTCGGCACTCCGTAGATCCGGCTTCCTGGCGGGGCCGCCAGCCGTTCGGCCACCTCCAGCTGCACCATCACCAGCACTCGCTGGATGCTCGGGAACCGCTCGAGGAAGGACAACACGACCGGAACCGAGATGTTGTACGGCAGGTTGGCGACCAGGGCGGTTGGAGCCGGTCCGGGCAGCTTGGTCACGGTGAGCGCGTCAGCGGCGACCAACCGCAACCGGTCGACATGGTCTGGCTGGTAGGCCGCGACGGTCGACTCGAGGGCACCGGCCAGTCGCGGGTCGACCTCGACGGCGATGACCCGGCTGACCACAGGCAACAGCGCCAGGGTCAGCGAACCCAGCCCCGGCCCCACCTCGACCACGACGTCATCGGCCCCGACGCCTGCCACCCGCACGATCTTGCGCACAGTGTTCGCGTCGACGACGAAGTTCTGGCCCCACTGTTTGGTCGGGCGCACCTCAAGTCGTTCGGCCAGCTCTCGCACCTGGACGGGCCCGAGCAGCATCGCCTCGAGGGCGGGGGCTGCTCGCGGCGCACCCTTCTTCGTCATGGCGCCACCCTACGGCTCGGGAGGAGACCGTCGTCGTCGACTGCTCGACACGGCTGCCCGCAACCGTCAGGTCGACGGCTCAGGCACCGCGCGCAACGCGTTCGCGCTCAGCCACAACCCCACTGGGAGGTGCCGCTCGAGGCGTAGAGCCGGTTGGCGACGGTGATCTGCTCGGCGCGGCTGGCGAGGTCGGCCCGCGGGGCGAAGTCGCCCCCACCGGCTCCGAGCCACGTCGAGGCCGCGAACTGGAGGCCGCCGTAGTAGCCGTTGCCGGTGTTGATCGACCAGTTGTTCCCCGACTCGCAGGCCGCGATGCCGTCCCACATGCCGGCGCGAGCCAGGTTGATGGCCCCGCCCGACCCACCCGACGGCGGCTTGCTGGCGCTCGGCGTGCTGGGCCGGGGCGACGGAGCAGCCGGGGCCGGACGCGTCTTGGTGCCCACGAGCAGAAGCTGCTTGGTGGGGGCCTTCGTGACCTTGACGGCGGTCTTGGCGGCCCCGGATGCTGCTCCGTCGACCAGGGTCTGTCGCGTCGTGACGGTGCGAGCGCCGTTGACGCCGCGCACGTCAACCTCGGTGTCGCCCGTGTACAGCTTCGACGACGAGGTGCGCGCCGTGCTGAAGGGGATGCTCTCGGTGCGGCTGGTGGTCTTGGTGGTGACCCGCTGGACCTTGAGCGTCATGGCCTCGGTGAGGGGTGCGCTGACAGCAGGGGTGACCCGGTCGGCCGGGCCCACGGTGATGCGCAGCTGCACGAGCGCCTCGCCGACCGTGCCGGCGGTGATCGTCTTCTTCGTGGTCTTGCCGTCGGCCACGACGGAGACCTGCTTGGGGGTGACGAGCGACATCGCGAGGCCGGCCCGCCCGATGGTCTGAGAGCGGGACACCGACAGACGACCGCCCTCGTCGCGCAGGCCCAAAGCCGCCAGGGCCCCTTCGACGGTGCGCTCGGTCGTGTTCACCTGGCGGGTCTTGCCGTCGACCGTGACCGTGAGCGGGCGAGCGTAGGCGACGTTGACGGTGTCGCCGTCGTGAAGCGCCGCGTCGACAGCGGGCACAACCCGGTCGTCGGCTCCGATCGTGATGCCCTGGTTCTCGAGCAGGTCACCGACGGTGCTGCCGAAAACGTGGGCGGCACGCGGCTGGCCGTCGACCGACAGCGTGACCGCCTTGTCGATCTGGGCGGCTCCGACACCGGCCGCGGTGAGCAGCAGGGCGGCACCCGCACCGGCGAAGGAAAGGACTTTGGTGTTGCGAGAGAACAAGGCACTCCGTAGTTCGAGGGGTTCGAGCTGCGCTACCAGCGGCGGGGGCTTACACAGATCTGACCCGTACCGAGGTCGTTCTCGGCAGGGTCAGGCAGGCACGGCATCCGTGCGTCGATGGACGATCTACGCTCCAGAGTGACGGACTCACGGGCAGAAGGTCAAATTTCGGTAACGTTTGTGGCGCGGAACCGACACGGTTCCGTCGCCGATCACCACGGCCCGTAGACCCGCTCGGAGTTCTCGGAGACGGCCCGGCACACGGCCGGCACATCCAGGCCGAGTACCGCAGCGACGGCGCGGACGGTGTGGGGCACGAGATAGGAGGCGTTGGTCGCGCCACGATGGGGCGAGGGCGTCAGGTAGGGCGCGTCGGTCTCGACGAGCAGGCGGTCGAGCGGAACCGCTGTCAAGGCGTCACGCAGACCACGTGCGTTCTTGAAGGTCACCGTGCCGGCAAAGCTGAGGAGGTACCCACGCTCGACGCACTGCCGCGCCATCGACAGGTCGCCCGAGAAGCAGTGCAGCACCGTGTGCTCGGGCGCGCCCTCCTCGGTGAGGATCCGCAGCACGTCGGCATGAGCGTCGCGGTCGTGGATCTGCAGTGCCTTGCCCGTGCGTTTGGCGAGGTCGATGTGCCAACGGAAGCCCTCCTGCTGCGCCGGGATGCCGTCGGGCCCGGTGCGGAAGTAGTCGAGGCCGGTCTCGCCGATCGCCCGGATGCGATCGTGCGTCGCGCAGCGCTCGACCTCTGCGTACGCCGCCTCGAGACCACCAGACGCGGCCAGGCGGGGAACCTCGTTGGGGTGCAGCGCGATTCCCCCCACGATCTCGGGATGCTGGTCGATCACGTCCATCGTGAACGCGATGCTGTCGAGGTCGCAGCCCACCTGCACGAACCGGGTCACCCCGACCGACCGGGCCCGGTCTACGGCCTCGGCGACGTCGAACGGCTCGTCACCCTCGCGGGTGATGTCGAGGTGAACGTGGTTGTCGACGACGTCGACGGGCAGCGGGTCAGGCGTCGCCGGCAACCCCTGCCGCGCCGACGACGTGGGGCTCATACGGGGGGTGCCTCGTCGGCATCGTCGGCGGCCGCCAGCCGGGCCTGCTCGTCGGCGACCACCTGGGTGGGGTCGAACTTGGTGAACACCCCGGTGGGCTTGGCGATGGCCGCCCCGACCTCGACCGGTCGCCGTTCCCAGCGAGGGGTCATCGAGTAGTCACCCGTGATGACGGGGTAGGAGCGGCTGTCGTCGTCGAGGTCGCGAACCACCTCGAGCCGAGGCATCGGCATGAGCTCGCCCTGGCCCCCGATCACGGCGTGCACGCGGTTGGCCGAGTGCGGCAGGAACGGGCTCATCATCGTGTTGAGGTCGCTGACCACCTGCACCAGCGTGTGCAGCACGGTGGCCAGGCGCTCCCGCTGGTCGTCGCCCTTGAGCTTGAACGGCTCGGTGCGGCTGACGTAGGCGTTGGCCTCGCCCACGAGGCGCATCACCTCGGCCAGCGCGGCCTTCTGACGCTGCCGCTCGAGCAGGCCTCCCACAGCGTCGAACCCGGCCTCGACGGCAGCGAGCAGCTCGGCGTCGACCGGCTCGACGGCATCCGGCCCGGGGATCTCGCCGAAGCTCTTGGCCACCATGGTCGCGGTGCGCTGGACGAGGTTGCCCCAGCCGGCCACGAGCTCACTGTTGTTGCGCTGCACGAACTCCTTCCAGCTGAAGTCGGAGTCCTGGTTCTCGGGGCCGGCGGCGCAGATGAAGTAGCGGATCGGGTCGGGGCCGTAGCGAGCGACGACGTCCTGAACGTAGATGACGTGACCGCGCGACGTGCTGAACTGCTTGCCCTCGAGCGTCATGAACTCGCTGGCCACGACCTCGGTGGGCAGGTTCAGCACGCCGTACTCCCCCGGCTCTCCACCCTGGTCACCCTTACCGGCGTAGGCGAGCAGCTCGGCCGGCCAGATCTGGGCGTGGAAGGTGATGTTGTCCTTGCCCTGGAAGTAGTAGGAGCGGGCGTCAACGTCATTCCACCAGTCCCGCCACCGGTCGGGCGCGCCTTGCCGTCGGGCCCACTCGATCGAGGCCGACAGGTAGCCGATGACCGCGTCGAACCACACGTACAGCCGCTTGCCCGGGTTGTCGACCCAGCCCTCGACCGGGATCGGGATGCCCCAGTCGATGTCGCGGGTCATGGCGCGGGGGCGCAGGTCGTGGAGCAGGTTTCGGCTGAACTTGATGACGTTGGGGCGCCAGGTGCCCGACGCCTCCCGACCGTCGAGCCACTCACCGAGCGCGCCGGCGAGGGCGGGCAGGTCGAGAAAGAAATGTGCGGACTCGCGAAACTGCGGCACCTCGCCGTTGATCTTGCTGCGCGGGTCGATGAGGTCGACCGGGTCGAGCTGGTTGCCGCAGTTGTCGCACTGGTCGCCGCGCGCCTCTGGGAAACCGCAGATCGGGCAGGTGCCTTGGATGTACCGGTCGGGCAGGGTGCGCCCCGTCGACGGGCTGATCGCCACGAGCTGGGTCTGCTCGATGAGGTAGCCGTTGGCGTGCACCTGGCGGAACATCTCCTGCACGACTGCGTAGTGGTTGCGGGTCGTCGTGCGCGTGAACAGGTCGTAGGAGAGGCCGAGGTCGGTGAGGTCCGAGGCGATGACGGCGTTGTACTTGTCGACGAGGTCCTGCGGGGTGAGCCCTTCCTGCTCGGCGAGCACGAGGATCGGCGTGCCGTGCTCATCGGTGCCCGAGACCATCAGCACGTCGTGACCGGCCATCCGCATGTACCGGCTGAAGACGTCGGAGGGCACGCCGAAACCGGCCACGTGGCCGATGTGGCGCGGGCCGTTGGTGTACGGCCAGGCGACGGCAGACAGAACATGGCTCATGCCCTGAATCCTAGGTGGCCCCCGGCTGTCACTGCTCCCGACTTCCCGCGCCTCGCCGGCGTCGGGCGTCGGGCCACCCGGAAGCCTAGAGTCAGGAGGTCGCCACGTCGAAGAAGGGCATCCCGATGACCAGGTCGAAGTCTGTGCAGAGGGCGAACCGCGTGAGCCGCTCGTCGGAGACGGAGGCCACGGTCGAGCTCAACCCGCTGTTCGCCCGTGCGGAGGAGGAGTCAACGCTGCCCCGCTTCTCTCTACCGCCGGGTGAGTCCCTCGCCGAGACGGCCTACCAGATCGTCCATGACGAGGCCATGCTCGACGGGAACGCGCGTCTCAACCTCGCGACCTTCGTGGGCACCTGGATGGACGAGCAGGCCGAACGGCTCTATCTCCAGGCGGCCGACAAGAACCTCGTCGACAAGGACGAGTACCCGCAGACGGCGGCTATCGAGACCCGGTGCGAGATGATGCTGGCCGACCTGTGGCATGCACCCGATCCTGAGAACGCGATCGGAACCTCGACCGTCGGTTCCTCGGAGGCGTGCATGCTCGGAGGGCTGGCGCTCAAGCGTCGCTGGCAGCACGCGAGGCGAGCCGCCGGAAAGTCGACCGAGCGGCCCAACCTCGTGATGTCCTCTGCGGTGCAGGTGTGCTGGGAGAAGTTCTGCAACTACTGGGACGTCGAGCCTCGTTACGTTCCGATCTCCGCTGAGCACAAGGTGCTCGACGGGCACGACCTGGGCCGCTACGTCGACGAGAACACGATCGGGGTCGTGGCGATCATGGGGGTCACCTACACCGGCATGTACGAACCGGTCCGGGCGATCGCCGATGCCCTCGACGGAATCCAGTCTGCCTCCGGCCTCGACGTGAGGATCCATGTCGACGGGGCCTCCGGGGGGATGATCGCGCCCTTCCTCCAACCCGAGCTGGAGTGGGACTTCCGGGTCGACCGGGTGGTCTCGGTCAGCACCTCCGCCCACAAGTACGGCCTGGTCCCCCCTGGTCTGGGCTGGGTTGTCTGGCGCAGCCAGCACGACCTGCCGGAGGACCTGGTGTTCAAGGTGAGCTACCTCGGCGGCGAGATGCCCACCTTCGGGCTCAACTTCTCTCGCCCCGGCGCGCAGGTGCTGCTGCAGTACTACCTGTTCCTGCGCCTCGGTCACGCCGGCTACGTGAAGGTCCAGCAGGCCGCCCAGAAGATCGCGCGCCACCTTGCCGCCGAGATCGGGGGCATGGCGGCGTTCGACCTGTGGAACGACGGCAGCGACATCCCCGTCTTCGCGTGGAGCCTCAAGCCGGGGCACACGAAGAACTGGAACCTCTACCATCTCTCCGAGCGGCTGCGGATCAAGGGCTGGCTCGTGCCGGCCTACCCGATGCCCGATGACCTCGGCGAGCTGACGGTGCAGCGGGTCGTCGTGCGCAACGGGTTCGGTCGCCCGTTGGCTGAGGGGTTCCTGCAGGACCTGCGTGCAGCGGTCGACTACCTCGACCGGCTCGAGTCGCCCATGCCCGCAGAGCGCCCGGCCACCGCCTTCCACCACTGACGGCAGAACGCCCCAGGTGCTCACCTGCGTGGCTGCCGTCAGCCCTTGACGCCGCCCTCGTTGGCCCCGCGCACGAAGTACCGCTGTAGCGCGAAGAACAGCAGGGCCACCGGGATCGTGGTCAGCAGGGCGGTGCCGAGCTTGAAGGGGTACTGGGTGCCCGAGCCGAGCTGTCCGCTCGTGAGGCTGGCCAGCCCCGTCACCAGGGTCTGGTGCTCGGGGGTGCCCTTGGTGACCACGAGGAAGTGGCTGAACTCGTTCCACGACCCCTGGAACGACAGGATGGTCAGGGTGATCAGGGCGGGCCTGGCCATCGGGAGCACGACCGACCAGAAGGTGCGAAAGATGCTGGCTCCGTCCATGCGGGCGGCCTCCTCGATCGAGATCGACACCGAGTCGAAGAACTGCTTCATGATGAACACCCCGGCCGCGTCGACGATGAGCGGCAGGATCATGGCGTAGTACGTGTCGTAGATGCCGAGGTAGTTGACCATGAGGAACTTCGGGATGAGCAGCGCCACGCCCGGCACCGCCATGACGGCGAGGATGGCCGCGAACACGGCCCCTTTGCCGCGGAACTGCAGCCGCGAGAGCGCGTAGCCCGCCAGCGAGTCGAGGAAGACGCGGCCCACCGTGACGATCAAGGCGACGAGGAAGGAGTTCTTCGTCCACGTCAGGATCGGCACCGAGGAGTCGTTGGTCCCACCGAACATCCGGCTCCACGCCGCCGTGCTGAACGGGTTCGGGATGAGCGACAGCGGGTTGTCGACCGCTCCCGCGTCGGTCTTGAACGACGTCGCGATCTGGATGAAGAACGGGTAGATGAACACGGTGGCGAAAGCGAGCAGGGCGACGTAGAACAGCACCGTCTTGACGGGGTGTGAGCGAGTGGTCATGACCGGCCTCCGCGTCGTAGCGATCGGAACAGCGGGGTGCGTTCGTCCTTGTCGGTGAGCACCCGACGCTGGATGCGGGTCAGCACCACGATGATGACGAAGATGATGAAGGCCATGGCGGCGCCCGAGCCGTACTGGAAGTTCTCGAAGCTCTGCTGGTAGGACAGGAAGGCCGGGCTGAGCGTGGTGCCGGCCGGGGCGCCCTTGCCCATGACGTAGATCTGGTCGAAGACCTGCCAGGTGCCGATGAGGCCGAGCGTGATCACCAGGAACAGCGCGGGCTTGATCATCGGCACGGTGACGAGCCGCAGCTTCTGCCACTGGCTCGTGCCGTCGAGAGCCGCGGCCTCCTCGACCTCGACCGGCACGTCCTGCAGCGCCGCGATGAACATCAGCATGAAGGTGCCCGACGTCGTCCAGACCACGAGGAAGATGATGACGCACATGGCCACCGACGGTCCCGAGAGCCAGTCCCAGACGCTGCGTCCGAGAATGTCGCCCTGCGCCCAGGCCGGGTTGTCGACCCCGACCCACCCGAAGATGATGTGCAGCAGGCCGCGACTGTCGGAGAACCACTGCGGCGCGTCGATGCCGAAGAAGCCGAGGAAGGCGTTCACCGCCCCGCTGTTGCTGAACAGGAACAGGAACACGGTCGCGATGGCGATCGAGCTCGTCACCGAGGGGAAGTAGAAGGCCGTGCGGAAGAAGCCCTTGGCCCCCAGCATCTTGTTGTTGACGAGCAGTGCGAGCGAGAGGGCCAGGATGGTCTGCAGCGGCACGACGAGCAGCACGTAGTAGAAGGTGTTGCCGATCGACTGCATGAAGTTCGACCGGGTCAGTCCGTCACGGGTGAACAGGTCGAGGTAGTTGCGCGCCCCCACGAACTGGGCCCCTTCCCCACCCGTGAAAGGGCTGCCGTTGCCCTGCCAGTTCGTCAGGCTGACGTAGAGCGCCATGAAGATGGGGATGACGAGGAATAGGCCGAGGATGAGGATGAGGGGAGAGACGAAGAGCCAGCCGGCCACGCCTTCCCGGCCCCGGATGCCGCCGCCGTGCTTTCGCCGAGGGGCCGAGGTCTGCGGTGATGGCGTCATGGCGCCTGCTCCTTCTCTGGGTCGTGCGGCTGGAACGAGCCCCTTCGGGGCGTGAGGCGGGGTGACGGGTGGCGCCGGCCGAGGGGTACCGGAGGGGCGTTCGCCACCCGTCACGTCTGCCGCGTGTTCGTCAGAAAAGGTTCAGCCGCCGATGGCGGCCGTTCCGTTCTTCTGCAGCTCTGCGAGCCACGCGCTCGGGTCGCCGCCCTGGCCGAGCGTCGCGAGCTGCGAGTTGAACTTGGCGAGCACGTCGTTGAACCCGGGCAGGTTGACCGGGCCCTGGGCGTAGTCACCACCCTTGACGAAGGCGGCCGAGTCGGGGTACTTCGCTGCGAACGCCTTGGCGCCCTCCTCCGTCGAGGGCATCACACCGAAGGCGTCGGCGAACTTCAGCTGCTGGTCGGTCGCGATCAGCGACTTCACGAGCTCGATGGTCTGGTCGTGGTTGGGCGACTTCGCGGCAATCCCCCAGCAGTTGCTGAAGAGCAGCGTTCCCTTGCCGGCGGGGCCCGCGGGCAGCTCGACGACCTTGTACTTCAGGTTCGGGAAGTCCTTCTTCACGCCGCTGATCCAGTTGCCCTCGATGGTCATCGCGGCCACGCCCTTGCCCAGGGCCTCACCGCCCCACCCCGTCGACGGCGAGGTGTCGGTGTTGAACTTCAGCACGCCGGCCTTCATCAGCTTCTGCACCTCGGCCAACCCGGCCTTGACCGGGTCGCTGGTCGCGGTCATCTTGGTGCCGTCCTCGGAGACGACCCAGCCTCCGGCTTGCTTCATGAACGCCCCGCTGCGGTTGATGTCGTTACCCATGACCAGCCCAGTCACCTTGCCGGTGGTCAGCTTCTTGGCCACCGCCTCCAGCTCGTCCCACGTCTTCGGCACATCGGCGTCGGTGAGGCCGGCCTTGGCCCACAGGTCGGTGTTGATCTCGAGCGCGAGCGTCGAGTAGTCCTTGGGGGCGCACCAGAACTTGTTGTCGTAGGTGAAGGTCTTGACCAGCGCGGGCAGGAAGCCGGCGTCCTTGACCTGGTCGCCGTAGGCGAAGAGGTTGCCCGCCTTGGCGAACGTACCGATCTGGTCAGCGGCGGTGTAGAAGATGTCGGGAGGAGAGGTGCTGGCGAAAGCCTGCCCGAGCTGCTGGCTGAGGTTCGCCGCAGCGATCACCTCCACCGTGTTGCCCGTCTTCTTGGCCCACGCCGCCGTGGCGGCCTTGACGGCGTTGGTCTCGGCGTCGCCGGAGCTGCCGATGACCATGGTGAGCTTCACCGGTCCTTTGGCGGTGTTCTGGGCGGGGCTGCTTCCTCCGCTGAACCCGCCTCCTCCGCAGGCGGTAAGACCTAGGGCGACCGTCGCGCCCAGCGCGACGCTCATGATCTTGCGATTGCTGTGCGCGGTCATGATCTTCCTTCTTCTTCTTCGGGGGTGGCCCTCCGGATGGAGGTGGCGCGGACGATCAAGGTGGGCAGGGCGAGCCGACCGTGGGCGGGCGGGTCATCGCCGTCGCCGAGGCCCGTGGCCACGGCGACGAGGTGCTGGGCGATCTCTGACACGGGCTGTCGCAGCGTGGTCAGGCCGAGGGCCTCAGCCAGTGGGCCGTCGTCGAAGCCGACGACGGAGCAGTCGACTCCAGGAGTCAGTCCCGCTGCGCGGGCCGCGCGCAGCGCTCCCATGGCCAGCTCGTCGGAGGCGCAGACGATGGCGTCTCCAGGGCCGAGACGGCGAACGAGCGCGGTGGCGGCCCGGGTGGCCTCGGAGACGTCTTGGACCGACTCCTCCACGAGGCTGGGGTCCTCGATCCCGGCGGCGAGCGTCGCCCGCTGCCACCCGAGCCGACGCTCGTCGCCCGTGGGTGACCCGCTCGGCCACCCCAGGAAGGCGACCTGACGGGCACCGCCCGCGACGAGGTGCTCCACCGCTGTCGCAGTTCCCGCGGCGCCGTCGACGTCGGCCCACGCCGTGTGCTCGGGGTCGTCCCACACCCGGCCGAACGAGACGAAGGGGATGCCGCGCTCGCGCAGCCAGGCGGGCCGGGGGTCGCCCAGCCTGGTGTCGACGATGATGAAGCCGTCGACCATCTGGCGGCGGACGAGGTCATCGAACTCGGGCTCGGGCCGCTCGTGGTCGGCACTGACGAACGGCACGATGCTGGCCCGGTGGGTTCGGGCGGCGAGCACGCTCTCGACGAGGAACGCCGTGAGCACTCCGCTGACCCGTCGGTTGCCGGTCACGTCGAGCTCGATCCCGAGCGCATGAGCCCGGCGCTGGCGCAACTGCTTCGCTGCCGCGTTCGGGCGGTAGCCCTGTTCGTCGATGACGGCGAGCACCCGTTCGCGAGTCTCCGGCCTGACCCGCTCGGGGTTGTTCAGCACGTT
>JBBSTU010000099.1:0-14459 GCA_038235595.1 Actinomycetales bacterium | reverse complement strand
GTGAGGCCGAGGCCGTGCGCCTGCTCGCCATCGACCCGCACTCGCCGCAGGACATCCGCGGCAACGCGGTGCGCAACCTCTCGGAGTTCCACGAGGCGTTCACGGTGCAGCCCGCTGACGCGATGTGGCTCGGCGACGACGGGCGGGTGCGCATCTTCTGAACCCGACCGCCGCCCACCGCGGGTTGGCCGCTCGACCGCGCCCTCCGGCATCCCGCCGCACTCGGCAACGCACCGAGCAGTCGACAGCCACCCCTGACTGCAGTAGCCGGTGGTTGCCGGTTACTCGGTGGGTTGCGGGTGAGTCAGTCGAGTGCCCGCTTGAGACCCACGTGGGATGCCGTGAAGCCGAGGTGCTCGTAGAACCGGCGGGCATCGACGCGGCTGGTGTCGGACGTCAGCTGCACGAGGGAGGCGCCGAGCCGGCGTGACTCCTCGACGGCCCATTCGACCAGCTGCGTGCCGAGGCCGGTGCCGCGAGCGTCGGCCGCGATGCGCACGCCCTCGATCGTGCAACGGGTGGCCCCACGGCGTGACAGGCCGGGTTGCAGCGAGAGCTGGAGGGTGCCGACGATCTCACCACCATGTTCGCCACCGTGCTCGCCACCGTGCTCGCCACCGCGCTCGCCACCGCGCTCGGCCACGACGAGGTGCTGGTTCGGGTCAGCGACGATCCGAGCGAAGGCCGCTTCGTAGGGCGTGCGGTCGGTGGGGTCCTCGCGGGCGGCACCCAGGGGGTCGTCGGCCAGCAGCCTGACGATGTCGGCCACGTCGCGCCGACCCGCCCGCCTGATGTGGGTCGTCATCGCTGCGGTGAAGAGCTCTCGGCCGCCGCCTTCAGCTGGGCGAGGCCGCGCTCGAAGTCGGGGCCGAGCATCTTGTCCATCGACCAGAACCTGCTCATCAGGCCCATCACGAAGTTCTGCGGGCCGGTCATGGCCCACTCCACCTCGGTGCCGGTCCCGACCGGCGTCAAAGTGAAGTCGATGCGGTTGTGGGCGCGCATCGGTGCCGAGAAGTCGAGGTCGACGGCGAGGTGGTCGGCGCCGGACTCGAGCATCTCCATGCGCCCCTCACCAGCGTGGCGGTTGCCCTTCCACGCGTACACGGCGCCCACGCCAGAGCCGGCGCCGCTGTAGTGCCGGGCCATCTGCGGGTCGTGACCCTCCCACGGCGACCACTTGGGCCACTCGTGGAAGTCGTTGACGAGGGCATGAATGCGCTCGGGTGGGGCCGTGATCGAGGTCGAGCGGCTGAAGCGGAAGTCCTTGGCCATGACCAGATCCTCCCATCCGGTGGGCTCACCGGACGGGAGGGTGCCGGCCGTCAGCCGATCAGGCCGGCGGGGCGATGTCCTGTTGGGCGGGCAGCTGGTCCTGGCGCACGATGCCCACCGGGCAGGTCATGCCGTTCGGCCCGTGGTTGCAGTAGCCACCGGGGTTCTTGTGCAGGTAGCCCTGGTGGTAGTCCTCGGCGAGGTAGAACGGCCCGGCGTCGTCGGCCGAGCGGATCTCGGTGGCAATCTCACCGTGGCCGTTGTCGTGCAGCACCTTCTGGAACACCTCACGCGTGGCGTTGGCAGCTGCCTCCTGCTCGGGGGTCGTCCAGTAGATGAACGAGCGGTAGGCAGTGCCGACGTCGTTACCCTGCCGGTTGGCGGTCGTCGGGTCGTGGTTCTCCCAGAAGGCCTTGAGCAGCAGCTCGGCGCTGGTCTGGGTGGGGTCGTAGACGACCCGGACCGCCTCGGCGTGCCCGGTCAGCCCGGTGCACGTCTCCTGGTAGGTCGGGTTGGGGGTGTAGCCGCCCATGTAGCCCGCCGCGGTCACGATCACCCCGGGGAGCTTCCAGAAGATTCGCTCGACGCCCCAGAAACAGCCCATGCCGAGGTAGAGCACCTGCGAGCCTTCGGGCCATGGGCCCTCGAGGGGGGTGCCGAGCACGACGTGCGTGGGGTTGACGGAGTAGGTCCGTTCAGGGCGCCCGCTGAGAGCGTCGTCACGGGTGGGCATCTGGGTCTTCTTGCCGAATCCGAACACCATTCCAGTGTCACATCCTTCATGCTTGCGTTGGCTTACACCCGTCTAACGCCGTTCGGCGTCGAGGTATGCCGCATGGCCCGATCGCGGCTCAGGTGCGGTGCGGGTGAGAAAACGGGTGGCCGGGGCGGGTACGGCCTGGTGAGGATGTGCGTCATGAACGGTCGACAGATCGAGATCCGGCCCATCGACCTGCTCGACCCTGCGCAGCAGACCGACGCGGCGCGGTGGATCGAGGTGCACGCGAACGTGCAGCGCGAGCTCTTCGATAACCAGGGCAGCTCGTGGACCCTGGCGGAGATTCAGGCGTTTCACCGCTCGCCCGACACGCAACGGGTCGCCCGGGCGGCGTGGGCCGACGGAGGCATGGTGGGCGCCGCAGAGATCAGGATGCCGCTGACCGACAACCTCGCCCTCGCGACCCTGTGGCTGTCGGTCGACCACGCGCACCGCAGGCGGGGCTGTGGCTCGGCGCTGCTCGCAGCTGCCGAGCAGATCGGCGCCGACCACCGGCGCACCACGTTCGTGGCCCAGACCGACGGGGCCGTGGGGGCGCCTGACCTGGCCGACGGCTTTGCGACGCGGCGCGGCTACGTCATCGCACAGACGAGGGTACGCAGCGCGCTGAACCTCAGGGCGGGTCGAGCCCAGCGCAGCGGCATCCTCGACCGAGCTGATGCCGCTGATGCCGCTAACGACTCCGACGACTACCGCCTCGAGTCGGTCATCGACCACCTGCCTGACCAGTGGCTGGCTGACCGAGCGGTGCTGCAGCAGCGGATGAGCACCGACGCACCGGCCGACGACCTGGCCCTGGAGGAGGAGGCGTGGGACGCCGAACGGTTGCGCGACACCGACGCCCGCATTCGGGAGTCAGGCCGGCACATCGTCGAGTCGGTCGCCCGGCACACCCCAACCGGTCGACTCGTGGCGTTCACCCGGGTCTCGGTATCGGCGGGGGAGCCCACGCTCGCCTACCAGCAGGACACTCTCGTGCTGCGCGAGCACCGGGGCCACGCCCTCGGCCAGCGCATCAAGGCGGCGAACGTGCGGCTCCTGCAGGAGGCGCTGCCTCAGGTCAAGGCGGTGCGCACGTGGAACGCCGCGTCGAACGAGCCCATGCTGGCGGTCAACCGACGGCTCGGCTACCTGGTCGACGGCTACAGCCACGACTGGCAGAAGGTGGCCTCGTGACAGCCGTGACGATCGCGCAGGTCGAGCTGGCGGTCGGTGACCGGGCCAGCGAGGCGTGGATTCACGTGCACCACAGGGCGAACGTGGCCACGTGGGGGCAGAGTGCTCAGCGCACCACGGTGGCTGAGATGGCGGAGGTCACGACGCGTCGCCCCGAGCGGCGGGCCACGTTCGCCGCGACCTCGCCCAACGGCGGCGGCGTCGGTGCCGCCCAGGTGGTCGTGCAGCTTCGCGAGAACACCGACACCGGCGGTATCTGGCTCTCGGTCGATCCCGAGCAGGTCCGTCGTGGCATCGGGACCGCGCTGTTGGCCACGGCGGAGGGGTCGTTGCGGTCAGCCGGCTGCCGGCGGGTGCACGAGCATTCGGGCGCGCGCCGGTCAAGGAGGGTGACCCGGCGACGCGGTTCGCCATCGCGTCGGGCTACCGTCAGACGCTGCTCGACCTTCGCCATGACCGCGTTCTCCCGGTAGCCGAGAAGACCCTGCGCCGGCTCGAGCCCGCCTTGGATGCCTCGGCCTACGTGGTGGAGACCGCGCACGACGGGGTGCCCGCCGAGTGGCTCGACGACCGTGCGTTTCTGGCGCGGCGGATGAGCACCGACGCCCCGATGGGTGACATCGACCTCGACGAGCAGGACTGGGACGTCGAACGGGTGGTGAGACAACGCAACTCAGGGATGTTGGGCCGCCGCACGATCGAGGCCGTGGCTCGTCACGTCGGGTCGCGCCGGCTCGTCGGTTTCAGCGAGATCGACGTCGCCGCCGGCGCCCCCGAGCTCGCGGTGCAGGGCGGCGCGCTGGTGCTGCGCGAGCACCGGGGGCGAGACCCTCGGACTGGCCATGAAGGTAGCCAACCTACGGTTGCTGCAGCAGGTCGTTCCTGTGGTGACCACGGTGCGAACCTGGAACGCCGACTCCAACCACCCCATGCTGGCCAGCAACCGCGCCCTGGGCTTCGCGGTGACGGGTTGGACCCGCGAGTGGGGGAGGGCTTCCGGCTTCAGGCGCCGGAGCACCTCCCCGACCCGGCATCCGTGAGCGGCAGGCCGGCATCGGCGATGGCATCCTCGAGCACGGTGGCCATCTCGGCGTACCCCAGGTCGTTGGGGTGGAAGAGGTCTCCGGCGAGGCGCCCTCGCCACGACTTCGGCCCCTCCGCCCGCATGTCAGCCAGGACGACCTCACCGCTCGTTGCGCGCTGCCGGATCAGCGCGTCGATCGCACGGGCCTCGCGACGCGGGTTGGGCAGGTTGGCGACGACTGCTCCCGGCGGCAGCGCGCCCAACAGCATCCGGAAGCGTGGCACGAGCCCAGCCCGGTGACGGGCGAACACGATGTCGTTCGAACCGATGACCACCGTGACGAGGCCGACAGCACGACCCGCGTCATCCAGCCCCGAGAGCACCGGCAGCTGTCGGTCGAGAACGTCCTGTACCCGTGCGCCGTTGACGCCCAGGTTGACCACATCGTGGCGCCAGCCGGATGCCGTGAGCCGCTCGCTCAGCTGGCCCACCATGCCCCGATCGGGTGCGGAAGCCCCGATACCGAGCGTCATCGAGTCGCCCAACGCGACCCAGAGCGGAGCGTCCCCAGCGACCGACTCACGGTTGGTGCGCTCCCACCAGTCGGCGTACGGCCTCACCTGCTGCTGAACCGCGCGCACCCCTGGCAGCACTCGCCCGAGGGCTGTCAGGAAGCGGCCGGTCGGGCGGTCGCTGTGGTTCGAGTAGTCGAGGGGCATGGGCATCATGCGAGCATCGCAGATCACGCTGACTAGGCTGAGCACCATGTCTGACGAGCACGGCTTCTCCACTCGCGCGATCCACGCCGGCCAGGCGGCCGACGAGCTGACCGGGTCGGTGGTCACGCCCATCTACCAGGTCTCCACCTACAAGCAGGACGGCATCGGTGGGTTCCGCGGTGGCTACGAGTACAGCCGTTCGGCCAACCCGACCCGCACGGCGCTCGAGACGTGCCTGGCGGCCCTCGAGGGTGGCAGCCACGGCTTCGCCTTCGCCTCGGGGCTCGCCGGGCAGGATGCCATCACGAGGTCGCTGCTCGTTCCGGGAGACCACGTGGTCGTGCCGAGTGACGCGTACGGCGGCACCTACCGCTACTTCAACCAGATCGCCAAACCGCAGGGGGTCGAGCACTCGATCGCCCGCATCAGCGATGTCAACGCCGTGCGGGCCGCCATCCGGCCCGGCCAGACCAAGGCGGTCTGGGTCGAGACCCCGACGAACCCACTGCTCGGCATCGCCGACATCGAGGCCATCGCGGAGGTGGCCCACGCGGCCGGTGCGGTGCTCGTCGTCGACAACACCTTCGCCACGCCGTACCTTCAGCGGCCGCTCGAGCTCGGGGCCGACATCGTCACCCAGTCGACGACGAAGTACGTCGGAGGACACAGCGATGTGGTCGGGGGCGCAGTCGTGACAGCAACGTCTGTGTCGGTGCCGGGCTTCGAGGATATTGCTGACCGGATCGCCTTCCACCAGAACGGTATCGGGGGAGTGGCAGGTCCGTTCGACTCGTGGCTCACCCTGAGGGGGGTGAAGACTCTCGCGATCCGCATGGAACGACACTGCGACAACGCCGAGAAGGTGGTCGAGTTCCTGCAGGGCCACGACGGCGTCAGCCAGGTGCTCTACCCGGGTCTGGCCACCCATCACCACCATGAGGTCGCCGCCCGTCAGATGAGGCGCTTCGGCGGCATGGTCAGCTTCCGGCTGGCCAAGGGAGAGGACGCCGCGGTGAAGGCGTGTGCGGCCGTGCAGCTCTGGACCTTGGGCGAGTCCCTCGGTGGGGTCGAGTCGCTCATCGAGCATCCGGCCCGCATGACGCACAGCTCGGTCGCCGGCACCGAGCTCGAGGTGCCGAACGACCTGATCCGGCTCTCGGTCGGCATCGAGGACGTCGGCGACCTCATCGCCGACCTGCGCGAGGCGCTCGACATCCACGGCTGACCCTGGCCTGGCTGTCTGCTCGTCTTCCATGACGATCTTCGCGGTCGACTTCGGCTCGACCTTCACCAAGGGCGCCCTGATCGCCGACGACGGGGTGGTGCTCGTCGTGGGTTCCACTCCGACCACGGGAACCCTGGGGCGCGGTGACATCCTCGACGGGTACCGCCGGCTGCGCGTGCAGCTCGACGTGCCCACAACCGCCCGGGTGCACGCATGCTCCAGCGCCGGGGGAGGTCTGCGTCTGGCGGTGGTCGGCTACGAGCGCACCGTCACGTCCCAGGCCGGTCACCGGGTCGGGCTGTCGGCGGGGGCGAAGGTCGTGCACGTCGCGGCCGGCGAGCTGTCGACGGCCGGCGTGAACGGCATCCGTGCATCGCGGCCTGACATCGTGTTGCTGGTCGGCGGCACCGACGGGGGGAACTCGAATGTGCTGCTGCACAACGCCGCCCGCCTGGCGAAGGCCGCCATCGGTGGGCACGGGTCCCGTGCGGTGCCGGTTGTGGTGGCGGGCAACGTCGACGTGCGGGAGGAGGTGGTCGCCAGGCTCGCGACGACGCGGCGTCCGACCGTCGTGGCGGCCAACGTGCTGCCGCGCATCGGGGTCATCGCGCCCGAGTCGGCCCGGTCGGCGATCCGTGATGCGTTCTTGCGACACGTGATCGGTGGAAAGGGTCTGTCGCGAGACGCCGCGTTCGCCGCGATGGTCGAGGCCCCCACCCCCGACGCCGTGCTGAGCGGGGTCGAGCTGCTGGCCGACGTGGTGGCCGGTGACGTGCTGGTCGTCGACGTGGGAGGGGCGACCACCGACGTCTACTCCTGCCTCACCCCTGAGGGCGAGGACGCGAGCCTGCGCAAGGACGTCGTCGCTCCGCTCTGGCACGCCAGAACGGTCGAGGGTGACCTCGGCGTGCGGTGGAACGCCCGCTGCGTCATGGAGGCAGCCCGGGCCGAGCGGCTCTGGCCGCCGATCCGAGACCGGGGCGAGGGGGCCGACACCGGCGACATCCACGGGCTCGAGGCGTATGCCGTAGCCGTGCACGAGCAGCCTGGCTCGGTGCCCCAGGATGCACACGAGCATGGCCTGGATCTCGAGCTGGCTCGGCTGGCCGCGCTGGTCGCGGTGCGCCGGCACGCCCGCGCCCCGCAGCCGACCGAGCTGCCGCGGCCGTTGGCCAACGTGACCACCCTGGTGGGCTCGGGGGGTGTGCTGCGCTTCGCCGGTCCGGCGGGGCGGATGCGGGTGCTGGGTGCGGTGCTCGCCGACCACGAAGGCGGCTGGAAGGTCCCCCGAGCCGCGCGGGCGAGCGTCGACGCGTCGTACCTGCTCTTCGCGGTGGGGCTGCTGGCCGACTCCGACCCGACGCTGGCCCGCGCCCTCGCTGCCCAGATTCTCTGACCCGCCCTCGCATCAGGCCCGGGTCTGCGTTGGTCTGCGTTGGTCTGCGTTGGTCGCGGAGAGCCGGTGTGGGCTGATAGCGGCCCCGATCAGAGCACCCGCCGCGCTGCCGAAGGGCCAGCACGTCGAAAGGGCAGCTCGCGCTCCGCGAACTGCCCTTTCAACGGTTTCTCAGGCTTTGTACGGCTTCGCAGCCAGCACCTTGACCTCGATCTTCTTGCCGTTGGGGGCCGTGTAGATGGTGGAGTCGCCGACGCTCTTGCCGTGGATGGCCGCGCCCATGGCCGACTTCTCGGAGAAGACCTGTAGGTCGGAGCCGTCGGCGATCTCGCGGTTGCCGAGCAGGAACGTCTCCTGGTCGCCGAACATCTCGACGGTCACGAGCATGCCGGGCTCGACGATCCCGTCGTCGGGCGGGGTCTCACCGATGGTCGCGGTCTGCAGCAGCTCGGTGAGCTGGCGGATGCGGGCCTCCATCTTGCCCTGCTCCTCGCGGGCGGCGTGGTAGCCGCCGTTCTCCTTGAGGTCGCCCTCTTCGCGGGCCTCCTCGATCTGGCGCGCGATGTCGAGGCGGCCCTCTCCGGAGAGCTGGTCGAGCTCGCCCTTGAGGCGGTCATAGGCCTCCTGGGTCAGGAATCCGGCGGCTGTCTCGGTCACGATGGCACTCCTACTTGCGAACGAGCGCCCACGCGCGGCGCATGGGCGCCGTGTCACGACGTCTTGGATACAAGGACGGGCCCGGACGGACGGCTGTGCGGAACGGTGCTCTACACGTGCACGAACGGTCGCGGGCCCTGCTGAAGCACCCAGAGTAGCAAATCGCCGTGCGGGCGCCCATAACGTGCACCGCGACCCCTCCCACTCGGAGCCCTGCGGCGGCCTCGCACCAACCTCAGGTGCAGGTTCTGACCTCGCCTGTTACTGCCCTCGTCGTCGTGCGTACCGTCACGGTGAGCTGGCTGTCGGCGTCGCCGGATGCCGGGATCGGCACGTCGAGCGTTCCGACGGTCGAGAAGTCGCGCGCCAGCGCCTGCACCGTGCAGGTGACGGCCGCCCCATCGGGGCTGTGCACCGAGAAGGTGACCCGCACACTCTGGTCGTCGACCACCTTGTACCCGACCGTCTGGAAGCTGGGCAGCCCCAGGGTGGCCGAGAGCCCGAACCAGATGGCGCCTGCGACCCCGATGCTCACCCCGATCGTGCCGATCACCCACCATCGCAACGTGCCGGGAGCGGGGCGGGGCAGTGGCATGGGGCGGCCTCGGGGTGATGGCCGACGAGCACGCCGGCGGTGGTGAGATGATGGCAGTCTGACCAGTGTCGCTCATCGGGCACCAGCGCTCGGCGTCGGCCACTGACGACCGATCGTGTGCCGGGCTTGGGCCCACCCCGACCGAGTTCGCGACCAGCCCGGAGCGGGCCGGTCGCGGCAGCCCAGAACGAACCAACATTCACCAAAGACCGAACAGGAGTCACGTGCAAGATCGACTGCGATTGATGGCGGTGCACGCCCACCCCGACGACGAGTCGAGCAAAGGTGCGGCGACGACGGCGAAGTACGTGGCCGACGGCTTCTCCGTCAGGGTCGTCTCGTGCACCGGCGGTGAGCGTGGGGACATCCTCAACGAAGCGCTGAAGAGCGACCCCCACATCCTGCGCGACCTCTCCCAGGTTCGGCGCGATGAGATGCTGGCGGCCCAGGAGGTGCTCGGCTGCGAGCACACGTGGCTGGGTTTCGTCGACTCGGGCCTGCCCGAGGGTGAGCCGCTGCCGCCGCTGCCGGAGGGGTGCTTCGGGCTCGAGGACCTCGATGTGACGACCGAGGCACTCGTGCGGGTGATCCGTGAGCATCGGCCGCACGTCATGACGACCTACGACGAGAAGGGTGGCTACCCCCACCCCGACCACATCATGTGCCACATCGTCTCGATGGCGGCGTTCGAGGCCGCTGGCGACCCGGAGGCCTACCCGGCAGCGGGAGCGCCCTGGCAGCCACTGAAGATCTACTACAACGGGGGCTTCTCGAAGGACCGCCTCACCGCCATGCACCAGGCCATGCTCGACGAAGGGCTCGAGAGCCCATACGCGGACTGGCTGGCGAACTGGAAGCCCCGGCGGGTGCCGGGAAGAACCACCCGCATCGAGTGTGGCGCCTACTTCGAGACCCGTGACCGGGCCCTGCTCGCTCACGCGACCCAGGTCGACCCCGAGGGGTTCTGGTTCCGGGTGCCGCTCGAGATCCAGCAGCGGGTCTGGGGCTTCGAGGAGTTCGAGCCGGCCGTGTCCTACGTCGCCATCACTGACGACGAGACAGATCTGTTCGCCGGGCTGAGGTCGGTCGCGGAGGCCGACATCCTGGCCACGAGTGGAGACCTGACGATCGTCTACGACGGACGGGTCGACGCGGTGTCCGACGACCCCAGCCAGGACGCCGTCGAAGACGCGGTCGACGAAGCCGTCGACGACGCGACGGAGCAGGCCGGCCACGAGGTGGACGACACCACCGCTGACGCCAACCCAGAGACCAACCCAGACACCGGCGGCGCGCCGAGCCAGAGCTCCTCGCAGAAGGAACGGGTCTGATGGGCGGCGACGGCACCTACACCATCGGGCCCGGCTTCTGGGGTTTCGTCGCGTTCTTCGTGATGGCGATCGCCCTGTGGCTGCTGGTGCGCAACATGAGCGGCCGGCTACGACGGATGGCCTACCAGGAGCGCGAGCGCGACGGAGCCGGGTCTGACCTGAAGCAGACCGTCACGGGAAGCCCTGCAGAGCGGCCCGCCCCGTCGGGACCGGTAGATCTGCGCTCGTCCGCTCGCCTGCGGGAGTCGCCGAACCCCGACGCACCGTCGGCCGAGACCGGCCCTTCGCCGGACGAACCCGACGAGCCGCAGCGGCCTCGCCGTGCTCACGACGAGCCTCACCGCTCCAACGACGAGACGACCTGACCAGCTCAGGCGGCGGCCCGGTACCCGATCACTGCGAGGATCACGGCCACGAAGTGGGTGAGGAACCCACCGAGGGTGAAGGCGTGGAACACCTCGTGGAAACCGAACCACCGCGGCCACGGGTTGGGGCGCTTGGTGCCGTAGATGATGCCGCCGGCCGTGTACAGCAGGCCTCCGGCGGCGATGAGCGAACCGATGATGGGGCCGCCCTGTTGCCAGAACGGCACGACGTAGAAGATGGCGGCCCAGCCGAGGGCGAGGTACAGCGCCGTGTAGAGCCACCGCGGCGCGCCGACCCAGAACACTCGGAAGAGCACTCCGGCGATGGCGCCTCCCCAGATCACGGTGAGGAGGGTGCGCGCCTGGTCGGCGGGAAGCAGAGTGACGGCAAACGGCGTGTACGTGCCGGCAATGATGAGGTAGATGTTCGAGTGGTCGAGCCGCTTCAGTAGCGCGTTGGCGCGTGGGCCCCAGGTGCCGCGGTGGTAGACGGCCGAGACGCCGAAGAGCAGTGCCGCGCTCACGGTGAAGATCGCCGAGGCGGTGCGCACCGCGCCTGGGTCGGAGATGAGGATGAGCACCAGCCCGCCGAGCACGGCCACCGGGAACATTCCCAGGTGCAGCCACCCCCGTAGCCGAGGTTTGACCGTGGCGACGAGCCCGCTGACCAGGTCGGAGCCGGCTTCTCCCGCAGACGGGTCAGAGGCGGTCTCGAAGGTGGCGGGTGCGGGTTGGCTCGCCGTTCCGGTCGGGCCGTGGGTGTCGCTGCTCATGAGCCGATCCTAACCTACGCAACCGTAGGTTACGCAGCCGTAGCCAGAATGAGGCAGAGTTTCCTGGCTGCCGTCCGAGCGGCGCACGGGAGGTGCGGCGACGCGGGGGTACGGTTGGCGAACAGCCCTGACGGGGCTCTCGAGGGCTCGACGAGGAGGGTGTCGGTGGGGTGGCGCGATGTGGTCTACGGAGCCTACGAGCGTCAGGTTCTCAAGGGTGTGCCTCCGGAGGCGCGACCACGTCACGTGGCCGTGATGCTCGACGGCAACCGGCGCTGGGCCAAGGCCCGCGGTGCGGGTACCGCATCCGGTCACCAGGCGGGTGCTGACAAGATCGAGTCGCTGCTGCAGTGGTGTGAAGAGGCCGGCGTCGAGTACGTGACCCTCTGGCTGCTGTCGACCGACAACCTCGGTCGCCCGCCGGACGAGCTCGGACCCCTGTTGCGCATCATCGAGACCGCCGTGGCTGACCTCGCTGCGACGAAGCGGTGGTCGGTACGCATCGCCGGGGCCACGGGCCTGCTGCCCCCCGAGACCGCAGCGTCGCTGCAGGCTTCGGCCGCGAGCACCGAGGGGGTCAGCGGCATGGTGGTCAACTGCGCGGTCGCGTACGGCGGTCGACGCGAGATTGCGGATGCCGTTCGCGACCTGCTGCGCTCGCGGGGAGCAGTAGGTCAGACCCTGGAGCAGATCGCCGACGGACTGACGGTCGAGGACATCGCCCAGCACCTCTACACCAAGGGTCAGCCTGACCCCGACCTCGTGATCCGCACCTCCGGGGAGCAACGCCTCGGCGGGTTCCTGCTTTGGCAGAGCGCCACATCGGAGTTCTACTTCTGTGAGGCCTACTGGCCCGATTTCCGGCACGTCGACTTCCTTCGCGCCGTGCGGGCCTACGCCGGTCGCCACCGCCGCCACGGCTCCTGACTTCCGCCTGGCCGGGCCCCCTTCCGGGCCTGTCGCGCTGTGTCTCGGGCTGCGCTGTCTCGGGTGGGGTTCGCGGTCAGACGGAGGCTGAGCCACGGCCCCTTCGCAGGCGCTTGAGCCTGGCTCCGATTCGACGTCGAATCGGGCCGCCGTCGCCCACCTCGTCACCGGGCTGCCGGTAGGCGGGGCAGACCTCGGATCCGCACGCCCCGCAGTCACTGCCTGGACGGAAGTGCTGGTGAGCGTCCAGCACGTGACCACACCTGCATAACTGATCCACAGATTCTCGGCGCATTTGTCCCTGTTCTCAGCAGATGTACGTCTGTCGGACCTCGAACTCTAGCGCCCTCCGCCCGCCGCCCAATCTGTCGAGGCCACCGTCCTCGAAGCCCAGATACGAGGCTTCGAGTGTGTGGCTGCAGGTGGGGACCTGCGCACAGCCCTCTCGAGGAGTGTCCGGCGGCAGACGCCGACCACGTCGATGACGACGCCTGAGCCAGTAGATCCAAGAGGGGGACTGATTGATGTACCACCATGCCCGACGCCCGGACAAGCCCACGATCACCATCGTGGTTCCGGCCCGCAACGAAGCCCGCAACCTCGAGATCGTGCTGCCGGCGCTGCCCGCGGTGCACGAGGTCATCGTCGTCGACGGCTGGTCGAGCGACGACTCCGAGGCCGTGGTGCGACGCATCATGCCGCGGGCCCGTTTCGTGCAGCAGACTCGACGCGGTAAGGGCAACGCCCTCGCCTGTGGTTTCGAGGCAGCCACCGGCGACGTCATCGTCATGTTCGACGCCGACGGCTCGGCCAACCCGGATGAGATCCATGACTACGTGGAAGCCCTGCGTGGAGGGGCCGACTTCGCCAAGGGCAGTCGGGTCATCGGCGGTGGCGGCAGCGAGGACATCACCTGGTTGCGTGATACCGGGAACCGGGCGCTGACGGCCGTGACGAACGTGCTCTTCCGCACGCGGTACACCGACCTCTGCTACGGCTACAACGCGTTCTGGCGAGACGTGCTGCCGGTGCTGTCACTGCCGTCGAGCGCCCCCGCCGAGGCCCAGTGGGGCGACGGCTTCGAGATCGAGACCGTCATCAACTGCCGGGTCGCCGCCCGCGGTCTGCAGATCCACGAGGTCCCGAGCGTCGAGCTCGAGCGAATTCACGGGACCAGCAACCTCAACACCTTCCGCGACGGTTTCCGGGTGCTGCGCACGATTGCCAGCGAGCGGCTCCGCAACCACGCCGCTCACCGGCCGGTACCGTCCGCCGGCGTCATCAGCACCATCTCCGAGCCCAATGGGGACGCCGAGGTTGTGAGCCCTTTCGAGGCGGCCCTGGAACACGAGCGTCGGTCCGCATGAGCGACCGGATGAGCGACAGTGCAGGGCCACGGGTGCTCGTCGTTGGTTCCGGCTGGCGCTTCACCTCCGGTATCAGCTATTACACCTGCCGGTTGGCGAACGCGCTCAGCGGCAGCATGCACACCGATGTCCTGCTCATGCGCCGCCTGGTGCCGACCGCGCTCTACCCCGGCCGCAGCCGAGTCAACCAGCAGTTGAATGAGCTCGCCTACGACGACTCCATCGACGTCTTCGACGGCATCGACTGGTACTGGGGTCGTTCGATGTTCGAGGCCCGGACCTTTCTCGACGAGCACCGTCCCGACGTCGTCGTGCTCCAGTGGTGGACGGGCGCCGTGCTGCACAGCTACCTGGCCCTGGCCGTGATGGCTCGCCGCCGGGGGGCCAAGGTCGTCATCGAGTGGCACGAGGTGCAAGACACCGGTGAGGCTCGCATCCCGGGCGTCACCCGCTACGTCCGAACGCTCATGCGCGGGCTGCTGCGCCGGGCCGATGCCCAGGTGGTGCACTCCCACCACGACCTTGAGCTTCTTCAGGCCGCCTACGGGCTGTCGGATGCCGCTGAGCCCGGTGCCGTCAGCGTGGTGCCCCACGGGCCCTACGACCACGTGCTGGAGCCGGCGGCGACGCCCAGCAGCGCGATAAGGAAAGCGACGGAGCCCGACGGCCACGACCGGCCCTTCACCGTTCTGTTCTTCGGCACGATCCGGCCCTACAAGGGTCTGGAGCACCTGGTGGCCGCCTTCGAGGCGCTGCCCGCGTCGCTGCGCGACACGATGGAGCTGCGGATCGTCGGCGAGACCTGGGAGGGCTGGACGGCGCCGGTGGAAGCCGCGCTGACGAGCGTCGCC
>JBBSTU010000098.1:0-14475 GCA_038235595.1 Actinomycetales bacterium | reverse complement strand
GGTGTCGGCGCTGTTGGTGTCGGCGCTGTTGGTGTCGGCGCTGTTGGTTTCGCTGTGGTTGGTGTCTTCGGGTGCCATCTGGGCGCCTCTCGTCCGGTGCGGTGTGACCCACACGCGGCCGAGGCCCTCAACACCGCGCCAGCACGGTTGTCAGTCGGCCCGCCGCCGTTCGCGGCGGGTCGGAAGTCGTATCACTACATCTGAGAACGGTTCGCGCTAGGCGCGGCCCCGTGGTCAGGTGCCGGCGGCACTCTTGTCGGCAGCCAATGGATCAGCCACCGCCGCGGTTGCGATGTCGAGCGGCCCTTGCGCCAGCCGCGTCACCAGAGGTGGGCGCGGTAGCTGCAAGTCGGCGATCTCACGCAGCGCGGTCAGAATGTCGTCGGGGCGAACGGCGGGTGTGGTGTGCCGAACGACCATTCGCAGTATCGCACAGTCGGGCCCCGACAGCGCGTCAGGCGCCACCACCGCGCTGACCACCGCTTGGCGCACGTCGAAGGTGCGTGGGCCCGTCTTGGTCATTCGGGTCACCTCGGCATGCTCGCGGGCGAGCAGCAGCCCCACGGCATCCGCCAGCACGGTCGAGGCCAGGCCACCGAACTCCAGCACCCACTCGCTCGCCTCCAGCCGGTCGGCGAGGGCGCCGGGCTGGGCCAGCACCACCTCGAGGATGTCGAGGCCGTCAGGCAGGGCCTCATCGAGAGCGACCCGCACCGACTCAGGGTCGACCCGCTCGGTCACCGAGATCTCGAAGTACTCGGCCTCGCTCGCGGTGCCCGTCGAGGCCGCATTGGCGTAGCTGATCTTGGGGTGAGGGTGAAACCCGGCCGAGAAGGCCATCGGCACATCAGCCCGGCGCAGGGCCCTCTCGAGCGCCCGCTGGAAGTCGCGGCTCGAGCTGAACCGCAGCCGACCGCGCTTGGTGTAGCGCACCCGCAGCTTCTGCACCGCAGGATCGGGGGTGGGCCCCTCGGGAATGCGCTGACGGGCGGGCGGTGCCATGTCGGCAGGTTACCGCTCCTTTGTAGGGTCATCTGTAGGGTCGTCCGCGTGGACGAGCTGATGCCCTGGGCTGCTTTCGTCGGTGCCTGGCTGTTGTTCGCCGGCCCGATCTACCAGGCGTCGATCGAGCTCGGGGAAGAACAGATCGAGCGCGAGGCGATCGAGGCGACCGCCCGAGGGGTGCCCCAGCCGCGGCGGTCCGCACCGTGGTGGTGGCTCGTGCCACCGATCGGCTACCTGCTCGACCGACGCCAGTCGACCCGGTACCGCAAGCTGGTCTTCGATGCCCTGAGCAGCGAGCACCAACGGCAGTTCGTGCACTACACCGAGAAGGCGAGCGGCTGGGCCTACGTAGCCGGAGGGGCCCTGCTGCTCGCGACGGCCGAGACCTGGAACCTCTGTGACGAGCATGACTGGCCGACCTGGCTGTTCTGGGTGCTCGCCGCAGCGATGGCAGGGCTGTGCGGCCTGCTCACGGTGCTGCGGTCGCGGCGGGCGCGAACCATGCTCGGGAGCGACCCGCATCGCCTGGCCCAGCGAGGTCGGCCAGGCGGTGAGGGGCGTCAGTCCTCCGCAGATCCAGAGAAGTCAGACGACTCAGACGACTCAGACGCCCGCTGAACGCGGCGTTGCTCCGCCTCGGCCGCGTCGAGGCGCGTCGCCTCGGCCAGGGTGGGGGCGGTGCCACCCAGGCTCGCGGGCAGGTACCTCAGGTCTGAACCGGTCATCGGCTCGTAGGCCGCTCGAGCCACGTCGAGCAGGCCGGCCATGACCTGCTTGTACTCACCGGTGACCTGCTCCGGGTCGGCATCGGCCGCCACCGGGACCGGTTCCCCGATGGTCATGATGATCGGCACGTTCGTGCGCCCGAGCCGGCGGGGCAGCCCCTTGCTCCACACCCGCTGCGAACCCCAGATCACGAGGGGCACGATCGGCACCCCGGCCTCGGCCGCGAGCCGCGCTGCTCCGGTCTTGAACTGCTTGAGCTCGAAGCTGCGCGAGATGGTCGCCTCCGGAAAGATGCCCACGACCTCACCGTCCCGCAGCGCGTCGAGGGCGGCGGAGTAGGAACCGGCACCGGCTGCGCGGTCGACCGGGATGTGCTTCATGCCGCGCATGAGGGGCCCGCCCACCGGGTGCGCGAAGACGCCGTCCTTGGCCATGAAGCGCACCAGACGACCCGACGGCTGAGCCGCCAGCCCCGCGTAGGCGAAGTCGAAGTAGCCGGTGTGGTTGACGACGAGCACCGCACCACCGGTGGTCGGCACGTTCTCGGCGCCGAGGATGGTGAACCGCAGGCCCTGCGCGGCGAAGAGTCCCTTGGCGAAGCCGATGACTGAAGCGTAGACGGGTTCCATGGGGCCAGCCTGCCGTGAACCAGTAGGGTTCGGCACTCCGACGCAGGAGCCAAGTCTGAGCAACCTCGGGGGAACCACGTGACACCTGCCACCTTCGGCGCGCCCACCTTTCGGGATGCCGCTCACCCGGCCTTCGTCGACCGCGCCGAGCTCGTGGGCAGCGTGGTGCTCGGCCTCGTGCCGCTTCTGCTGGCGGCCGTCGTGGTCGCGGTGGCGTGGTGGCGCTCCCGTGACGAGATGTTCATCGACGTCACCCCTGGGCTCGTCCCGTCCCAGCCGGAATCGGCGAGGCGGCGGCGCCTGAGATCGGGCGAGTGGAACGGCACCGTGGCCGTGGCCTTCACTCCCCCGCGCGGCGTCACGCCCGGAGTGGCTGGAACGGTGGTCGACGGAGTCGCCGACCCGCACGACGTGAGCGCCACCATCGTCGACCTCGCCGTTCGTGGCTGGTTCACCATCGCCGAGGTGCCCGCCGACGCCGGCCCGGAAGCCGCGGCGGCGCCCCGCCCCGCCGGTCCGGTACGTCGACGCCAACCAGGACAGGGCCGGTCTGACCGCGACTGGATGCTGCAGCGAGCCCAGACCGATCCAGAAGAGGTGCTCACCGGGTTCGAGCGCACCCTGGTCACAGACCTGTTCGCGAGCGGGCCGACGGTGCGCCTGTCCGATCTGCGGGGCACGTTCGGGATGACGATGCGCGAAGCCCAGATCGGGCTCTACCGCGAGGTCGTCGACCTCGGCTGGTACCGCCGCCACCCGCGCGCCAAGAACGCCCGCGCCCGGCTCTGGGGTCTCATCGTGATGGTTCCTCTCGCCGTGGTGGCCGCCGCCGTCGTGCTCCGCGCCGGCCTCGTCGAGCAGGACTGGTCGTTCGTGCCCCTCCTGGTGGGCACGGTGCTCACCGTGCTCGTGCTGGCGCGGTGGGGCCGCTCCCGCACTCCGCGCACCGCCGAGGGCACGGCCGTGCGCATCGAGACCCTCGGCTTTCGCCACTACCTCGAGACGGCCGAGGCCGACCAGATCCGGTTCGAGGAGGCGGGGGCCGTCTTCAGCCGCTACCTGCCCTACGCCATGGCCTTCGGGATCGCCGAGGCCTGGGCGAGGCTCTTCGGCGAGGTCGCAGCCCGGGCCCAGCTGGCGGGCTGGACCGACCCCTTCTGGGACCTCGGCTGGTTCGATGCCATCGACCTCGCCGGACACTCCCTCGACCTCGTCGGCAACCTAGCCTCGGTGGTCGACGTCACGAACCTCGGAGACCTCGGAGACCTCGGCGACCTGGCTGGCGGCGTGAGCGATTTCGCGTCCGGTCTCGGCGACAGCCTGGGCGACGCCGTCGAAGGAGTGGCCGGAACGGTCGGCGGGCTCGGCGACTTCACCGACGCGGCATCCGGACTGTTCGACCTCGGCGGTCTGCTCGACGGCTGCGACGGGTGCGACGGCTGCGACTTCTGACCCCGTCAGCGGGCAGATCCGAGCCAACCCGCCCCCCTGACCCTCAGCAACCCCCCACGGTCCGATCCGCGCGGCCGGATGCCGCCCGACCGCCCGCCGACCGTAGGAACTCGGTCGAGCACACCCCCGCCCGCATGGAAGGATCGTTCGCATGACTGACGCACCCGCACCCTCGACCTCACGGATCCCCGAGCGGCCCACGCTCGACGGCCTGGAGGAGAAGTGGATGCGGGTATGGGCCGAGCAGGGCACGTACCGCTTCGACCGGGCCCGCGCCCTGTCGCTGCCTCGCGACCAGGTGTTCGCCATCGACACCCCGCCGCCGACGGCATCCGGCAGCCTGCACGTCGGTCACGTCTTCAGCTACACCCACACCGACTGCATGGCCCGCTACAAGCGGATGCAGGGGCTCGAGGTCTTCTACCCGATCGGCTGGGACGACAACGGTCTGCCCACCGAGCGGCGGGTGCAGAACTTCTACGGGGTGCGCGGCGACGCCAGCCTCCCCTACGTCGACGGCTTCCGGCCACCGTTCACCGAGGGCGTCGACGCGAACGGCAAGGCGATCAAGGCCTTCGACCAGGTGCCCATCAGCCGTAAGAACTTCATCGAGCTGTGCGACGAGCTCACGGCCGCCGACGAGGTGACCTTCGAGTCACTGTTTCGCCGCCTCGGGTTCTCCCTCGACTGGGACATCTCCTACCGCACCATCGACGAGCGGTCCCGCGCCGTGGCGCAGCAGGCCTTTCTGCGCAACCTCGCTCGCGGCGAGGCCTACCAGAGCGAGGCCCCGGGCCTGTGGGACGTCACCTTCCAGACGGCCGTCGCCCAGGCCGAGCTCGAAGCGCGCGACTACCCGGGCGCCTACCACCGGGTCGCCTTCCACCGCTCCGCCGACTCGGGCGGTGAGCCGATCTTCATCGAGACGACCCGGCCCGAGCTGATCCCTTCGGTGGTCGCCCTCATCGCCCACCCCGACGACGAGCGCTACCAGCCGCTCTTCGGCAGCACCGTCACCTCCCCGCTCTTCGGCATCGAGGTGCCGGTGCTCGCCCACCGCCTCGCCGAGATCGACAAGGGCGCAGGCATCGCCATGTGCTGCACCTTCGGCGACCTCACCGACGTCATCTGGTGGCGTGAGCTGCAGCTGCCGATCCGTTCGGTGATCACCCGCAACGGGCGCCTGCAGGCCGAGACGCCCGAATGGCTGCTCGACGGGCCCGGCGAGAGCCTGTATGCCGCCGAGCTCGCCACGAAGACCACCTTCAGTGCACGCGAGGCCGTGGTGAGCGCCCTGCGCGAGTCGGGTGACCTGGGCGGTGAGCCGGTGAAGACCCAGCGCAAGGCCAACTTCTACGAGAAGGGCGACAAGCCCCTCGAGATCGTCACCTCCCGGCAGTGGTACATCCGCAACGGCGGGCGTGACGCCGACCTGCGGGCCGCCTTGGTGGCCCGCGGAGGCGAGGTCGACTTCCACCCGACGTTCATGCGGTCGCGCTACACCAACTGGGTCGCCGGGCTCAACGGCGACTGGCTCATCTCGCGACAGCGCTTCTTCGGCGTGCCCTTCCCCGTCTGGTACCCGCTCGACGGCGAAGGCGAGATCGACCACGACCACCCGATCACGGCCCCCGAGTCGGCCCTGCCGGTCGACCCGCAGATCGACGCGCCACCGGGCTACGAGGCCGAGCAGCGTGGTGTGCCGGGCGGCTTCGTCGCCGACCCCGACGTCATGGACACCTGGGCCACGTCGTCACTCTCACCACAGATCGCCACCGGCTGGCCGGTGGCCGGGGGCGGCCTGCGCTCTGACCCCGAGCTCTTTGACGCCATCTTCCCGATGGACCTCCGGCCCCAGGCCCACGACATCATCCGCACCTGGCTCTTCGCCACGGTGGTGCGCGCCCACCTCGAGCACGGCACGATCCCGTGGCGCAACGCGGCGATCAGCGGCTGGATCCTCGACCCCGACCGCAAGAAGATGAGCAAGAGCAAGGGCAACGCCGAGACGCCCGAGGACGTCGTCGTGGCCAACGGGGCCGACGCCGTGCGGTACTGGGCGGCCTCCGGCCGGCTCGGCACCGACGCGGCCTACGACACCGGGCAGATGAAGGTGGGCCGGCGGCTCGCGATCAAGGTGCTCAACGCGAGCAAGTTCGCTCTCGGGTTCGGTGAGATCGATGCCTCAGCACGCGCCGATCTCGCTGCCGCCGTGACGAACCCGCTCGACCTGGCCATGCTGGCTGCTCTCGGTGACGTCGTCGACAAGGCCACGGCCGGCTTCGAGTCGTGGGACTACACGCGCTCGTTGGAGACCACCGAGACCTTCTTCTGGACCTTCTGTGACGACTACCTCGAGCTGGTGAAGCACCGCGCCTACGGGGGCCAGGGTGAGGGGCCGGCGGCGAGCGCGAGAGCCGCGCTGCGCATCGCCCTCGAGACCGTGCTGAGGCTGCTGGCGCCGTTCGTGCCCTACGTGACCGAGGAGGTGTGGTCGTGGTTCGGCGAGAGCGGCTCGGTGCACCGGCAGCCGTGGCCGTTGCGTCACGAGCTGCCCTCGGGCGGAGACGCCCGGCTGCTCGACGCGGTCGGGGCAGCCCTGTCCGGGGTGCGCAAGGTCAAGTCGGAGGCCAAGATCGGCATGCGGGCGGAGGTTGCCTCCATGACGCTGGCCGGCCCCGAAGCGCTGCTCGCCCACGTTCGGGTGGCCGAAGCCGACCTGCGCGCGACCGGCCACATCACCGACCTGACCTATGCCGCGGCCGAGGGCCTCGAGGTGCGTGACACGGTGCTGGTGCCGGTTCCGAGGAAGACCGACTAGCGAGCGGTGTTCGCGGCAGGCACGGTCAGCCGGTAGACCGCGACCGGCCCGGACCGGAACTGCGGCGAGGCCACCCCGGAGAGGCCTGCCGAGACCGGGCCGGCGCGACGGTCGGCGAAGAGCCACCGCACCCCAAGGGCGCGCAGCCTCTGGGCCTTCTCAGGTGTCGGGTCGGTGAAGACCCCGTCGTTGAGGGCCAGCAACGCCGGGTCGTCGAAGGGCTGACGGGAGAAGCGCAGGCCACCGCGACCATTGGCGGCCTGGGCGGCATCCGTGTACCCCCACCCCTCGACCAGCACCCGTCGGCCGGTGAGGCCACTGACCCAGAAGGCCCGAGCGTCGCAGCTCGGGGCGGTGCGGGTCGGCAGGCAGTGCACGTTCGTTGCGACGACGTCGAACGGTCTGGCGTGCTGGCCCAGCCAGCGTGCGGCGGCCACCTCGTCGGTCGTCACCAGGTTCGGGCCCGTGGGGGTGGCCACCGCGGGCTTGCCGATAGCGACCCTCGGCGTGGCGACGGCGACGACACACGTCACGGCTACCAGGGCTCCCACTGCGACCGACACGGTTGCGACCCGGCTCCTGCCCCAGGGGGCGGTCGTGAGCAGGGCAGCGGCCGTCAGGACCACACCGGCCACGATGAGAGCAGCGGGCCCGCCGACTCCGAACGAGGCAGCCACCCGGCCGGCGGGTACGACCAGAGCGGCCGACAGCCCGGCCGACCCAACGCCGACCACGACCAGTGCGTGCGCGCCCTGGCCTGTGCTCCGACGCGCGACGAGCAGGGCAGCCCCCACGAGCACCAGCACGACCGTCGCCACCAGCAGCGACCGCTGCAGCGAAGCGCTCACCGCCGACACCGGCGGAACCGACGGCGCCGGCCCCCCGGCCCAGCGAGCCAGGGCCAGCACCAGCGCGCCCAACACGGCACCCCCGATCGCGAACCGCAGCGTCAGCCTGCCGCCGGCGCGGTCACGTGACGTCACGAGCGACCGGTGGTAGCCCCAGAGGGCCAACAGCTGCCAGGCCACGATCCCGATCTTGAGGAAGTAGATCTGCGAGTAGGCCGGATGCCGGATCGTCAGCAGCCCCAGCAGGCCGGCCAGCCCGGTGCCGAGGAGGAACCAGCCGGTCAGGTCGGTGCGCCGGAGGGCACCGACGCCGGCGAAGAGCCAGACGTAGCTGACCAGGTACCCCACGAGGAGCAGGGCCAGCACCCGGCCGGTCCCGTTCTCGCCGAGCCCTGCGAGCACACCGCCGGACGCGGCCGACGCGTCCTGCACCAGCGTCCAGGGCCGGGCTGCCTTCAGGGTCGCGAGCGGCTGCAGGGTCGAACCGTTCTGCCCCCCGGCCAGCCGGGAACGGGTGAGCAGCACCACGGCGAGGGCCAGGACAACGCTCGACAGTGTCGCTCGCAGACGGTGTCGGGCCGCGATCAGAGCGACGAGGCTGGCCAGCGCGAGACCTCCGACGAGCACCGGCAGCACCGAGCTCTTCGCCCCCGCACACGCGACCAGGGCTGCGGTGAGCAGAAGCCAGGTGCGGGGTGGCTCTCGCCGCCGCATCGTGCTCACCAGCAGGTCGATCGCCAGCAGGGTCAGGGGAACCGCAAGGACCTGCGACGGGCTGTTCACCGCCCGCGCCGAGGCGCCCGCCGGCATGAACCACCCCGAGACCTCGATGCCGGGAGCCACGGCGAAGCAGAAGGCCGCTGCCGCACCGACCCAGGCCGAACCTGACAGCCGGTGACCGACCGCCATGGTGACACCGACGGTGAGCAACAGCAACGGTGGCGCCCAGAGCCGGCCGACGACCGTCACTGGGTCGATCGAGGTCGTGAGACTCATGGCGGCGAGGTGGGCGTCGCTGAACCAGTGGTAGTAGAACGGCCGACCCGCCACCTGCGCCACCTGCGGCGAGACGGTTCGCATCAGCTCGGCCACGTTGCCGAGGTTCCACAGGTCGTCCTGGTACCAGGCCATCGCCCGAGGTGGCAGGGCCGCGCTGCCGAACGACCCGGTGACACCGTGCAGGGCCACGACGAACCCGCCCAGACCCAGTGCGGCCGCCCCCGTGGGGACCCGCTGCTCGTAGGGTCGCAGCGAGAAGTGCCGTCGCAGCCGCGGCACCGAGGCGAAGAGCAGCATGACGAGCGCCGGCCACCAGACCAGGTGGCGCTGCCACCCCAGCGTCGTCATCGCCGCCCAGGCGGCCAGCTGGAGCACCAGCCCGGTGCAGGCTCCCAACGCCAGGTCGCCGACCATCGTCGCCGGCCGTCCACGCACCCACCGGTGCACGAGGATGCCGGGCCCGACCACGCCCCAGGCCCACGCAGCCCAGTAGCCGCTCACGAGCAGCAGAGGAACACCACCCGCCCAGCCCGTTGACGCGACTGCTGTGGTCACCGCCAGCACGCCCCACAGAAGACGGATCCGCACGCTGGGCACAGTACCTGCCGAAGGTGAAATGGAGCGGTACGCGAGATGGACGCTGGATTAGGGTGTCGTCATGTCACGACGGGGGGTGATCGTCACCACTGTGCTCGGCGTGCTCGTCGCGGCAGCGCTGCTGATCGCCTCGCTGGGGGCCCCGCTCGTGATCGTCAGCCGCCCCGTCAACACCGATGCGGCCTCGCAGGCGCCGGCGCTCACGTTGCCGCCGTTGCCGACGCCATCCACGACGACCACCTCCTCGACCGGCCCCGCTCAGGGCACCTCGAGCCTCAGCGCCATCTTCGGGGTGCTGCTCGCCGTGCTGGGCGTGGCGGTCGCCGTGCTCATCATCAGTCTCATCGTGGCGGCCATCCGCAGCGCGTTCCGTCGCCCGTCGCTGACCAGCCACACCGAGGCGACCTTTGCGGCCCCACCGGTGCCCGACGAGCTGCTCGGCGGGGCATGGAAGCGGCTCGAGCTGCTCGAGACCGGCGAGCCGCGCAACGCCATCGTCGCAGCGTGGCTCGACCTCGAACGGGCGGCCGGCGAGACCGGCCTGCCTCGCGACCGAGCCGAGACCTCGACCGAGTACACGGCGCGGGTCATCGGCGTCTGGGAGGTCGACCCGGCCCGGCTCGGTGACCTGGCCGCCCTCTACCGGGAGGCCCGGTTCTCGGTGCACCCGCTCGACGAGGGGCATCGTCGTCGTGCCATCGACGACCTCGCCGTGCTCCATGCCGACCTCGAACGCGTCGCTCGGGCGCAGCGGGAGGCTGCTGTGCCAGACGGGTCAGGTGCACCCTCATGAGCAGGCGTCTCGCCCGCACCATCGGTCTGGCCGACGTCGTGGCCGCCGTCCGTCCGTGGCGCCGACGCCTCGTCACCCTGGCGATCGTGTGGCTCGTGGGGGTTCTCGGGGCGCAGGTGCTGGGGCTGTCACCCTCGGTGCCCATCTTCTTCGTCGTGCTCGCCTCCCTGTTCTCAGTGACGTGGTTCGTGGTCGACCACACGGCCGCGAACCACCTCACGGTCTGGCCCCTCGTCGACGGACATCTTGGAGCCGGCTCGCGCGGCAACGACTTCAGGGTCACCAGCCTCGCCACCCGGCTCGAGGGCGCCAACGCCCGTTCGGAGGGCCGGGAGGCGCTGGTGCGCGACCTGCACCTGCAGCTGAGCCAGATCATCCGCGAACGACTCTTCGCCAAGCACGGGCTCATCATCGAGGAGGAACCGCGCTGGAGCGAGGGGGTCATGCCTCCCGCACTGTGGGACTTCATCGTCAGCCTTCCGCCGCCCGACCTCTACCGCCCCGCGCAGCTGGACGGCATCCTGCAACGAATCGAGACATGGTGACGATGGATCTGCGACAGGTCAGCGCAAACGCGAACGCGATTCTCGACGAGGTCGAGAAGGCCGTGGTGGGCAAGCGCGAGGCGATGCGACTCGTACTCTCCGGCATCCTCGCCGGGGGCCATGTGCTGATGGAGGACTTTCCCGGCCTCGGCAAGACCCTCGCCGCCCGCAGCTTCGCGCAGACCCTGGGCCTGACCTTCAAGCGGGCCCAGTTCACGCCCGACCTGCTGCCCGGCGACATCACCGGTTCGTTCGTCTACGACCAGCGCGTCGGTGAGTTCCAGTTCCGCGCCGGGCCGATCTTCGCCGGTCTCGTGCTCGCCGACGAGATCAACCGCACCCCGCCCAAGACGCAGGCGGCGCTGCTCGAGGCCATGCAGGAGAAGCAGGTCACCGTCGAGGGCCGCACCTTTCCGCTCCCCCAGCCCTTCCACGTGCTCGCGACGGCCAACCCCGTCGAGTACGAGGGCACCTACCCCCTGCCGGAGGCCCAGCTCGACCGCTTTCTCATGCGGGTCTCGTTCGGCTACCCCAGCCTCGAGCAGGAGTGGCAGATCCTCGCCGGGCGGATGCGCCGCCAGCAGGAGGAGCAGACCCTCACCACCGTCGTCACGGGCGAGGAGCTGCTGGCCATGCAGCAGGCCATCGAGGCGACGGTCGTCGACGAGTCGGTCGGACGCTACTGCGTGGCGCTCGCGGCGGCGACCCGAACGCACAGCGACGTGCTCATGGGCGCCTCCCCACGCGGGGCCCTCGGCCTGCTGCTCTGCTCCCGCGCCTACGCCGTGGTCGACGGCCGCGACTACGTGCTGCCCGAGGACGTGAAGGCCGTCGCCCGACCCGTGCTGGCCCACCGGATCACCGTCAAACCCGAGCTGTGGATGAGCAACGTCAGCGGTTCGGCCGTCGTCGACGCCATCCTGCGAACGGTCCCGGCTCCGGCGGCGCGCGAGAGCCCAGCCACGTCCGCCGATCGGGCCCACCCGGGGCAGACGGCGGGAGGCTGAGCCGCGTGCTGGTGCCACCACGACGCCAGAAGCGGTCGAGCCGCGCCCTCGGCTCGTGGCAGCCGACCGCGGCCCACGTGCGAGCCCTGGTGCTCTCGGCCGCGGCCGCCGTGGCCGCCGTGATCGGCCGGCGCGCCGACCTGCTCGTCATCGTCGCGCCGTTGGCGGTCGCCGCGGCATGGGGCCAGCTCGCCCGCCCCCGCGTGGAGTCGACCGGCACCGCCGAGATCGCGACGACCACCTTGCGGGAGGGCGAGGCGAGCACCATCGTGGTGCGGGCCGAGCCGATGGGTGACGACCTCGAGGGGGTGGCCACGCTCGCCCTGGCCCCGTGGGTCGAGCGCCGGCCCTCCACCGGCACCGTCACGCTGGAAGGCGGACGAGCCGCGATCGCCGTGCGCACCACCCGGTGGGGCCGACGCCAGGTCGGCACCGTGAGCCTCTCGCTCACCAGCACCTGGGATGCGTTCCGGGTCGGGCCGGTCGACCTGCCCGACCTGTCGACCGAGACCCTGCCGGTGCCCGCCGCCTTCGACACCAGCGCGCCCACGCCGCATCCACGCGGTGTCGTGGGGCAGAACCGCAGCTCGAGGCCAGGTTCGGGCAGCGAGTTCAACACCATCCGCGAGTTTCACCCGGGCGACCGGCTGCGCCGCATCCACTGGCCGGTCTCGATGCGCACGGGTCGGCTGCACGTCACCTCGACCTACACCGACGAGGACGCCCACGTCTTCGTGCTGCTCGACGCCTACAGCGATCTCGGCCCCCGGGAGGGTATCGACGGACGGCCGACGAGCCTCGATGTCACGGTGCGCGCGGCCGGCGCCATCGCCGAGCACTTCCTGCGCTCGGGCGACCGGCTGACCCTGCGCACTGTGGGAGCGGCCGACGTGCCGCTCCTACCCATCGGGTCGGGTACCGGCCACCTGCGGCGAGTGCTCGACCTGCTCGCCTCGATCGCGCCGGCGACCGAGCGGCGCGACGAGGGGGAACGGGCCATCCGCGGCATCGACCCGATGGCCCTGTGCCTCGTGCTCACCCCCCTCATCGACCCGACCATGGTCGAGCTGTCACACCGTCTCGCGGCGCGGGGGCTCACGGTGGTGCTCGTCGACACCTTCCCTCCCCACCTGGTCGACAACCCCCAGAACGCCTACCAGTCGCTCGCCTGGCGCATACGCCTGCTCTCTCGCGAGGCGCAGGTGTCGAGCCTGATCGCCCGCGGGGTGCCGGTCGTGCCGTGGCGCGGTCCCGGGTCGCTCGACCACGTGCTGCGTGACGTGGCCAGACGGTCGGCCGCGCCACGTCTGGTCAGGCGGTGAGCTGATGTCAGAGCAACCGCCCTCCTCCATGAGCACCCCCGTGGCCACCACGACCCGCACGCTTCGCTTCGGTGGCGGCCCCGAGTGGTCGTCGCACCAGCTGGCGCTGACCGCAGCCAACACCCTGGGCGTGGGCGTCTACCTCGCCGCCCTGAACGTTGCGGCAGGCGGGTTTCCCGGCGCCTGCTGGCTGCTCCTCGTCGTGCCGGCCACCACGATGTCGTTCGCCGGCTCCGGGCTCTCGCTGGGCGTCATGGGTGTGCTCCTCTACGGCTGGTTCATCCTGCTGCCCGCCGGGAGCTTCACCTGGTGGAGCCTCCCCGCGGCGGCCGGTCTGCTGCTCTCACACTCAGCGGTGTCGATGAGTGCCACCGCCCCACCGACCGCGCGGTTCAGCCGAGAACAGCTGCGACGACGGCTCCGACCCCACCTGGTCGCCCTGTCGGCCGCCGTGGTGATGGCCGCCGGAGCCGCCCTGCTGTCGGGTCGCGGTCTGGGACCCAGCCCGGCGGCGTACGCGATCGGCCTGGTCGGGGTGGCTGCCGGCCTGTGGCTCGCCCGCACCAACCCGCCCCGACCCCGCGACTGACCCCATCGCCGAACCCGCAGTTGAACTCTCAAGGGTTTCGGTTGCGAACGAGCGGACAGCGACGTACGCTTGCATGGAACGAAACAGTTTCGTTCCATGTGGTCCAGGCCAGCGAGAGCATGAGCCGAAAGGGGGAGAGCATGAGCGGTCCGTCCAGCACGACGCCCGACGTTTCTGCCTCCGCCCACCCCAGTGGTGGCTCGCGGCCTCGCGTCGTCGGCGAGCGCGAGACCGAGATCCTGCGCGCCGCCGTCGACGTGCTGCGCGACGTGGGCTACGACCGTCTCACCTTCGACGCCGTGGCCGCTGCTGCCCGGGCCTCCAAGGCCACTCTCTACCGACGTTGGCCGAACAAGCGCGACCTGGTGGCCGACGCGGTCGGGCTGCTCGTGGGCTGCCCCGCCGAGCGAGACCCGAACACCGGGACGCTGCGCGGTGACCTCATCGGTCAGGCCTGCGCCGACGGTGGTCTCGACGACGCCGTGGTCAGCGAGACCTGGGCCGCCCTGCTGCCGGTGATCCATCGCGACCCCGAGCTGGCGAACGAGCTGCACACCCGCTTCATCGCGCCCAAGACCGACGCTGCCCGCGCCGTGCTGCGCAACGCCCAGCGGCGAGGTGAGCTCGGCCCCGACGCCGACCTCGAAACGCTGCTCTCCATCCTTCCTGCCCTGTCGATCCACGAGGCCATGCTCTCGGGGAAGCGGCCTGGCCCGGAACGCATCACCCAGCTCGTGGACACCGTTGTCCTCCCGGCGTGCGCCGCCACCCTCAGCAGCTCAGCCCGTGCCACGGCACGTCCTGGTCGCTGACGGCGCCGCAGCCACCATCACCCCAAGCACGTCCGAGAGGAAACCCATGTCTTCAACCACCGTCGACGAGGTCGGTCATCCGTCAGACCCGTCGACGACGGCATCCGGTGATGCCGTCGTTCCGCAAAAGCTCGGGCTGGCGCTCATCGTCATCTGCGCCGCCCAGCTCATGATCGTGCTGGACGGCACCATCGTGAACATAGCCCTGCCCCACATCGAGACCGACCTCGGCTTCAGCCAGGCCAACCTGCAGTGGGTCATCACCATCTACGCCCTCGCGTTCGGCGGCGTGCTGCTGCTCGGTGGGCGCCTCGGTGACCTCTACGGCCG
>JBBSTU010000097.1:0-14546 GCA_038235595.1 Actinomycetales bacterium | reverse complement strand
TCTCGACGACTGGTGCACGCGAATCAACTGCCTGCACGCAGACCTCGAGACAGGGAGCCGGGCATGTCCACCGAAAGCGCAACCCGCCACACCACCTCACAGCCTCCTTCCGTTTCCGGTCACCCGGTGGGCCTCGACTGGATCACCAGGCTGCTGCGCGTCGACACGACGAGCCGCGACAGCAACCTCCCGCTCATTGATCTCGTGGTGGCCGAGCTGCGAGCCCACGGCGTGGAGTCGGCGCTCGTCCACAACGAGGACGGCACCAAGGCCAACCTGCTCGCCACCTTCCCGGCCGCCGACGGCACGATCACCGGCGGCATCGTGCTGTCCGGGCACACGGACGTCGTGCCGGTCGACGGGCAGCAGTGGTCGAGCGACCCCTTCGCCCCTGAGATCCGCAACGGTCGTCTCTACGGGCGGGGCACGTGCGACATGAAGGGCTTCATCGGGTCGGTGCTGGCCAGAGTGCCCGAGCTGGGCAGCACCCCGCTGAGCGAGCCGGTGCACCTGGCCCTTTCCTACGACGAGGAGGTCGGCTGCGTCGGCGCCATCTCCCTCGTGGACGAGATCGTGCGGCGCGAGCTACGACCCCGCGCGTGCATCGTGGGAGAGCCCACCAGCATGCGCGTCATCACCGGGCACAAGTCGCTGACCATGATCCGCGTCGCGTTCCACGGTGTCGCGGCGCACTCCTCACGAACCCAGCACGGCGTCAACGCGATCGAGCATGCGGCACAGCTGGTTCAGTTCGTGCGAGGCGTCGCCGACCAGTTCCGCACGGAAGGACCGTTCGACGAGCACCACGACGTGCCCTTCACCACGGCCACCGTCAACCAGATCGAGGGCGGCATCGCGGTGAACACGGTCCCCGCCGTCTGCACGCTGACCTTCGAGTTCCGCGCCATCGCAGGGGTGGACGTCGATGCCACCATCGAGAAGTTCTACGCCGAGACGCGGCGCATCCAACAGTCGATGCAGCAGGAGAACCCCAGTGCGCGGGTGGAGGTGTCCATCGGTGCCCAGGCACCCGGCCTCGACACGCCGCAGGGCGAGGACGTCATCGAGTTCGTGTCCGGGCTGGGAGGGGCCGCCAGCTCCGAGAAGGTGGCCTACGGCACCGAGGCCGGGCTGTTCCAGCGGGCCGGCATCCCGACCGTGGTGTGCGGTCCCGGCGACATCGCCCAGGCGCACGCGCCCGACGAGTTCGTCGAGATCGAGCAGCTCCACCGCTGCGACGACCTGCTCGACGCCCTGCTCTCCCACCTTCGCGGCTGACCGCGCTCACCCGACCCAAGGAGCACCATGTCCCTCGACACCATCGCCAAAGAAGACGTGACCCCGGAACGGCTGGCCGAAGCCCGGAAGGCGGTTCTCAGCAGCTCGATCGGGGCCGCCCTCGAGTGGTTCGACATCATCGTCTACGCCTCGTTCGCCATCATCATCGCTGCGAACTTCTTCCCTGAGGGCGACCAGACCCTGGGCCTGATCCTCACCTTCGCGACGTTCGCCATCTCCTACCTCGTGCGGCCCCTGGGGGGCCTGCTCATCGGCAGCTACGCCGACCGGCACGGGCGCAAGAAGGCGCTGAGCCTCACCCTCCTGCTGATGATGGTGGGGACCATCCTCATGGCGGCCGCGCCGACGCACGCGATCGTCGGGGCCTGGGCCGGTGTATTCATCATCATCTCGCGCCTCGTCCAGGGCTTCTCGGCCGGCGGCGAGTTCGGCTCGGCCACCACGTATCTCGTGGAAGTCGCCCCCAACCGCAAGGCGTACTACGCCTCGTGGCAGGTCGCGGCCCAGGGCATCTCGATGTTCCTCGCCTCGGCCTTCGGCTACCTCCTCTTCACCCACCTGTCGAAGGCGGACCTCTACACCTGGGGCTGGCGGATCCCCTTCATCATCGGCTGCCTCATCGGCCCGGTCGGCCTCTACATCCGGGCGCGCCTCTCGGAGACGAAGGAGTTCACCGAGAGCACCCCCCACGAGTCGCCCATCCGCGCCACGTTGACCGAGCACCTCGGACGAGTGCTGACCGGCTCGGCCTGCGTCGGAGTGGCCACCATCTCGGTCTACCTCATCCTCTTCATGCCCACCTACGCGGTGAAGAACCTCGGCGTGCCCGCCAGCGCCGCCTACCTCGGTGGCATCGTGGCGGGCCTGGTCACCATGATCGGCGTCCCACTGGTGGGCCGGCTGGCCGACCGGGTCGGGCCGACCAGGATCATGTTCTGGGCCGCCGTCGGAGCCCTCGTGCTGGCCTGGCCGCTGTTCGCCATCGTCATCGCCTCGCCGACGGTCCCGGTCCTGGTCATCGCCATCGGCGTGCTCGGCGTCATCATGGCGTTCTACTTCGGCCCGCTACCGGCCCTGCTCACGACCCTGTTCCCGAGTGACGTGCGAGCCACCGGCGTCTCGGTCGCCTACAACGTGGGCGTCACGGTGATGGTCGGGATCGCGCCCCTCGTGCTCACCTGGCTCATCAGCCTCACCGGGTCGCTCAACGCCCCCAGCGTCTACTACATGGTCGTGGCCGTCGTGTCGTTGATCGGTCTGACGGTGGCGCGTCGGCGGTTCGACGCGCGCTGACCGTCGGCGACGGCGCGGAGCGGCCGGGTCTGAGGCCGCCCCAAAACCAGTCAGGCCTCGCTGCCGGCCTCGGCAGCGGGCAGCACGTGGTGCGTGAGCGGCTCGGGGGCGGCCAGCCACGGGAGCACGCCCACGAGGCAGACCAGACCGGTGACCAGGAAGGCCGGACCGAACCCGAAGCGGTCGGCCACGACGCCGACAAGGATCGGGCCAACGATGGCGCCCCCGTCCTGGGCCATCTGGAAGGTCGACAGCACCCGCCCCCCGCTCCGGTTGCGGCCGATCACGTCGGCGACCGCGGCCTGTTGCGCCGGGTTCACCAGACCCGCGCCCACGCCGGAGATCAGCGACAAGCCGAACAACACGGTCAGGCCCAGCCCGACCGACAGGCTCGGGTTCTGCGCCACGCCGAGCAGCCCCATGGAGACTCCCATGACGACCAGCCCACCGATGGCGAGCGGTCGCCGGCCGATCTGGTCGGTCAGCCGTCCCGAGAACTGCAGGGTGATCGCGGTTCCGATCGCCCCGGCCGCGAGCACGGCGCCCGCCACCCACGCCTCGTCGAGCACCGCCACCGCGAGCAACGGCAGCACCGCCAGCCGCACCCCGAAGTTGGTCAGGCCGTTGGCGGCGGCTGATGCGAGCACGGCCCGGTAGACCGGTGAGCGCCACGCCTCGGCGAGTCTCATCACCTCGCGCTGGCCCTGGTTGTCGACGGGGCGCAGCCGGGCGCCGCGCAGCCCGACCGCGACCACGGCTGCCGCGATCACCAGGGCGACGCCGTACACGATGAAGGGCAGTCGCAGTCCCCATCCGGCCAGCACACCACCGAGCACGGGGCCGATCATGCCGCCGATGAGAAAGGCCGACGCGTAGGTGGAGGAGACCCGCCCGCGCGCGCTCGGTGGCGCGAGACGCACCAGCATGGTCAGGGTGGAGATGGTGAACATCGTCGAGCCGATGCCGCCCAGCCCGCGAAAGACGAGCAGCTGCACGTACGACTGCGCGAAGGCCGTCGCGAACGAGGAGACGGCGACGATGACGAGCCCTGCGAGGTAGACGGGTCGCTCCCCGAGGCGGCTGACGAGCTCGCCGCCCACGGGGGCGAAGACGAGACGGAAGAAGGCGAAGGCCGAGACGATCACCGATGCTGCGGCCACGCCCACGTCGAAGGATCGCGCATAGGCCGGCAGCACCGGCGAGACGATGCCGAAGCCGATAGCGATGACGAAGGCCGCCCCGACGAGGATCCAGATCTCCCGCGGAATGGCGATGCGGTCGGGGGGAGTGGTCGAGGGTGTCACGCCGCCATTCTCCTTGCATCACTCCGGTCGGGCCGACACCGAGGTCTGCGTCTCGAAGTGGTGCCTGCCTGGCGTATCGCCCGGGCGAACCGTTCACTCTGACGGGTGTGATCCACATCGTGAACGAGGCGGTCGACGATATGTACGACGAAGTCCGAATTGCCGCAGCAATGGTCTCGGACTTATCGGCGGCATCGGGAAATTCGCCCCTGAGCGCGACACAGCGGGAGTACGGTCGAACCAACGTCTTGGACCCGATCGTGGTCGTGCCTCCCTCGTCACAGCCACAGTTCTGCGAACGTCGACGACAGCCAGCCGTCCACGCCGGGGAGCGGGCCCAGACCTCGTCAGCCCGGCGGGCCGCCAACCCGTGTCTTCTGACCGTCTCACTGCTGCGTCGCCGAACTTGCCGGGCAACCGGCAGAAGACCAGAGGGAGGGGCACATGGGTAATATCGGGGGGCAGATGTCAGTGCTGAAGGACGTGATCCGGCGCAGGAGGGTAGCGCCTGACCTGACCCGTCTTTCGGCCGATGACCACCATGGCGGCATGGGGGCCGGGCCGGCTGCGAGCGACTCCGAACTCGTGCGTTCGTTGTGCCACGACCTGCGGCAGCCGCTGGCCGCCATCAGCCTGTTGGCCCGGGCCGACGAGACCGACACGCAGTCGCGACTGGCCGGCATCCGGCACGAGGTCGGCTGGTTGAGCGACCTCGTCGACTCCGTGCTCGGCGACCCGGGGGGTGCCCAGGTCGAGGTGCTCGACCTGGAAGAGCTGGCCTGCTTCGCGACGTCGTGCGTGCCCACGCCTCCGCGAACGAGCCTGTCGCTCGACCTCATGGGCCAGGTGTTCGTGTCTGCTCGGCGGGTATCGCTCGCGCGGGCGCTCATGTGTCTGCTCGACAACGCCCTGCGCGCCGCCGGTGACGGTGGTCGGGTGGAGCTGGCCGTGTTCCGGCGCACTGACTGGGCCGTGGTCACCGTGACCGACGATGGCCCCGGCGTGGGGCGCATCCGCCCCCAGCACTCGCTCGGTCTGGTGACGGTGCGCGCCGTGCTCGCCGACTGTGCCGGGCACCTCGACCTCGACGACGGGGTTCGGGGTGGGGCGGTCGCAACCGTGACGATCCCGCTCACGATCCCCCACGCGGTCAAGGGCGGTAGCGCATGAGGATCGTCATCTGTGACGACCACCGTGTGCTGCTCGAGGCGCTCGGGGCTGCACTGGCCTCCAGAGGCCACGACGTGCAGGCTCTCACCCTCACACCTGAGGAAGCGCTCGCCGCCGTCGCCGAGCATGATCCGGACGTCTGCCTGCTCGACCTGCACTTTCCCGGCGGCACGAGCCTGGTGACGCTGCGCACGATGACGGCGGAGCATCCGCGCACGAGGGTCGTGGTGTTCTCGGCCAGCAGTGACCCCGCTGCGGTGGCGGGGGTGCTGTCGATCGGAGGGGCGGGCTTCCTGTCGAAGTCGATGTCGGTCGACGAGGTGTGCCTCATGCTGGATCGCGCCGCGCAAGGGCAGGTCGCGGTGGAGGCGGGGCTGCTGCAGCGCGCCTTCCAGCCGCCGGGTCGCGAGGACCCCCTCTGGGTGCTGCGGTTCCTCACCGAGCGGGAATGGGACGTGCTGCACGCCATCACCCGGGGTCGCAGCACCCGGCAGATCGCTGACCAGCTGGGGGTTCAGAGCAGCACCGCGCGGACCCACGTGCAGAACCTGCTCGCCAAGCTCGGCGTGCACTCCCGTCTGGAGGCAGCGGCGCTGATCGCCGACCACGCCACCGCGCAGACCTGGCCGGTTCGCCTGCGGCGCTGACACCGCCAGCAGGGCCGGCTGGCCCGGTTGGGCCGGCTCACCGTCGACCACATGACGTAGCGGTCGCTCGTCCAGACGGTGGAGGCGTCGTCGCAGTCGCGGCCCGATGCTGTGGGGATGGTGACCGACCCCCTGCGGGTTGTCGTCTTCGCCCGCCACCAGCTGCTCACCCAGGCGGTAGCCGAAGCCCTCGCCGCGGAACCCGGGATCGACGTGGTCGAACGCACGGTCGTGGCGTCCGACGGGCTGGAGTGCGCCGATGTCGACGTGCTCGTGGCGAGCCTGGAGGCAGCCGCTGGCGACGCCGCGTTCGAGCTGGTCCGCTCGGCGTTGCAGAACCATCCCGGTCTGGGCGTCGTACTGATCTCGGAGCCCGGCCTGACCGTGCTGACGCGGGAGGCGCTGGAACTGGGCGTTCGCGGCTGGGTCGGCAGTGACGAACCCCTCTCCCGCCTGGTGACCACAGTGAAGGACGTTGGCGCGCACGGCGTCTGCATTCCGGTCTCCGTGCTGACGTCGGCCCTGTCCGCCGCCGGTACGGGCAACAGCAAGGAGACCGCGAACCTGCGACTCCGTCGGCTGACACCGCGCCAGAGCGCCGTGCTGCGCTGTCTCGTCGAAGGCCGGTCGCGGTCGCAGACGGGCGTGGCCCTCAAGATGTCGGACAACACCGTGCGCACCCACGTGGGCGCCATCCTGCGTCGTCTTCAGGTGCACTCGACCCTGGCCGCAGTCGCTGTCGCACGGGAGTCGGACCTGCTGGGTCGCGGTGATGAGAGCACGACTACCGCGAAAGACGTAGCCCGTCTCGGCCGGTAGACGGGTGTCGGTCAGTGCCGGGGCTCCTACCGTGAAGACGGGCCTCGGCCCGGGGGAATGTGTTTGCATACGTAACATCCTGGGGGGACAGATGACCAGCAATGCTCTGGCGGCTACGATTTCAGCACCGCCACAATCGGGGCGACGGGTTCCGTTCGCTCGCACGGTCATCGGTCCTGAGGCCCGGGCTGCGGTGGAACGGGTGCTGGCCTCCGGCTGGGTGACGACCGGGCAGGAGGCGCTCGAGTTCGAACGTGAGCTGGCCGGTGTCGTCGGTGCGGCGCGTGGGGTGGCTGTCAGCTCGTGCACCGCCGGCATCGAGCTGTGCCTGCGGGCTCTCGGACTACCGCCGGGAGCGCGGGTGCTGATGAGCACCGACACGTTCTGTGGGGCCGCGAGTGCCATCACCCACGCCGGGCTGGTCCCGGTGCTGTGCGACGTCGACCCTCGAACGGCGCTGCCGACGGAGGCCCAGATCCACACGTCCGTTCGCGGGGTCGGAGGCGTCTCCGCGATGGTGGTGGTTCATCTCGGTGGGCAGCCCGTCGACGTCGAACGTGCAGCTGCGGCAGCAGGTCTCGGCCTCGACCACGTCATCGAGGATGCCGCTCACGCCCTGGGGACCAACGTCGGAAATCGCCCAGTGGGGGCGATCTCGAGGGCCACCTGCTTCAGCTTCTACGCCACCAAGAACCTTGCCATCGGCGAGGGCGGCATGGTCACCACCAACGACGAGGAGTTCGCCGACACCGTGGTCAGCAGCCGGCTGCACGGCATGTCGCGCGACGCGTGGCGACGCTACCTGCCGGGCGCCACCTGGCGCTATGACGTGGCCGTGGACGGGCTCAAGGCCAACCTCACCGACGTGCAGGCCGCCATCGGGCGTGCCCAGCTGAGACAGTTCGCGGCGGACCAGGCTCGCCGGTCGCAGGTCGCGGCCCGCTACGACTCCCAGCTTCGCGGTCTCAGGGGAATCCGGCTTCCGCCCCGACCTGCGGCGGGGCGTCACGCGTGGCACCTCTACGCCGTTCGCGTTGGCCCCGAGTTCGGGTTGCCGCGTGACCAGCTCATGGAGCGGCTTGCCGCCCGTGGCATCGGCACCTCGGTGCACTTCATTCCGCTCCACCGGCTGACCTGGCACTCGCGGCACTGCGTGCTGCCCGACGCGGGTCTCCCGGGGGCGGACGCGGTGTTCGCGGAGACCCTGTCACTTCCCTTTGACCAGAACCTGAACGACGACGAGGTCGACGAGGTCTGTACAGCGCTGTGGGAGACAGGAGAACAGAGATGACATCCGAGGTGTTGAACCCGCCCTTCGTGGCGGTGTCGAACGTGCCCGTGGGGCTTCGCACCCTCATCGTGGGCGCCGGACAGGCCGGCCGGGCGCTGGCGCGTGACCTGCAGCGAGTCGACCGGTTCGGGCTGACCCCTGTCGGCTTTCTCGATGACGACGTGGCCAAGCGCACGGTGCGTCACCTTCCGGTGCTGGGCGGGCTCAGTGACCTGCTGCCGGTGGCCACGGCCCAGCGGATCGACGTGGTCGTGCTCGCCATCCCCGGGCTCTCCGAGGCCGACGTCGCCCGTCTGGCGACCGCTGCCGCTCGGGTGGGCGCGAGCGTGCGCCGGCTGCCCTCGTTCGTCGCGCTGTTGCAGCGTGAGGTCGTGGGCACCGACCTGCGGTCACTCCACGTGGCGGACCTCATCGGTCGGACCGAGGTGCGCGTCGCCTCGCCTGCCGTGGCCGAGATCATCGAGGGGAGAGCCGTGCTCGTGACGGGCGCCGGCGGCTCCATCGGCAGTGAGCTGTGCCGACAGGTGAACGGCTTCGTGCCGCGCAAGCTCATCATGCTCGACCACGACGAGTCCAACCTGCACCGCCTCCAGCTCGAGCTCCAGGGGGAGGCGTTCATGGACGCGCAGGATGCCGTCGTCGCCGACATCCGTGACGCCGACCGGATGCGGCAGGTCATGAGGGAGTACCGCCCCGACGTGGTCTTCCACGCGGCGGCGCTGAAGCACCTGCCGATGCTCGAGCAGCATCCCTGCGAGGGCGTGAAGTCGAACGTGCAGGGCACCGACAACGTGCTGCGTGCTGCTGTGGAGTTCGGGGTGGAGCGCGTCGTCGTCATCTCGACCGACAAGGCCGCCGACCCGACCTCGGTGCTCGGCGCCACCAAGGCGCTGGCCGAGCAGGTGGGCAGGGTACGGTCGGGAGGCCGAACGGTGCTGTCGGCCGTGCGCTTCGGGAACGTGCTGGGCAGCCGCGGGTCGTTGCTGCCCGTGATCATGGCCCAGATGGCGGCGGGGGTTCCCGTCACCGTGACCCACCCCGACGTCACCCGCTACTTCATGACCATCGAGGAGGCCGTCGGGCTCGTGCTCGAGGCGGCCCTGCTGACCCGGGGCTGCGAGACGTTCGTGCTCGACATGGGTTCACCGGTGCGGATCGTCGACCTCGTGGCGAACTTCGCCCGCCAGCTCGGCGTGCCCGACGTCAAGATGCGTTTCACCGGGTTGCGCCCGGGGGAGAAGCTGCACGAGGCGCTCTTCAGTGAGACCGAGGAGTGCCTCCCCACGGCTCACCCGCGGATCTTCGGCGCCCAAGCGGTGCAGCCGCACGCCGAGTTCGAGAGCCGGATGGCGGCGCTCTACGACGCCGCGCACCGCAACGCGGTCGATGAGGTTCGGTGCCTGCTGCGGGAAGCGCTGCCGGTCTACCGCCCCGACGTGCGACCCGCGCTCGAGCTGGTCCGGTCGGCTCCCTACCCGGACGACTACTGATGCCCACCGCAGACCCACGACGAGACAGGTGTTCCGCATGAGGATCGATGTCATCTCCGGCCGCGCCGACGAGCCGGCCAGCGGCACGGCCCGCTACCCGACCCGCGTCTTCGACAGCGAGCACGTGCCCGCGAACCGCGACCTGGTCGACTCGCTGACCTCCTCGACCCTCGGCATGGACCTCGCCGCGCCTCCGGTGGTACTGCCCGACTTCCACCATAAGTCGGCGATGGAGATGCCCTCGAGCATCGCCGTGGCGACGGCCGGAACGATCCGGCCGACCCTGACGAGCTCGTCGGTCAACTGCGGCATGGCCCTGATCGCCCTGGGCTGCGAACGTCCGACCGAGGCGGCGGTGATCGACTTCTACCGACGGGTCCGGGAGCGCTACCCCTACCCGACGACGAACCGGCGGGACCTCTCCTACCGAGACGTCATCGCGGCATCCACCCAGGGTGCGTCGTTCGCGGTCGACCGCTACGGCATGGACGCGTCAGAGCTGGAGCGCGTCGAGGAGTTCGGAGGGCTCGACCTGCGTCAGTGGGGAGGGGCTGACCGGCTCACCGCAGAGCTGCCGGCTCTGACGTGGCAGCTGGCGCGGCTGCGCTTCGGCACCGTCGGGCCCACCAACCACTTCGTCGAGCTCCAGCAGGTGGAGGAGATCCTCGACCCGGATGCTGCCGAGCTGCTCGGGGTGCGCAAGGGACAGGTCACGCTCCAGTACCACGCCGGCGGTGGAGTGCTCACGGGGGAGATCGGTCACCTGTTCGCCCGTCGACGTGACACGGCGCGGGTGATGCGGGCCGCGATGGCGATCCAGAAACCGCTCTTCCACCTGTCCACGGCGCGGTCGGTGGAGCAGGTGCGCGAGCGGATGCGCCTCTTCTTCACCGCTGCGTGTCCGCCCGTCAGCCTGGACTCCGACGAGGGCCAGCGGCTGATGCTCGCCAATGCGGCCGCGATGAACTATGGCTACGCCTTCCGCATGGTGACCTACCAGGCCCTGCGGACGCTCGCCGCGGAAGCCTTCGGCGGTGCGCCCGGTCGACTGGTGGTCGACTCTCCTCATAACTCGATCTACGAGGAGGACGTCGCCGGGGAGCGCGCCGTCGTCCATCGACACAACTCGTGCCGGGCCTACCCCGCCCCCCTGATGCGGCCCGGCACGACCTTCGCCCAGACCGGCCAGGCGGTGCTGCTGCCCGGCACGCACCGAACGTCGTCGTACCTCGCCGTGGCCGGGCCGGCCAGCGACCAGAGCCTGCACTCGGCGTGCCACGGCGCGGGAACGGTCATCGACCAGTTCGCGGCGAACGGCACCTCCGTCTCTGACCGACAGGGCCGGTACACGATGCGCTTCCGCTATGACGACACGGCCCCCGCCCGGGCGTACCACCTCGACGACGCGGGGGTCAACGCCGCCATGTCGGTTCTCACCAGCCATCGGATCGTGCGACCCGTCGCACGGATGCGGCCCTTCGCCGTCTTGCACTAGCCCGTCAGGAAAGAGAGTCTCCATGCGTATCGATGAGGCCTTCCGACGCATCGTCGGAGGTTACTGGTGGGTGATCGGGCTCCTGGTGGTCCTTCCGGCCGTGGGCGCCGCCTCGTATGGGGCGCGTCAGGCACCGCTCTACGGGGCGGTGGCCCGCGTGCAGATGTCGGGGGGGCTGGCCGGCACCAACGTGCAGGCCGACGCCGCCACCCAGCTGCTGCTCGGTGTCGTCACCACCCCGCGGATCGTCGAGAAGGCGATGGCGGCGGCGGGAGTCACCGGTGACCCGGTGCAGTTCGCGACGGACTCGATCACGGTGACCCGGGTCGGGGTGTCGGCCGTCAACGACGTGGCGGTCGTCACGACGAGCCCCGACCGGTCCGTCATCGCGGTCGACTCGCTGGTGCAGCAGGCCCTCAGCTACGCCAACGTCTCCCGGCAGAGCGACGCCAGCGCCGCGCTGGCTCTCAACAAGCAGATCGATGCACTGACGACGGAGCGCGACCGCCTGATCGGCCAGCTGGCCGACGCGTCCCCCGGTCAGGTGCTCACCGTTCAGGCGCGTATCGCGGCTGGCGCGCCGACGTTGGCCGACCTGCTCCGCCAGCGCTCGGACCTGCTGGCGGGGGCCCCGTCCCGCTCGTCCATCGGGCTGCTCGACGCGGCCCGGCCGGCGGCGGCCCCGCTGAGGAACAAGGTGCCTCAGCTCGCGGCCCTGGCGGGCCTCGCCGGACTGCTTCTGAGCCTGGGTGTCGTCGCCGTCGTCGAGTCGCTGCGCCCCCGCATCCGAGGGCCGCGGTGGATCGCCACCGAGCTGCGGTGTCCGTCGCTGGGACATCTGCCCCGGCTCGACCTCACCACTGCAGCCAGTGCCACCGTGCTTCGCGACTTCGCAGCCTCTGCCGGGCTCATCCGGAGACGGTTCCGCGGCCAGACCCTGCTGCTGCTGCCGGTCGACCCTCGGGACGAACGGCTGGCGGCCCGGATCACCGGCGAGCTGGAGGCGCTCACAGGGCTTCGCGTGGAGCACCACATCGACGCCCTACACCCGGTGGCGGACCCCGACGACGCGAGCATCGACCGCGGGTCGGTCGTCGTGATCGCCCTGTCGCCCTCGGTGCAGTCGCAACGAAGCCTGGAGGAGCTTCGCGAGCGGACGAACGTCATGGGCTGGTCGCTGGTCGGAGTGCTCACCTTCCGCCGACCGGGCCCTCTGTCGAGGCTGATCCAGGCTGCCGCAGGCGCCGGAGCAGAGCCCGAGGCGGATGCCGCGGCGGCTGGCCCCTCCGTGACCGATGCCGATCGGACCACAGCGATGAAGCCCGGCGAACCGGGCGCCCGCATCGGAACTCAGACCACCAAGGTTCGGAGGACGTCGTGATCGTGCGCGCCCGCAGCTGCGGCCTGACGATCGAGGCCGAGACCGACTCACCCTCGTGGTCGGGAGTGTTCGACCGGGCTCTCGGCGGACCGATGGTCCAGTCCGCCGACACCGGGCGTGGCGGACAGGGCGGTGACGACGCGGCGCCGGACATCCGGGTGCGAGTGGAGTCCTCGACGGCCCCCTTCCGCCTGCCCGACCTCGGCCCGGTGACCAGGGGAGCCTCCGGCGACGGCAGCCGAGTCATCCTCACCGATGCCTGCGGGAGCGGGTTGGACCTGCTCGTCGAGCCGTCGCCGGGTCTTCTGTCCATTACCGCACGTCCGCGTCCTGCGGCCCGGCACCGAGCACTTCGCCTGGCCGCCCCCGCTCGCACCGAGCTGCTCTGGCGCGCCGCTCTGCTGCAGTACCCGGCGCTGTGGTGGGCCGGGGTGCGATACGACGCCGTGCCCCTACACGTCTCCGCGGCTCGGATCGGCCGGGTCGGCGTGGTGGTGGCCGGTCCTGGGGGAGTGGGCAAGTCGACGCTGCTCCATGGGCTCGCCCGCGACGACGGCATCCCCGTCAGCGACAACCTCTGCACGTACGACGGTAACCTCCTGCACGGTCTCCCGGAACCCGTACGGGTCGCGGCCGGCCCGGGCCGTCGCGGCCGCCACCCGCTCCATCGCAACAGGATGCCGTACGGACGGGTCGAGCAGCCATGGAGCGTCAGGGAACCCGTCTTGTTGCCGTCATTGGTGCTGGTTCTGCGCCGAGGCAACGATGCTCGCACCACCGTTCGTCCGGTGTCGGACGAGATGGCAGCGCGCGCTCTCACCGCCGGCACGTACGCCGCGGGGGAGCTGCGGCGGTACTGGTCGTTCGCGGCCACGCTCGCCCTCGGCACCGGTCTCGGTCCGGCCCATCCCGCTGTCGACGGCGAGGCGCGAGGCCTGGCCCGGCAGGCGAACTGTGCCGAGGTCGTGCTCGCCTCCCGCCCTGATGCGGCGCTGGCCGAGATCGTCGAGATGGCGCACAGCAGGGTTTCGACCATGAGCTCGTCTCAGAGACAGGGCAGCCCATGACCAGACATGTGATGCACATCATCACGCGCTGCGAGGCCGGGGCCGGTGGCGTCGCGGTACGAGGGGCGGTCAACCTGCCCATCGGCAGCTATCGCAGCACGCTGGTCGTCGGGTCGGGAGACGACCTGCTGGACGTCGCCCGCGGCGCCGGTATCGAGGTGGTCGTCGTTCCCGACCTGGTGTCGCCGATCAGCCCCGCTCAGGATGCGAGGGCCTACCGGGCGCTCATCGAGCTCGTTCGCACCCGACGTCCCGACGTCGTGCACACCCACAGCGCCAAGGCCGGGGTGCTGGGCCGGATGGCGGCCGCCCGGACGGGGGTTCCGACGATCGTGCACACCCTGCACGGGTTTCCCTGGCACGACTTCCAGCCCGCCCCGATGCGTCAGGCCTACGTCAGAACGGAACGTCGACTGTCGCGGGTCACCGACGCCTACCTCGCCGTCGGCACCGCGGTGGCCGTCGAGGCGGTGCGGCGCCGCATCGCCCGGCCCGACCAGATCGTCACCATCGGCCCGGCCGTCGAACCTGCCGAGGTGACGGCCTCCCCGGCCACCCGGAGGCGCGCGAGAGCGCTGCTCGGGCTCAGTGACACGGCGACGGTCGTCGGCACGGTCGGCCGGATGGACTTCCAGAAGGCCCCCGAGGTGATGGTTGCGGCGCTCGCCGCCATGTCGTCGCGGGCCACGCTGGTCTGGGTCGGTGGTGGTCCCTTGCTCGAGCAGACTCGTGAGCAGGCCCGTCGTCGGGGCCTGAGCGACCGGGTGCGGCTGCTCGGCAACCGCGACGACGTTCCCCGGCTGCTGCCCGCGTTCGACGTCTTCGCGATGTCGAGCCGCTACGAGGGCCTGCCCTGCGCGATCATCGAGGCGCAACAGTGCGGCATCCCCGTCGTGGCCACGGCAGTCAACGCCGTTCCTGACGTCGTCGTGCCCGGGGTGACCGGGCTGCTTGTCGCCCCCCTGGATGCCGTGTCACTGGCTCGGGCTCTCGACCACGCAGTGACCCACCCGCGCGAGGCCGGCGCCTGGGCCGCTCGGGCGCGGGCGACGCTGGGGGAGCGCTACGACCCGGGCACTCTCGCAGGCATTCTCTGTGACGTGTACACGCCCGAGGGTGCTGGTGCCCGACGGCCTCTGGTCGCGGTTCCCGGGTGGAGTCGGGCGTCATGAACGCCGTCGACGTGGCCGTGGCGGTGCTCGTGCCGGCTGGAACGGCGGTGGTGCTGGTCGGAGGCGGGAGCGACGAGTCAGACCTCCGGCGGGTCGGGGTCGGTGATCAGGTGGTGCT